>NZ_JBEGDO010000011.1:0-156671 GCF_051913525.1 Pseudomonas sp. PKS | reverse complement strand
GATCGCCATCGACTGCGCCAAGGAGCAGGGCCTGGACCTGCCGATGATCACGGGCTGATCGACGTTCCTTTGGTAATTGCCGAACAACGTTGATACTGAACAACAAGAAGGGGCCTGCGGGCCCCAAGCGAATTGGAGTAGCGAAGTGACCGAACTGACTCTCAAGCCCGGTACCCTGACCCTGGCCCAACTACGTGCCATTCACGCAGCGCCTGTGCGCCTGCAACTGGATGCCAGCGCCGACCAGGCCATCGACGCCAGCGTTGCCTGCGTCGAGCAGATCATTGCCGAAGACCGCACCGCCTACGGCATCAACACCGGTTTCGGCCTGCTGGCTTCGACCCGCATCGCCAGCCATGACCTGGAAAACCTGCAGCGCTCGCTGGTGCTGTCCCACGCCGCCGGTATCGGCGCGCCGTTGGACGACGACCTGGTGCGTCTGATCATGGTCCTGAAGATCAACAGCCTCAGCCGCGGCTTCTCCGGCATCCGTCGCAAGGTCATCAATGCGCTGATCGCCCTGGTCAACGCCGAAGTCTATCCACACATCCCGCTCAAGGGCTCGGTCGGCGCCTCCGGCGACTTGGCACCGCTGGCGCACATGTCGCTGGTCCTGCTGGGCGAGGGCAAGGCCCGTTACAAAGGTCAGTGGTTGCCTGCCACCGAGGCCCTGGCGGTCGCCGGCCTCGAGCCGCTGACCCTGGCCGCCAAAGAGGGCCTGGCCCTGCTCAACGGCACCCAGGCGTCCACCGCCTATGCCTTGCGCGGTCTGTTCCATGCCGAAGACCTGTACGCCGCAGCCATCGCCTGTGGCAGCCTGACCGTCGAAGCGGCCCTGGGCTCGCGTTCGCCGTTCGACGCACGTATCCACGAAGTCCGTGGCCAGCGCGGCCAGATCGACACCGCTGCCTGCTTCCGTGACCTGCTGGGCGACTCCAGCGAAGTGTCCCGCTCCCACGAAAACTGCGGCAAGGTCCAGGATCCATACTCCCTGCGTTGCCAACCGCAGGTCATGGGCGCCTGCCTGACTCAGCTGCGCCAGGCCGCCGAAGTGCTGGCGATCGAGTCCAACGCGGTGTCGGACAACCCGCTGGTCTTCGCTGCCCAGGGTGACGTCATCTCCGGTGGGAACTTCCACGCAGAGCCAGTGGCCATGGCCGCCGACAACATCGCTCTGGCCATTGCGGAGATCGGCTCGCTGAGCGAGCGCCGCATCTCGCTGATGATGGACAAGCACATGTCCCAGTTGCCGCCGTTCCTGGTGGAAAACGGCGGCGTCAACTCCGGCTTCATGATCGCTCAGGTCACCGCTGCGGCCCTGGCCAGCGAGAACAAGGCCCTGTCGCACCCGCACAGCGTCGACAGCCTGCCGACCTCCGCCAACCAGGAAGACCATGTCTCCATGGCACCGGCCGCCGGCAAGCGTCTGTGGGAAATGGCCGAAAACACCCGTGGCGTCCTCGCCATCGAATGGCTGGGCGCCTGCCAGGGCCTGGACCTGCGTGAAGGCCTGAAGACCTCCGCCAAGCTGGAGCAGGCCCGTCTGGCCCTGCGCCGTGAAGTCCCGCACTACGACCGTGACCGCTTCTTCGCGCCTGACATCGAAGCCGCTGCCGAGCTGCTGGCCAAAGGTTGCCTGACCGGCCTGCTGCCAGCTGGCGTACTGCCCAGCCTGTAATACCCTCGGGGCCGCTCGCGGCCCATCTCAGGCTTCGCCAGCGCCCACAGGATCGCAATGGCCTGTAGGCGCTGGCGAAGCCTGCGATGGGAGGCGAAGCGGCCCTTATAGCCATCACCGGCAGAACAATAATAAGGGTGCGAAATGCAAGAAGGTCTCAAGCGCGGGCTAACGGCTCGGCACATTCGTTTCATGGCGCTCGGTTCCGCGATCGGTACCGGGCTGTTCTACGGTTCGGCATCGGCCATCCAGATGGCCGGCCCCGCAGTACTGCTGGCCTACCTGATCGGTGGCGCGGCGGTCTTCATGGTCATGCGTGCCCTCGGCGAGATGGCCGTGCACAATCCGGTGGCCGGCTCCTTCGGTCACTACGCCAGTACCTACCTCGGCCCCATGGCGGGCTTCATCCTCGGCTGGACCTACGCCTTCGAGATGGTCATCGTCGCCATTGCCGATGTCACCGCGTTCGGTATCTACATGGGCTTCTGGTTCCCGGAAGTGGCCCGGTGGATCTGGGTGCTGGGCATCGTCTTCATCATCGGCGGCCTGAATCTGTGCAACGTCAAGGTCTTCGGTGAGATGGAGTTCTGGCTGTCGCTGCTCAAGGTTGGCGCCATTGTGGCGATGATCCTGGCAGGCTTCGGCATCATGATCTTCGGCATGGGCCAGGCCACCACGGGCGCCACTGTCGGTGTGAGCAACCTGTTCAGCCACGGCGGCTTCATGCCCAACGGCATCAGCGGCCTGATCGCCTGCTTTGCGGTGGTGATGTTCGCCTTTGGCGGTATCGAGATCATCGGCGTCACTGCCGGTGAGGCGAAAGATCCTCAGCGTGTCATTCCCAAGGCGATCAACGCCGTGCCGCTGCGCATCCTGCTGTTCTACGTGCTGACCCTGTTCGTGCTGATGTGCCTTTACCCCTGGCCGCAGATCGGTAGCCAAGGCAGCCCGTTCGTGCAGATCTTCAGCAACCTGGGCATCGGCTCGGCGGCCGCAGTGCTGAACATCGTGGTGATTTCGGCAGCCGTTTCGGCCATCAACAGCGACATCTTCGGTGCTGGCCGCATGATGTACGGCCTGGCCCAGCAAGGCCATGCACCTCGCAGCTTCGGCAAGCTGTCCAAGCACGGCGTGCCATGGATGACCGTGCTGGTGATGGGCGCTGCGCTGCTGATCGGCGTGGTGCTCAACTATGTGATCCCCGAGAACGTGTTCCTGCTGATCGCCTCGATCGCCACCTTCGCCACCGTGTGGGTATGGCTGATGATCCTGATGAGCCAGGTGGCCATGCGCCGCAGCATGACGCGTGAGCAGATCGCCGAGCTGAAATTCCCGGTGCCGTTCTGGCCTTATGGGCCGGCAATGGCCATTGCCTTCATGTTGTTCATCTTTGGTGTGCTCGGCTACTTCCCGGACACTCAGGCCGCGTTGATCGTCGGCGTGATCTGGGTGGTGTTCCTGGTGGCCTCCTACCTGCTTTGGTGCAAGCCACGGGCAGGGCAGGGCCAACGGGTTCGCGAGCCGGCCGAGCTGCACCGCTAGTCACGGAGAACGCTTATGAGAACCCTCTGGCAGCACTGCCACGTGGCGACCATGGTCCAGGGCCTGTACTCGATCATCGAGGATGCCGCGATCGTCACCAACGCCGGGTTGATCGAATGGATCGGCCCGCGTGGCGAGGTACCCGCGGTCGATGCCGAGCGCACGGTGGACCTGGGCGGCGCCTGGGTCACCCCGGGCCTGATCGACTGCCACACCCACGCGGTGTTCGGCGGTAATCGCAGCGGTGAGTTCGAGCAGCGCCTGCAGGGCGTCAGCTATGCCGAGATCGCTGCCAACGGCGGTGGCATCGCCAGCACCGTGCGGGCGACCCGAGCGGCCAGCGAAGACGAACTGCTGGCCAGTGCCCGTCAGCGGGTCAAGGCGTTGATGCGCGATGGCGTGACCACCTTGGAGATCAAGTCCGGCTACGGCCTGGACCTGGCCAACGAGCGCAAGATGCTCAGGGTCGCCCGGCGCTTGGGTGAGGAGCTGCCACTGACCGTGCGCAGCACCTGCCTTGCCGCCCACGCCCTGCCGCCGGAATACGCCGGCAGGGCGGATGACTACATTGCGCATATCTGCGACGAAATGCTCCCGGCCCTGGCCGAGGAGGGCTTGGTGGACGCCGTCGATGCCTTCTGCGAACACCTGGCGTTCTCGCCGGCCCAGGTCGAAAAAGTCTTCATCAAGGCGCGTGAACTGGGCCTGCCGGTCAAGCTGCATGCCGAGCAGCTGTCGTCACTGCACGGTTCGAGCCTGGCGGCGCGCTACCAGGCGCTGTCGGCCGACCACCTGGAGTTCATGACCGAGGAAGACGCCATCGCCATGGCCGAGGCCGGCACTGTCGCCGTGCTGTTGCCGGGCGCGTTCTACTTCCTGCGCGAAACCCAGCTGCCGCCGATGGATGCCCTGCGCCGTCATGGCGTGAAGATCGCCCTGGCCAGCGACCTCAACCCGGGCACCTCGCCCGGGCTGTCGTTGCGCCTGATGCTGAACATGGGCTGCACGTGCTTCCGCATGACGCCTGAAGAGGCCCTGGCGGGCGTGACCGTGCATGCGGCTACGGCCTTGGGCCTGGGCGAAAGCCACGGTTCGCTGGAGGTGGGCAAGGTCGCGGACTTCATCGCCTGGCAGATCGAGCGCCCGGCGGATCTGAGCTACTGGCTCGGCGGCGACCTGCCCAAGCGGGTGGTGCGTCTGGGCCATGAGATATCCAACTGAGCGAGGGCACATGGACAAGGTATTGAGTTTTCACCAGGGCCAGCTGCCGCTGCTGATCAGCATGCCTCATGCAGGCCTTGGCCTGACCGAGGCCGTGCGTGACGGCTTGGTCGATCAGGCGCGCAGCCTGCCGGACACCGACTGGCACATCCCACGCCTGTACGATTTCGCCCGGGACCTGGGTGCCAGCGTGGTGGCCGCGCAGTATTCGCGGTTCGTCATCGACCTGAACCGCCCGGATGACGACAAGCCGTTGTACGCCGGTGCCACCACCGGTCTGTACCCGGCGACGCTGTTCGAGGGCGAGCCGTTGTTCAAGGCGGGCCAGGAACCTTCTGCCGATGAACGCAAAGGCTACCTGGCGCAAATCTGGCGTCCCTACCACGACGCGATTCGTCAGGAGCTCGCGCGCCTGCGTGAGATTCACGGCTATGCCCTGTTGTGGGATGCCCACTCGATCCGCTCGGTCATCCCGCACCTGTTCGACGGCAAGCTGCCGGACTTCAACCTGGGCACCTTCAACGGCGCCAGCTGTGACCCGGTCCTGGCCGAGCGCCTGCTGGGTGTCTGCAGCCAGGCCCAGGGCTACACCTCTGTGCTCAACGGGCGTTTCAAGGGCGGGCACATCACCCGTCATTACGGCGACCCGGCAAACCACATCCACGCGGTGCAACTGGAGCTGGCGCAGAGCACCTATATGGAAGAGGTCGAGCCGTTCAAGTACCGCGAGGACCTGGCCCAGCCGACCCAGGTGGTGCTCAAGCAGTTGCTCGAGGCTGTCCTGGCCTGGGGCAGGGAGCGCTACGGGCGGTAAGTCCGCTGTCCTGTTCGCGGGTGAACCCGCTCCCGCAGGTTCATCGCCAGACCTGTGGGCGCGGGTTTACCCCCGAACAGCCCCGCACACATCCACCTGTTTCACCGTGACACATGCTCAAAGCGCAATTCAGGTTTATGATGCCAGGCGGCAGATTAAATCCTCACACGGAGTGCGCAATGCAGACCCTGTACCCGCAGATCAAACCCTACGCCCGGCACGATCTGGCCGTGGAAGCACCGCATGTGCTGTATGTAGACGAAAGCGGATCGCCAGAAGGTCTGCCGGTGGTATTCATCCACGGTGGCCCCGGCGCGGGCTGCGATGCCCAGAGCCGTTGCTACTTCGACCCCACCCTGTACCGCATCATCACTTTCGACCAGCGCGGCTGTGGCCGTTCGACTCCGCATGCGAGCCTGGAAAACAACACCACCTGGCACCTGGTCGAGGACCTGGAGCGCATCCGTGAGCACCTGGGCATCGACAAGTGGGTGCTGTTCGGAGGCTCCTGGGGCTCCACCCTGGCCCTGGCCTATGCCCAGACCCACCCCGAACGGGTCCATGGCCTGATCCTGCGTGGCATCTTCCTGTGCCGCCCGCAGGAGATCCAGTGGTTCTACCAGGAAGGCGCCAGCCGCCTGTTCCCCGACTATTGGCAGGACTACATCGCACCGATTCCGCCGGAGGAGCGGGACGACCTGGTCAAGGCCTTCCACAAGCGCCTGACCGGCAACGACCAGATTGCCCAGATGCACGCGGCCAAGGCCTGGTCGACCTGGGAAGGCCGCACCGCGACCCTGCGCCCCAACCCCCTGGTGGTCGATCGCTTCTCCGAGCCGCAGCGCGCGCTGTCCATCGCGCGTATCGAGTGCCACTACTTCATGAACAACGCCTTCCTCGAGCCGGACCAGTTGATCCGCGACTTACCGAAGATCGCCCATTTGCCGGCAGTGATCGTCCATGGTCGCTATGACGTGATCTGCCCGCTGGAAAACGCCTGGGCGTTGCACCAAGCCTGGCCCAACAGCGAGTTGAAGGTGATCCGTGACGCAGGCCACGCCGCCTCCGAGCCGGGTATCACTGACGCCTTGGTGCGCGCCGCCGACCAGATGGCCCGGCGCCTGCTCGACCTGCCCCTGGAAGAAGCATGAAGGGGCTGTTGCAGCGCGTACGCGGTGCGCGCGTCGAGGTAGAGGGCCAGATCGTCGGCTCCATCGACCAGGGCCTGCTGGTGCTGGTGGCCGTCGAGCCGGGGGATACCCGTGAGCACGCCGACAAGCTTCTGCACAAGCTGCTCAAATACCGGGTATTCAGCGACCCCCAGGGCAAGATGAACCTGTCTCTCAAGGACATCGGCGGCGGCCTGCTGCTGGTGTCCCAGTTCACCCTGGCTGCCGACACCCGCAATGGCATGCGTCCCAGCTTCTCCACCGCCGCGCCGCCAGCGCTCGGAGCCGAGATATTCGACTATCTTCTTGAGCGGGCCCGCGCCGCTCATGGCGATGTCGCCAGCGGCCGATTCGGGGCGGACATGCAGGTGCATTTGGTCAATGATGGCCCTGTAACATTTATGTTACAAATATGAGGTTAAAAAACCCCTTGTTTGAAGGAAAACAAGTGGGTTTGGACGATAAATAGTTGTTTCAGCCTGATGCGTTGTAACGCGCCCTGCTGGATAATCGCGCGCTGCGTGAGCCTACGTTCGTAGGCTCGTTTCACTCTGACTCGAGCACTGTCTGGAACCGTTTGGGGAATCATTAGGCCCTTACGGGGTCCGAACAGTGCTCGCCAACCCGGCATTGGTCGCTGGCCGTTGGTTTCATGATCTGTTTTCGGCGAGGGTTGCTCGTGATTGTTAGTCCCTGTATTGCACAAAGAATCCCCGGAAATCGGCTTCGCAAGGCCCTGGCGGCAGGCGTCGCGCTGGTTGGCCTGATGAGCGCTGGCCAGCTTTGGGCATTCAATCTTGACGATGTTGCAGCCAAGGCAAAGGATCTCGCCGGTCAGAAGTACGAAGCACCGAAGAGCAACCTGCCAGCGGTCTTCCGTGACATGAAGTTCGGGGACTATCAGAAAATCCGTTTCATCCAGGAAAAGGCCGAGTGGGCCAAGGACAAGACGCCATTCAAGCTGTCCTTCTACCACCAGGGCATGCACTTCGACACACCGGTGAAGATCAACCAGGTCACCGCCACCAAGGTCGAGGAAATCAAGTACGACCCGAGCCGCTTCGAGTTCGGTGACGTCCCACACGACCCCAAGACCGTCGAAAACCTCGGCTATGCCGGTTTCCGCGTGCTCTACCCGATCAACAAGGCCGACAAGCAGGACGAGATCATGACCCTGCTTGGCGCCAGCTATTTCCGCGTCGTCGGCAAGGGCCACGTGTATGGCCTGTCGGCCCGTGGCCTGGCCATCGACACCGCGCTGCCGTCGGGAGAGGAATTCCCGCGCTTCACCGAGTTCTGGGTCGAAAAACCAAAGCCGACCGACAAGCACCTGGTGATCTACGCCCTGCTGGATTCGCCACGTTCCACCGGCGCCTACAAGCTGACCCTGCGTCCGGGCAGCGATACCCTGCTGGACGTCAAGTCCAAGGTCTTCCTGCGTGACCATGTCAGCCGCCTGGGTGTTGCCCCGCTGACCAGCATGTTCCTGTTCGGCGCCAACCAGCCGTCCAAGGTCCTCAATTACCGTCCGGCCCTGCACGACTCCGAGGGTCTGTCGATCCACGCGGGCAACGGCGAATGGCTGTGGCGGCCGCTGAACAACCCCAAGCATTTGGCCGTGAGCAGCTTCAGCGTGGAGAACCCGCGTGGTTTCGGCCTGCTGCAGCGCCAGCGTGAGTTCAGCGCCTACGAAGACCTCGACGACAACTACCAGAAGCGCCCAAGCGCCTGGGTCGAGCCGCGTGGCGACTGGGGCAAAGGCACCGTCGACCTGGTCGAGATCCCGACCGCCGACGAGACCAACGACAACATCGTGGCCTTCTGGAGCCCAGAGAAGCTGCCTGAGCCCGGCAAACCGATGGAGTTCGAGTACCGCCTGCGCTGGACCATCAACGAGTCCCAACTGCACTCGCCAGAGCTGGGCTGGGTGAAGAAGACCATGCGCTCCACTGGTGATGTGAAGCAGTCCAACCTGATCCGCGAAGCCGATGGCAGCGTGGCCTTCCTGGTCGACTTCGAGGGCCCGGCCCTGGCCGCCCTGCCGGAAGACACCGCCCTGCGCAGCCAGGTCAGCGTTGGCGACAACGCCGAGGTGGTCGAGAACAATCTGCGCTATAACCCTGAAACCAAGGGCTGGCGCCTGACCCTGCGACTGAAGGTCAAGGAACCGAGCAAATCCACCGAGATGCGCGCCGCGTTGGTGCGCGACGTTCCGGTGGAACCGGCCAAACCGGCCAAGGAAGGCAAGCAGGACAAGGCCGCAGCCAAGCACGCCAAGGCCGAGAAAGCCGCCAAGGCTGAACAACCTGCCGCCGATGCGGCATCCACCAACGGGGCACCGGCCACCACCGAAAAAGTGATGACCGAGACCTGGAGCTATCAGTTGCCTGCCGATGAGTAACTCAAGCGCACGGCCAGAATCGCTTGGCGAGTACCTGGCCCACCTACCCCTGAGCGATGAGCAGCGCGCGGAACTCGCCAGCTGCCAATCGTTCAGCGAGCTGCACCAACGCCTGGCGGCCCGACCGGCCGCCAACCCCGCCGAGGCCGTGCAGGCCTCGGTGGGCCCACGTCTGACCGTGGGCAGCGCCGCCGAGCTCGAAGATGCCGAAATGCTCGGCGTCGACGGCAGCGGCCGGCTGTGCCTGAAGATCGCACCGCCGATCAAGCGTACCCGCGTAATCCCCGAGCCATGGCGCACCAACATCCTGGTGCGCATGTGGCGTCGGCTCACTGGGCGCACCAATGCTCCGCAACCGCCCAAGCGCGAGTTGCCACCGGCCCGCTGGCGCCGGGTCGGCTCCCTGCGCCGCTATATTCTCCTGGCCTTGATGATCGGGCAGACCCTCGTTGCCGGCTGGTACATGAAGGGCATCCTGCCGTATCAGGGCTGGTCGTTCGTTTCGCTCGACGAAATCATGGCCCAGTCGCTCTGGGAATCGGTCGTTCAGGTCTGGCCGTATGCTTTGCAGACGAGCATCCTGATCCTCTTCGGCATCCTGTTCTGCTGGGTGTCGGCGGGCTTCTGGACTGCGCTGATGGGCTTTCTCGAATTGCTCACCGGCCGGGACAAGTACCGCATCTCCGGCAGCAGCGCCGGCAACGAGCCGATCGCGCCCCAGGCGCGTACCGCGCTGGTCATGCCGATCTGCAACGAAGACGTACCACGGGTCTTCGCCGGCCTGCGTGCGACCTTCGAGTCGGTGGCTGCCACAGGTGACCTGGACCGGTTCGACTTCTTCGTGCTCAGCGACACCAACGACACCGACATCGCCGTGGCCGAGCAACAGGCCTGGCTGGATGTCTGCCGTGAGGCCAAGGGCTTCGGCCGTATCTTCTATCGCCGCCGCCGCCGCCGCGTGAAGCGCAAGAGCGGCAACCTGGACGACTTCTGCCGTCGTTGGGGTGGCGAGTACAAGTACATGGTCGTGCTCGACGCCGACAGCGTCATGAGCGGTGAATGCCTGACCAGCCTGGTGCGCCTGATGGAGGCCAACCCGGACGCCGGCATCATCCAGACCGCGCCCAAGGCGTCGGGCATGGACACCCTCTATGCGCGCCTGCAGCAGTTCGCCACCCGTGTCTATGGTCCGCTGTTCACCGCCGGCCTGCACTTCTGGCAACTGGGCGAATCGCACTACTGGGGCCACAACGCGATCATTCGCATGAAGCCCTTCATCGAGCATTGCGCCCTGGCGCCATTACCGGGCAAGGGTGCGTTCGCCGGTGCGATCCTCTCCCACGACTTCGTCGAAGCCGCGCTGATGCGCCGTGCCGGCTGGGGTGTGTGGATCGCCTACGACCTGCCGGGCAGCTATGAAGAACTGCCGCCGAACCTGCTCGATGAACTCAAGCGCGACCGGCGCTGGTGCCACGGCAACCTGATGAACTTCCGCCTGTTCCTGGTCAAGGGCATGCACCCGGTACACCGCGCGGTGTTCCTGACTGGTGTCATGTCGTACCTGTCGGCGCCACTGTGGTTCTTCTTCCTGGTGCTCTCGACCGCGCTGCTGGCGACCAACACGCTGATGGAGCCGCAGTACTTCATCGAGCCGTTCCAGCTCTACCCGCTGTGGCCGCAATGGCATCCGGAGAAGGCCATCGCACTGTTCTCCACCACCGTCGTGCTGCTGTTCCTGCCCAAACTGCTCAGTGTCATCCTGATTTGGGCCAAGGGCGCCACAGAGTTCGGGGGGCGCATCAAGGTCACCGTGTCGATGCTGATCGAGATGCTGTTCTCCATGCTGCTGGCGCCGGTGCGGATGATCTTCCACACCCGCTTTGTCCTGGCTGCGTTCCTCGGCTGGGCGGCGACCTGGAATTCGCCGCAGCGTGACGACGACTCCACGCCGTGGAGCGAGGCCGTCCGTCGCCACGGCCCGCAGACCTTGCTGGGTATCGCCTGGGCGGCCTTGGTGGCCTGGCTGAACCCGAGCTTCCTGTGGTGGCTGGCGCCGATCGTGGGCTCGCTGGTGCTGTCGATTCCGGTCTCGGTGATTTCCAGCCGTACGCGCCTGGGCCTGGCGGCCAAGGACGAGAAGCTGTTCCTTATCCCCGAGGAATACGCGACGCCGCAGGAGCTGCTGGCGACCGACCAGTACACCCACGAGAACCGCTGGCATGCCCTGCACGACGGCTTCGTCCGTGCGGTGGTCGACCCACGGCAGAACGCCCTGGCGTGCGCCATGGCTACTGCACGCCATGGTCAGGCCGCGCCGATTGAGGCACTGCGCCTGGAGCGTGTGGCCAAGGCCCTGGAAGTCGGGCCCAAGGGCCTGGACGGCAATACCCGCCTGGCGCTGCTGAGCGACCCGGTGGCGCTCTCGCGTCTGCATGAGCAGGTATGGGCATCGAACAACGAGGCCTGGATCGGGGTATGGCGCAGTTCCATCACCAACGATCCACACTCGCCGCTGCTGCCGTTGCACCCGGAAAACCAGGCCCAACCCTCGCTCGTCGGCGCCTGACTCCTCCCAAGGGCCGCTTTGCGGCCCTTTGCCAGGCTTGGCCAGTGTCCACCGGAGTCGTCACCGAACCTGTGGGGGCTGGCGAAGCCTGCGATCAGGGCCTGTGTCTCTATTTTGGCCAACAATGTCCCCCCCGGCTCTAGGTCCCAGGCCGCGCATGCGTTAGCATCCCTCTCGATATTGCGTATCGGTCTATCGACCTTTCCAACAATAAAATTCGCAACACTTTGCTAGGGGACTTGGTAATGATGAAGAAATACCTGTCGCGACTGCTGGTCGGTGTCACCGCACTGGTCGCCGTTACCGCCGCCCAGGCGGGCGCCATCGAAGACGCCGTCAAGCGCGGCACCTTGCGGGTCGGTATGGACCCTACCTACATGCCCTTCGAGATGACCAACAAGCGTGGCGAGATCATCGGCTTCGAGGTGGACATCCTCAAGGCCATGGCCAAGTCCATGGGCGTCAAGCTGGAAACGGTCTCCACCGCCTACGACGGCATCATCCCGGCCCTGCTGACCGACAAGTTCGACATGATCGGCAGCGGCATGACCCTGACCCAGGAGCGCAACCTGCGCCTGAACTTCAGCGAACCCTTTATCGTCGTCGGTCAGACCCTGCTGATCCGCAAGGAGCTCGCGGGTGAGATCAAGTCTTACAAAGACCTGAACAACGAGAAGTACCGCATCACCTCCAAGCTCGGCACCACCGGCGAGATGGTTTCCAAGAAACTCATCGGCAAGGCCAAGTACCACGGCTACGACAACGAGCAAGAGGGCGTGATGGACGTGGTCAACGGCAAGGCTGACGCCTTCGTCTACGACGCCCCGTACAACGTGGTGGCGGTCGAGAAGGCCGGTGCCGGCAAGCTGTTGTTCCTCGAAGAGCCGTTCACCTACGAGCCGCTGGCCTTCGGCCTGAAGAAGGGCGACTACGACAGCATCAACTTCATCAACAACTTCCTGCACCAGATCAAGAACGACGGGACCTACGATCGTATTCACGACAAGTGGTTCAAGAACAAAGACTGGCTGAAGGACATGGAATAAGCAGTAGCTACAAGCCGCAAGCTGCACGCTGCAAGATGAAACAGCGCCTACGCTTGGCCTGTTCTTGCAGCGTGTAGCTTGCGGCTTGCCGCTTTCTGGAGTACCCCAATTGATCAAGCACAAGAAAGCCCAGTGGCCCTGGCACGGGTTGACCGCGCTGGTCCTGGTGGGGCTGGCGTTCAGCCTCTACCTGGCCACCTCGATGATTTCCTACGAGTGGCGCTGGAACCGCGTTCCCCAATATTTCGCCTACCAGGCCGAAGAGGCGCAGCGCGCCGCCGAAAACGGCTCTGTCGAAGACATCACCCTCTCGGGCGACACCGCCCGCGTCACGCTCAAGGATGAAAGCGGCGGTCAGCAGGTCGTCACTGTCGCCAAGGACAGCCTGCTGCTGAGCCGTGGTGATGACGTCGCCGAGGGCGACCAGATCGGCGTGACCCGCCAGTGGGCCATCGGCCCCTTGACCTGGGGCTTGTGGACCACCCTGTGGATCTCGGTGGTGTCTGGCGCCCTGGGCTTGGTGATCGGCCTGTTCGCCGGCCTGTGCCGGCTGTCGAACAACCCGACCCTGCGCGATCTCTCCACCGTCTATGTCGAGCTGGTGCGCGGCACACCGCTGCTGGTGCAGATCTTCATCTTCTACTTCTTCATCGGCACTGTGCTCAACCTGTCCCGGGAGTTCGCCGGAGTGGCGGCGCTGGCGTTGTTCACTGGCGCCTACGTAGCCGAGATCGTGCGCGCCGGTGTGCAGTCGATCGCCAAGGGGCAGAACGAAGCGGCACGCTCGCTGGGCCTCAACGCCAGCCAGTCGATGCGTCACGTGATCCTGCCCCAGGCGTTCAAGCGCGTGCTGCCTCCGCTGGCCGGGCAGTTCATCAGCCTGGTCAAGGACACCTCGCTGGTCTCGGTGATCGCCATCACCGAACTGACCAAGAGCGGCCGCGAGGCCATCACCACCTCGTTCTCGACCTTCGAGATCTGGTTCTGCGTGGCAGGCCTGTACCTGTTGATCAACCTGCCGCTGTCGCACATGGCCAGCCGGCTCGAGCGGAGGCTTGCGCAAAGTGATTGAAGTCCGTGATCTGGTAAAAGTCTTCGACACCCGTGGGCAGGTGGTGCGGGCGGTGGACAACGTCACCACGCGCGTGGCCAAGGGCGAAGTGGTGGTGGTGCTCGGCCCGTCGGGCTCGGGCAAGTCGACCTTCCTGCGTTGCCTGAACGGCCTGGAGCATTTCGACGATGGCCATGTGTCCATCGACGGTCTGCAGCTGGATGATCCGAAGACCGACATTAACGCCTACCGCCGTGAAGTCGGCATGGTGTTCCAGCATTTCAACCTGTTCCCGCACATGACGGTGCTGGAGAACCTGTGCCTGGCCCAGAAGGTGGTGCGCAAGCGTGGCAAGGCCGAGCGCGAAGCCAAGGCGCGGGCCCTGCTGGAGAAGGTCGGCATTGCCCAGAAGGCCAACGAGTACCCTTCACGCCTTTCCGGTGGCCAGCAGCAGCGGGTGGCGATCGCCCGAGCCCTGGCGATGGAGCCGAAGGTGATGCTGTTCGATGAGCCCACCTCGGCGCTGGACCCGGAAATGGTCGGCGAGGTGCTGGATGTCATGAAGACCTTGGCCCAGGAAGGCATGACCATGGTCTGCGTGACCCACGAAATGGGCTTTGCCCGTGAAGTGGCCGACCGCGTGCTGTTCTTCGACCACGGCAAGCTCCTCGAAGACTCCCCGCCCCAGCAGTTCTTCGCCTCGCCCAAGGACCTGCGCGCCCAGGCCTTCCTGCGTCAGGTGCTGTAGGCGCGGGGAGCTACAGGCAAGAAAAAAGCCGAACCGAGAACTGATCTCCGTTCGGCTTTTTTCTTGTCGCTTGCAGCTGCTTTACAGCCGGAAGCGTGCTACCAGCCCCTGAAGGTGTGTCCCCAGGCGCGCCAGTTCGACGCTGGAGCTCGCGGTTTCCTCACTGGCCGCTGATGTCTGGTCGGAAATGTCGCGTACGTTCATCACGCTGCGGTTGATTTCCTCAGCCGTGGCGCTCTGTTGCTCGGCTGCTGTGGCGATCTGCTGGTTCATCGCCTGGATCGACGAGACGGTGCGGGTGATGGTTTCCAGGGAACCTCCGGCGCGACGGGTCAGTTCGACGCTGCTGTCGGTCAGGGCGCGGCTGCCATCCATCACCCCGGCCACCCGCTGGGTGCCGCTTTGCAGGTTGGCGATCAGTTCCTCGATCTCCTCGGTCGATTGCTGAGTGCGCTGGGCGAGGCTGCGCACCTCGTCTGCGACCACGGCAAAACCACGACCGGCTTCACCTGCGCGAGCGGCCTCGATGGCAGCGTTGAGCGCCAACAGGTTGGTCTGCTGGGCCACCGACTTGATGACGTCCAGCACGCTGCCGATCTTGTCGCTTTCGGCCTTGAGCTGGTTCATGGCCTCGCTGGAGTTGATCACTTCGCTGGCCAGACGTTCGATCTGGGCAATGGCTTCACCGACTACGCGATCGCCTTCACGGGCCTGCTGGTCGGCCATCAGCGCCGCCTCAGACGCCTGTTCGGCGCTGCGCGCGACCTCATGCACCGTGGCGGTCATCTGGTTCATGGCGGTGGCGACCTGATCGGTCTCGACCTTTTGATTGTTGACCCCGGCGCTGGTCTGTTCGGTCACCGCCGACAGCTCCTCGGCCGCGCTGGCGATCTGGGTGACGCCGTCGCCGATACCGCTGATCAGCGTGCGCAGGCCTTGGTTCATGCGTTTCATGCTCGCTTGCAGTTGGCCCAGCTCGTCGCGGCGCTCGATCGATTGATCGTCCTGACTGAGGTCGCCATTGGCCACGCGCTCGGCGGCGGCGAGGATCTGGCGCAGCGGCACGATGATCTGCCGGGTGATGGTCCAGGCAGCCAGCAGACCCAGCAGCAGGGCGAGGGCGGTGGCGGCAGCCAGCATACGCTTGGCTTGGCGGGTACCTTCGTCGCGTACCTTGGTTTGCGAGACCGTCATGGCCGCGCTGGATTCGAGCAGCACGGTGCCTTGTGCGGCCATGTGCTGCAGGGCCTGTTCGCTGGCGGTTTGCGCGCTGTCGGGTTGTGTAGCGCGGCGCTGGTCGGCCTGCTTGAGCTGCTCGAAGCCCTGGCGGTACTGGCGCACAGCTTCCAGCTGCTGTTCCAGGCGCTGGTGGTCGACCGGTTGTTCGATCTGCCCGAGCATCGCCTGCACTTGCTGCTCGAGCTTGTTCAGGGTCTTGTCCAGCTCGGTGAGCGAGGCTTGGTCGTGACGGGTGGTATAGCTCAGGCGGGCGATACGCAGGTCTTGGGTGGTCTGGTAGATCAGCGAAATGTTGCCCAGCTTGTCGCCGCGGTTGGTGACGTTGTCGATGCCTGTCCAACCTGTGGCAGTGATCGCCAGGGTCAGCAGCAACACTAGGCCGAAGCCAAGGCCCAACTTGCGATTGACGCTCATGTTCCCCAGAAAATGGGCAAACCCTCGATACATGCTTCACTCCCCCGTCGGCTTGGTAGCATTTTTGTCATGCTTCCAAGGCCATCGGCGTGCCAAGGGGAAACTTGATGGGAGGTGATCGACCCGCTCGTCAGAATATCCGCGACAGCAATGCGGTCACGGCGGTTTCCACACGCAGGATACGATCGCCCAGCTGCACCGGTGCCAAGCCTGCCTTGCCCAGCAGGTCGACCTCATAGGGGATCCACCCGCCTTCCGGGCCGATGGCCAGGGTCACAGGCGACTCCACGGCGCGTGGACAGGCTGGGTAGGGCCCTGGATGAGCGACCAAGCCAAGCGTACCGGCCGCGATGGCGGGTAGACGGTCTTCGACGAACGGCTTGAAGCGCTTCTCGATGATCACGTCGGGCAGCACGGTGTCACGGGCCTGCTCCAGGCCCAGGATGAGGTTCTCGCGGATCGTCTCGGGGTTCAGGAAGGGCGTTTGCCAGAAGCTCTTCTCGACCTTGTAGCTGTTGACCAGGATCAGCCGTGGCACCCCCAGGGTGGCGACGGTCTGGAACAGGCGACGTAGCATTTTCGGGCGTGGCACGGCCAGTACCAGGGTCAGCGGCAGCTTGGCCGGGGGCGGCTGGTCGAAGGCCACCTGCAGCTCGGCTTCATGACCTGCCAGGCGCAGCACCGTGGCCCTGCCCATCAAGCCATTGACCTGACCGACGCGCAGGGTATCGCCCACTTCGACGCCGTGGATCTCCTGCATGTGGGTGAAGCGCCGGTCAGCCAGCACCACGCGATCGGCCGCGATGAAATCGGCCTCTTCAAGTAACAGCAGGTTCACGGTTGGGTCGCTGGCGGTTGGTCGTTGTGGTCATCCGAGGCCGCTTCCTCGGCCTGGCTGCGCTTGCGGATCAGGCTGCCGCACAGCACGCCGACCTCGAACAGCATCCACATGGGCACGGCGAGCAGGGTCTGGGAGAAGATGTCCGGTGGGGTCAGGATCATGCCGACCACGAAGCAGCCGATGATGACGTAGGGGCGGATCTTCTTCAGGTACTGCACGTCGACTACGCCGATCCACACCAGCAGCACCACTGCCACCGGGATCTCGAAGGCGACGCCGAAGGCGAAGAACAGGGTCATGACGAAGTCCAGGTAACTGGAAATGTCCGTCATCATCGACACGCCCTCGGGCGTGGCGCTGGCGAAGAAGCCGAAGATCAGCGGGAACACCAGGAAATAGGCGAACGCCATGCCGGCATAGAACAGGATGATGCTCGAGACCAGCAGGGGAATGGCGATGCGCTTTTCATGGCGGTACAGCCCCGGTGCAATGAAGCCCCAGATCTGCTGGAGGATGAACGGGATGGCCAGGAACAGCGAGACGATCATCGTCAGCTTGAACGGCGTCAGGAACGGCGAGGCCACGTCGGTGGCGATCATCGTCGCGTTGGCCGGCAAGTGTGAGCGCAGGGGCGCCGAGACCAGGGTGTAGATCTGCTGGGCGAAGGAGAACAGCCCGGCGAAGATCAGGAAGATGGCGGCTACGCAGCGCAGCAGGCGGGTACGCAGTTCGGTCAGGTGCGAGACCAGCGGCATCGGCTGGTCGTGTTCCGGTCTATCGCTCATGGGGCTCGTGGCGGCTGCGGCGGCTCAGTGGGGGCGGCTGGGGATACCGGGGCGCTGCTGCCGGGGGCGGCAGGGGTGGTCGGTGGCGCCGGTGTTTCGCTGCTGCCGATGGATGGCGTGGCTGACCTGCTCGGATCGAGGATGCGCTTGGCTTGTTCCTCCATCTGCAGGATGTGCTCGTTGTGCAGTTGGCGGCGGATTTCGTCGGCACCGATCTCGCGCTCGACTTCCGTCTTGATGGCGTTGAAGCTGCGCTTGAGTCGACCGATCCAAAGGCCTGCGGTACGCGCGGCACCGGGCAGGCGCTCGGGACCTAGCACCAGCAGGGCGACCAGACCGACGAGCAGCAGCTCGCTGAAGCTGATGCCGAACATGGGTCAGTCTTTCCGCTGCGGCTCTTGGACCGGCTGGGCCTGGCCTTCGATGGTCTGGCCCTGGGGCTGCTGGGCGGTGTTCTGCACGGGGGCGGCGGGCTGGACCGGCGGCGGGGTCTGCTCGGCCGGTTTGTTTTCTTCCTCGTTCATCGCCTTGCGGAAGCCCTTGATCGATTCGCCCAGGTCGCTGCCCAGGTTCTTCAGCTTCTTGGTGCCGAAGACCAGGATCACGACGACCAGCAGGACGATCCAGTGTTTCCAGTCAAAAATACCCATTTCGTACTCCTGAAATTAACAGGTACAGCGAATTTTCCTGGCAGCGCGGTCCCTGTAGAAGCGGGTTCGCCTGTGAACACCGGCGAAGCCAGTGCCCTAGCCGCGTTGCATTCTTCGCGGGTAAACCCGCTCCACAGGGACGCGCTGCGCCCCCGGGAATACATCAGTTGGAAGGCTGGCGTGCGGCCTTCTCGTCATGCCCGGAGAGCCCGAAGCGGCGCTCCAGTTCATCGAGCACGGCCTGTGGGTGTTGGCCCAGCGCGCTGAGCATTACCAGGCTATGAAACCACAGGTCGGCGGTTTCGTAGATGACATCGCCGTAATCCTTGCTGATGGCGGCATCCTTGGCGGCGATGATGGTTTCGACGGACTCTTCGCCCAGTTTCTCGAGGATCTTGTTCAGACCCTTGTGGTACAGGCTGGCCACGTAGGAGCTGTCGGGCGCCGCTTGCTTGCGTTGCTCGAGTACTTCGGCAAGGCGATTGAGGGTGTCGCTCATGTCAGTGTCCTGGGCTGTAGATGGCATCCGGATCCTTGAGGACCGGGTCGACGGTTTTCCACTGGCCGTCTTCGAAGACGCGATAGAAGCAGCTTTCGCGGCCGGTGTGGCAGGCGATATGGCCCAGTTGCTCGACCATCAGGATGATCACGTCGGCGTCGCAGTCCAGGCGCATTTCGTGCAGCTTCTGCACATGGCCGGACTCCTCGCCCTTGCGCCACAGTTTGCCACGTGAGCGCGACCAGTAGATGGCACGTTGTTCGGCAGCGGTCAGGGCCAGGGATTCGCGGTTCATCCAGGCCATCATCAATACGCGTCCGGTCTTGTGGTCCTGGGCGATCGCCGGCACTAGGCCATCGCTGTTCCACTTGATCTCGTCCAGCCAGTCTTTCATCGTCGACTCCAAATCCGGACCCGCGCCTGTGTCGGGCCCCTTGCGCTAGTGTGCCAGCCAGCCGCGCGGCTGGCTATTGGCGTACGATCAGGTAGAGCCCGGCCGCCAGCATCAGCCAGGCCGGCCAGGCCGCCGGCGCGCTGAGGCTGACAGCCCCGGCCGCCAGGGTGGCACCGCCGCCGAGCAGGCCGGCACCGAGCAGACGCAGGGCCCAGCGGTCGCCCTGGCGGCGGCGCTCCGGCAGTTGCGGATCGTTCAGGTGCGGTTGCGACAGACGCTCGAGCAGGTCGCGGGTCATGTCGGCCAGGTGCGGCAGTTGCTCTACCTGGCTTTGCAGGTTGCCGAACACCGCCTTGGGGCTCATGCGATCACGCATCCAGCGCTCCAGGTACGGTTTGGCGGTGCTCCACAGGTCCAGGTCGGGGTAAAGCTGGCGGCCCAGGCCTTCGATGTTGAGCAAGGTCTTCTGCAGCAGGACCAACTGCGGCTGGACTTCCATGTTGAAGCGCCGGGCAGTTTGGAACAGGCGCATCAGCACCTGGCCGAAGGAGATGTCCTTGAGCGGTTTCTCGAAGATCGGCTCGCACACGGTACGGATCGCCGCCTCGAATTCGTTGACCTTGGTCTGCGCCGGCACCCACCCCGAATCGATGTGCAGCTGGGCGACGCGGCGGTAGTCGCGCTTGAAGAAGGCGATCAGGTTACGCGCCAGGTAATCCTGGTCCTCCGAGGTGAGGCTGCCGACGATGCCGCAATCGATGGCAATGTACTGCGGGCTCCAGGGTTTGACCGTGCTGACGAAGATGTTGCCCGGGTGCATGTCGGCGTGGAAGAAACTGTCGCGGAACACCTGGGTGAAGAAGATCTCGACGCCACGCTCGGCGAGCAGCTTCATGTCGGTGCGCTGGTCGGCCAGGGTCGTCAGGTCGGTGACCGGCACGCCGTAGATGCGCTCCATCACCAGCACCTTGGGGCGGCACCAGTCCCAATACACCTGGGGCACGTACATCAGTTCCGAGCCTTCGAAGTTGCGACGCAGCTGGCTGGCGTTGGCCGCCTCACGCAGTAGGTCGAGCTCGTCGAAGATGGTCTTTTCGTAGTCGCTGACCACTTCCACCGGGTGCAGGCGGCGGGCGTCGGCCGAGACCCGTTCGGCGCCCTTGGCGATCAGGAACAACCAGGCCAGGTCCTGGGCGATCACCGGCTTGAGGCCAGGGCGCACCACTTTGACCACGACCTCTTCACCGCTCTTGAGGCGTGCGGCGTGCACCTGGGCCACCGACGCCGAGGCCAGGGGCTCGACGTCGAAGCGGCTGAACACTTCGCCCACCTTGGCGCCCAGCTGTGCTTCGATCAGCGCCACGGCCTGCTTGGGGTCGAATGGCGGCACGCGGTCCTGCAGCAGCATCAGCTCATCGGCGATGTCGGTGGGCAGCAGGTCGCGGCGGGTGGACAGCAGTTGGCCGAACTTGATGAAGATCGGTCCCAGGTCCTGAAGGGCCATGCGCAGGCGTGCGCCGCGGCTGAGCTCTGACGGTTTGCGCGGGAACCAGCGCCAGGGCAGCAAGGCGCGCAGACTCATCAGCCACCAGGGCAGGGGAAGGTCGAACAGCAAGTCATCGAGGCGGTAGCGGATCACGACGCGCTGGATGCGCAACAGACGGCGAACGGCGAGCAGCTTCATGCGTTATCGCTGGTATCAAGGGATCGGGCGAGGCGGCGTAGGCGCGCCTCGAGGCGTTCAACATCGACCTTCAGGGCATCGAGCTCACTGAAGGCCGCTTCGGCTTCGCGCCGGCCGACCAGGGTGCGGGACTCTTCGGCCAGGTACTCGGAGAGGTTCTGGCTGAAGCGTGAGAGGCCCTGATGGGTCCAGCGGGCGCGCAGGCGGATATGCCCGGCGACAAGCGCAGTGGCGACCGGCCCCAGCCAGCGTGACAGCTCGTACTCCCAGTCCAGTTCCAGGTCTTGGAGCACGCCGACCAGGTCCAGCAGCACGGCGCTGTCGCCATGCAGTTCGACCTGAGGGCTGTGCAGCACGGTGGTTTTGTCCTTGGTAAAGGCCAGTTGGGCGAGGCTGCCGGCCGGCGCGCGCAGGCTGCAATCGACCTCGCCTTCCCAGTGGGCGGCGAGCATCAGGCCTTGTTCATCGGGCAGGATGTACAGCTGCAAGGCCGGCTGGCGGCAATCGATCTCGATCACCTTGCCTTCGAGCGCAGCCAGGCGCGGCAAGGCCGTGCTGTCCATGCGCAGGACCCGGTTGAGCCCATGCTCGACGCTGGCGAGCAGGCCGGCCAGGAGCATCAGGGTTTGATTCCCCGGTGCACGGCGACGATGCCGCTGGTCATGTTGTGGTAGGTGACGCGGTCGAAACCGGCCTCGACCATCATGGCCTTGAGGGTTTCCTGGTCGGGGTGCATGCGGATCGATTCGGCCAGGTAGCGGTAGCTTTCCGAGTCATTGGTGATCAGCTTGCCGGCCAGTGGCATGAAGGCGAACGAGTAGGCGTCGTAGGCCTTGGACATGAGCTTGTTGGTGGGTTTGGAGAACTCCAGCACCAGCAGGCGACCGCCGGGCTTGAGGACGCGCAGCATCGAGCGGATGGCTTCGTCCTTGTGGGTGACGTTACGCAGGCCAAAGGCGATGGTCACGCAGTCGAAGTGGTTGTCCGGGAAGGGCAGCTTCTCGGCGTCGGCCTGGACGAACTCGATGTTGCCGGCCACGCCGCGGTCGAGCAGGCGGTCACGGCCGACCTTGAGCATCGACTCGTTGATGTCGGCGAGCACCACTTGGCCGGTGGGACCTACCAGGCGCGAGAACTTGGCGGCCAGATCGCCCGTGCCACCAGCGATGTCCAGCACCCGGTTGCCGCTGCGCACGCCCGACAGCTCGATGGTGAAGCGCTTCCACAGGCGGTGCATGCCACCGGAAAGCACATCGTTCATCAGGTCGTACTTGGCAGCCACCGAGTGGAAAACCTCGGCGACTTTCTTCGCCTTCTGGCTCTCGGGCACGTTCTGGTAGCCGAAATGGGTGGTGGGTTCGGCGTGGTCGCCTTTGCGCTGGTCGTTCATATCGCTTCACCGGAAAAAATTACGGCCATTCTAGGGGCAACGGGCGGATTTGTCTTGGCGGGGTGCTCCGTGGGATGGGCGCGGGCATAATGGCGTCATTGTGTTGATATCCAGGATTGCCCGCATGACCCAGATCAGCGTTGAACGCAAACACTCCCTCGGCCGCGAGGCCGCCCGCGCCAAAGCCGAGGTGCTGGTGGATCGATTGACCCGCGAGTACGACCTCAAGGCCAGCTGGCAGGGCGACCGCGTCGAGGTGTCGCGCAGCGGTGCCAACGGCAGCGTGCACATCGGCGAGGACACCATTCGCGTTGAGCTCAAGCTGGGGATGATGCTGTCGATGATGAGCGGCACCATCAAGGGCGAGATCGAGCGAGCGCTGGACAAGGCCCTGGCCTGACGGCCCTCCGAGCCGCAAGCTGCAAGAAAAAGCAGAGTCGCGCACGGCGGGATTTTGCTTTTGCCTGCAGCTTGCCGCTGCGCTCTTAGGGTGAGGATTCTAATTTTCCGCCCTACCTTATGCTCAAGCCCGCATTCCATGGGCAGTTCCTCCATTCCCTCAAGCGAGTGAGGTGCAGAGCATGGCCAAAGTGAACCTGAAGAAAAAAGACGACGCCCCGGGCAGTACCTTGGGCGAGGTACGCGGCTACGCGCGTAAGATCTGGCTGGCGGGCCTGGGTGCCTATGCCCGCGTCGGTCAGGAGGGCTCTGATTACCTCAAGGAGCTGGTCAAGGCCGGCGAGGGCGTCGAGAAGCGTGGCAAGAAACGCGTCGATCAACAGCTCGACGCGGCCAACAACCAGATCGACGAAGCGACCGAGCAGGTAAGTCGTGTACGGGGCAAGGTCGAGATTCAACTCGACAAGATCGAGAAAGCTTTCGATGCACGGGTCGCCCGCGCCTTGAATCGCCTCGGCATACCGTCTAAACATGACGTTGAAGCGTTGTCCATCAAACTCGAACAGCTGACCGAGTTGCTCGAGCGTGTCGCGCGCAAACCATAAGGAGAGCAGGATGGCTGGCAAGAAGAACACCGAGAAAGAAGGCAGCTCCTGGATCGGCGGGATCGAGAAATACTCCCGCAAGATCTGGCTGGCGGGTCTGGGTATCTATTCCAAGATCGACCAGGACGGCCCGAAGCTTTTCGAGTCGCTGGTCAAGGATGGTGAGAAGGCTGAAAAACAAGCCAAGAAGAATGTCGACGACGTGAAAGAGAGCGCCAAGTCGTCTACCTCCTCTCGTGTCTCCGATGTGAAAGAGCGCGCGCTGGGCAAGTGGAGCGAACTGGAAGAAGCGTTCGACAAGCGTCTTAATAGCGCCATCTCGCGCCTGGGCGTTCCGAGCCGCAACGAGATCAAGGCCCTGCACCAGCAGGTCGATAGCCTCACCAAGCAGATCGAGAAACTCACCGGAGCTTCGGTGACGCCAGTGTCCAAGGCTGCTGCCAGCAAGACAGCCGCCAAGCCGCTGGCAAAAGCGGCTGCCAAGCCTGCGGCGAAGACTGCTGCGGCGAAACCGGCGGCCAAGTCAGCGGCTGCGAAGCCTGTGGCCAAGGCGGCGGCCAAACCTGCGGCGAAGCCGGCTGCCAAGGCGACTGCCGCCAAGCCAGCCGCCAAATCTGCGGCCAAACCGGCTGCGGCGAAGAAGCCCGCAGTGAAGAAAGCTCCGGCCAAGCCGGCGGTTGCCAAGGCAGCTGCACCCGCCGCCAGCGCCGCACCTGCTGCGACCGCCGCTCCGGCACCCACCGCTGCTCCGGCCAGCAGCACACCATCGGCACCGGTGACCGCGGCCACTCAAGCCTGACACCGCGTCGCTCTTTTCGCGGGTAAGCCCGCTCCCACAGGTTCAACGTAGAGCCCTGTGGGAGCGGGTTTACCCGCGAATGCGTCAGGCCTCCAGGTATCTCCCCGCCAGCTGTTCGGCAGCCCCCCGCGCAGGGCCTACCAGATGCGGCGCCACCAGCATCATCACCTGATACACCACGATGCCCACGTCCCCCTCGCGCCCGAGCACCCGCTGGTAATCGAGCGAAAACATCAGGGTCAGGGTGATCTGCTCCACCAGTTGCCCCAGCGCCTGCGTCTCGCTGCTCACAAGGCCTTGGCTCTTTAGACTCGCGAGCAGGGCCGCGAGGGTACGCTTGAGCGCATTGATCAGGCTGCGCATGCCGCGGGCCAGCTTCGGCAGGCGTCCGGTCAGGTTCGACAAGTCCTGGAACAGAAACCGGTACTGGGCCATGTGCTCGACGATCAGGTGCAGGAACAACCAATAATCCTCGGCATCCAGGCGCACGCCCAGAGGTGGGTCCAGCAGCGGCATGAGCGCTTCCTCGAAGCGCTCGAACAGCCCCAGCACCAACGGCTCCTTGCCATGAAAGTGGTAATAGAGGTTGCCCGGGCTGATGCCCAGTTCGTTGGCGATCTCCAAGGTCGAGACGTTGGGTTCGCCTTGGCGGTTGAACAAGTGCAAGGCGCATTCGAGGATACGGTCGCGGGTCTTCATCGTGTCAGCGCGCCCTGACATAGCTGCCCGGTGCCGGGCCTAGCGGTGGGTAGCTGGCGTTGCCCAGGTCGGTCTTGGGTACTTTCAGGCGCCCGGAGCGTTGGCCAATCCACTCCAGCCATTGGGGCCACCAGCTGCCTTCGTGGCGTGTGGCGTCATGCACCCAGGCTCGTGGATCGCTCGACAGCGTGGGGTTCTCCAAGAAATGCGCCTTGGGGTTGCCAGGCGGGTTGATGATGCTCTGGATGTGGCCGCTGTTGGCCAGTACGAAGCGGCGTTTGCCACCGAGCAGCAAGGCCGAGCGGTACACCGCGTCCCACGGGGTGATGTGATCGTTGTTGCCGGCAACGGTGAAGCTGTCCAGGGTGACCTGGCTCAGGTCGATTGGTGTCCCGCACACCTGCATGCCGTTCGGGTAGGTCAACGGGTTGAGTTTGAAGAAGTCCAGCAGTTCGCCATGAAACGCCGCGGGCAGGCGCGTGTTGTCGGCGTTCCAGTAAAGGATGTCGAAAGCCGGTGGTGTCCTGCCCAGCAGGTAATTGTTGATCCAGTAGTTCCAGATCAGGTCGTTGGGCCGCATCCAGGCGAAGATCCGCGCCACCTCGCCGCCATCGAGCACACCGCGCTGGTACGAGCGGCGCTTGGACGCCTCGATGGTCTGCTCGTCGGCGAACAGGCTCGCCGGGCTGTCGAATTGGCTGTCCAGCAGACTGACCAGGTAGGTGGCGCTGCGTACCCGGCGCAATTGGCCCTTGGCCTGCAAGTGGCCCTGCAGGGCGGCCATCGTCAGGCCACCGGCGCAGGCGCCCATCAGGTTGGGGTCGCGGCTGCCGCTGATGCTGCGGCAGGCGACGAGGGCTTCTTCCAGCGCCTCCACATAGCTGGACAACCCCCATTCGCGATGGCGTGGGTCGGGGTTGCGCCAACTGACCATGAACACCTGCAGGCCGTTCTTAAGCATGTACTGCACGAAGCTGTTGGTCGGCCCAAGGTCGAAGATGTAGTACTTGTTGATCTGCGGCGGAATGATCATCAGCGGCCGGGCGTACTGTTTTTCGCTCATCGGCTTGTACTGGATCAGCTCCAGCAGCTCATTGCGAAACACCACGGCGCCAGGGGTGGCGGCGAGATTCACGCCTACCTCGAAAGCGCGTTCGTCCACCTGGCGCGGCAGGCCGTCGTTATGACGCAGGTCGTCGAGCAGGTGCGCCACGCCGCGGACCAGGCTCAGGCCGCCGGTATTGAAGATTTCCTTGACCGCCAGGGGGTTGAGCAGCGAGTTGCTCGGTGCCAAAGCATCGTTGAGCAGGTTGAACAGAAAGTGCACCCGGGCGCGCTCATCGTCGTCCAGCGCACTTTCCTCGATCCATTGGCGAGTCTGTTTCTGCCAGGCCAGGTAGGCTTGCAGCCCGCGACGGTAGAAGGGGTTCTGGCTCCAGGTCGGGTCGCTGAAGCGGTTGTCGCGCGGGTGGGGCTGGTGCGGGCTGTCGCCGAGCATCACCCGGGTCAGTTGCCCGCCCAGGGCAAGCAGATGATGGGCGGTGTGCAAGGGGTTGCGCAGGCCAAGACGGCCGACATTGCGCAGTGTGGAGAACAGATCACGCCCGCGCAGGCCGGTGATCGCGTTTTGTACATTGATGCTCGTGGCGGGGACCGGTGTCGTCCCTTTTACCGGTTTGTCTTTCATCCCACACTCCGTCGTAAGGCCTCATCCACGTTCGTCTCGCGTAACCATCACCACCGGTGGGGCCGGGGTCAGCCGCCAGGGCCCGGGGCCGGGCGCGGATGCATGACCGCGCGCTGGCGCTCTTGCTGAAGGAATTTCATGATGATCGGCGCCACGGCTTCGGCCCGGGTTATCAGGAACAAATGCCCATCGTCGATGATGTGCAGCTGTGCGTTGGGAATACGCCAGGCCAGCAGACGCATGTTGATCAGCGGAATCAACGGGTCATCGTCGCCGGCCAGTACCAGGGTCGGCTGCTGGAGCTTGTGCAGCCAGTGGATGCTGGTCCAGCCTAGGCCGGCGAACAGTTGCCAGTAGTAACCGGTCTTGCCGCCGGAGCGCACTTTGGCCGCGTGGTGCAGGGCCAGGTCGGGGTCGCGGCGAAAACCACCGCCATAGATCAGCGGCGCGATGCGGATCACATGGGAGGGCTGCACATAGCGCCGGGGGCTGGCCATCATCATCAGCACCTTGGGCTTGCCCGGCACCATGAAGGCCCCGGCGGCGGTCGCGGCCAGGATCAGCTTCTTGCAGCGCTCGGGGTAATCGTGGGCGAACTGCTGGGCCAGGGCACCGCCCCAGGACACGCCGATGACATTGACCTGGCCATAGTCGAGGTAGTCGAGCATGCGCGCAGTCAGCTTGGCCAGGCCTGGGAAGCGGTAGGGCCGGCTTGGCGTGGACGAGCCGCCGACACCCGGCACATCGAAGGCGATGACCTCGATGTCCGGGTCCAGCGCCTCGATGAACGGAAACACCAGCTCCAGGTTGGCGCCAATGCCATTGAAGATCAGCAAGGGCGTCAGATGCGGCTTGCCGGGGCGGACCGCGGTGCGGATGGACTGGTTGTCCAGCTCGACTGTCCTGAATATGTAGGGTTGCGGCATGCGCGGAACTCTAGGTCAAAAAGACGCCATGGTGCGGTCGAGCGGCCATGGCGACGGGTCTTATCGTTCGTGGACGTAGGTCCCCGGTGCGGCTTCGCCTGCGGTGTAGGCGCGGTTGCCCAGGCGGGTCGGTGCTTTTTTCAGCTCACCTGCGCGTTCACCCAGCCAGGCTTGCCAGTGTAGCCACCAGGAGTCGGCGTGCTTGATCGCGTTTTCCTGCCAGGCCACGGGATCGTCCGGGCGGTCTTCACCGGTCATGAAGCGCGCCTTGGGATTGCCGGGCGGGTTGAGGATGCTCTGGATATGCCCGCTGTTGGACAGCACGAACTCGATCTTGCCGCCGAACAGGTGCGCCGAGCGGTAGCAGGATTGCCACGGGGTGATGTGGTCGGCGGTGCCAGCGACGCTGTAGATGTCACAGTGGACCTTCTTCAGGTCGATGGCGGTGCCGGACACTTCCAGGGCGTCGGCGCGGGTCAGTGGGTTGTTCTTGAACATCTCGATCAGGTCGCCGTGGAAGGCGGCGGGCAGGCGCGTGGTGTCGTTGTTCCAGAACAGGATGTCGAAGATCGGCGGCTCGTTGCCGAGCAGGTAGTTGTTGACCCAGTAGTTCCAGATCAGGTCGTTCGGGCGCATCCAGGCGAACACCTTGGCCATGTCGCTGCCTTCGAGCACGCCGGCCTGGTAGGAGTGGCGCTTGGCGGCTTCGAGGGTCTGCTCGTCGACGAACAGCGCGACCTGGGTGTCCATGGTGGTGTCCAGCACGCTGACCAGCAGGGTCAGGGCGTTGACCTTGTTTTCGCCCAGCGCCGCGTAGTGGCCGACCAGTGCGGTGCAGGTAATGCCGCCGGAGCAGGCGCCGAGCATGTTCAGGTCCTTGCTGCCGGTGATGGACAGCACCGCGTCCACGGCTTCCTTGAGTGCATCGATGTAGGTCGACAGGCCCCATTCGCGCTGGGCCTTGGTGGGGTTGCGCCAACTGATGATGAAGGTCTGCTGGTTCGAGCGCAGGCAATAACGGGCCAGGCTTTTTTCCGGGCTCAGGTCGAAGACGTAGAACTTGTTGATCTGTGGCGGCACGATCAGCAGCGGACGGGCATGCACCTGCTCGGTGATGGGGCTGTACTGGATCAGCTCCAGCACGTCGTTGCGATACACAACGGCCCCTTCGCTGGTGCCCAGGTTCTTGCCCACTTCGAAGGCATCCATGTTCACCTGGCTGGGCATGCCGCCGTTGTTGACCAGATCCTTCGCCAGGTTGGACAGGCCATCGAGCAGGCTCTTGCCGCCGGTCTCGAAGAAGCGCTTGACCGCCGCCGGGTTGGCCAGGGTGTTGGTCGGTGCCATGGCCTCGGTCATGAGGTTGATGACGAACTGCCCGCGGCTGACATCCTGAGGCGAGAGGTCGCTGTTGCCGATCCAGTCCTGCAGCTCCTTGCGCCAGGCCAGGTAGGTCTGCAGATAGCGGCGATACAGTGGGTTCTGACTCCAGGCCGGGTCGTTGAAACGGCGGTCATCGCCACTGGGCTGCAGGCTGGACTTGCCCAGCAGCACGTTCTTGAGTTCGAGGCCAAAGTGCGCCACGTGCTTGGCGCTGTGCAGCGGCTGGCGAACGGCCTGACGCAAGACGGTGCGCGCCGATGTCAGCAGATCCTTGCGACGAATGCCGATGACCGGGTTCAGGCCCAGGGTGTTCTCCGAGGCCTGCCGCTGCAACTCATCGTTGTTCTTGTTACTCATCTACGACGCTCCGTTGTCCTGAGACGAGTACCGGTTGGCTGTGGCGGGTACACAGACGATTGCCCGGTACTACTGCTCGGGTGACCAGTGATAAGAAACAGCGGTGCTGCGACCGGATGCGTCAGGCGATGAGCTGCGGGGTTTTCTGCGTGTGAAGACAGCCTGCTTTCGCTCGCGACCTCTACATACCGGCCCGACCCTGACCGCGCCTTCGGCGATGCAGGGAACTTGCCAGCTCCATTGGTTACCCGACTTTCATGTAATGCGCAAGACAGCTCGTACATGAGCAGTCTGTAGGGCATTCAAACAGATGAGATTAGAAAACGCGCTCTAAAGCGTGGAAGTCTTGCACTAGAGCATGAGTTTGACGACGGATTCGGCCGGGTCGCGGGATTTCCCGGCTTTGTGCAATTCATCGAGGTACTCGGCCCACAGCTGCTCCTGGCGCAGGCACAACTGCTCAAGGTACTCCCAGGTGAACAGGCCGCTGTCGTGGCCGTCATCGAAGATCAGTTTCAGGGCGTATTGCCCGGCAGGTTCCAGGCCCGTAAGGCCGACGTTGATCTTGCCGAACTGCAGGATCGGATTGCCGTGGCCCTGGACCTCGGCGGAGGGGGAGTGCACCCGCAGGAATTCGGCGGGCAGGTGATAGACCTCGCCGGGGGCGTACGTGAGGCTGAGGGTCTTGGAGGCTTTGTGCAGGTTGATGGCGGTGGGCAGGCGGGCCATGGGCTGAATCTCTTCTGGGCGACAAGCTTCAAGCTTCAAGCTTCAAGCTTCAAGCTTCAAGCTGCAAGAAGTGATATTCAAACCTTCGTGGAAACATCATTGGAACGCGGTGCTGCAAGCGACGCAATACAGCTTGTCGCTTGCAGCTTACGGCTTGCCGCTTACAGGATGTAGCGCGACAGGTCTTCGTTCTGTGCCAGCTCACCCAGGTGGCTGTTCACGTAGTCCGCGTCGATGTTGATCGGCGTCTCGTCATGGGTACTGGCCAGGTCGCCAGCACTGAACGACACCTCTTCGAGCAGGCGCTCGAGCAGGGTGTGCAGGCGTCGGGCACCGATGTTCTCGGTCTTTTCGTTGACCTGGTAGGCAATCTCGGCCAAGCGCTTGATGCCGTCGGCGGCGAACTCGATGTTCAGGCCTTCGGTCTTGAGCAGCTCGCGGTATTGCTCAGTGAGCGAGGCGTGCGGCTCTTGCAGGATGCGCTCGAAGTCTTCCGGGGTCAGTGCCTTGAGCTCGACACGGATCGGCAGTCGGCCTTGCAGTTCAGGTACCAGGTCGCTCGGCTTGCTCAGGTGGAACGCGCCGGAGGCGATGAACAGGATGTGGTCGGTCTTGACCATGCCCAGCTTGGTATTGACGGTGCAGCCTTCGATCAGCGGCAGCAGATCACGCTGCACGCCTTCGCGGGAGACATCGGCGCCGCCGACGTTGCCACGCTTGGCCACTTTGTCGATCTCGTCGATGAACACGATGCCGTGCTGCTCGACCGCTTCCAGGGCCTTGGCCTTGAGTTCTTCCTCGTTGACCAGGCGGCTGGCTTCCTCGTCACGGACCATCTTCAGCGCTTCCTTGACCTTGAGCTTGCGCGCCTTGCGCTTGCCCTTGCCCATGTTGGCGAACAGGCTTTGCAGTTGGTTGGTCATTTCTTCCATGCCGGGCGGCGCGGCAATCTCGACACCCATGGACTCGGCCACTTCGATCTCGATTTCCTTGTCGTCCAGCTGGCCTTCGCGCAGGCGCTTGCGGAACAGCTGGCGGGTGTTGGAGTCGCTGCTCGACTGCGAGGCTTCCTCGGCGAAGCTGCTGACCCGCGCCTGGGGTAGCAGGGCGTCGAGGATCCGGTCCTCGGCAGCGTCCTCGGCGCGGTGACGCACGCGAATGATCTCCTGCTCGCGGAGCATCTTCAGCGCGGCATCGGCCAGGTCGCGGATGATCGACTCAACGTCACGGCCGACATAGCCCACTTCGGTGAACTTGGTGGCTTCGACCTTGAGGAATGGCGCGTTGGCCAGCTTGGCCAGGCGACGGGCGATTTCGGTCTTGCCCACGCCGGTGGGGCCGATCATCAGGATGTTCTTGGGGGTGACTTCGGCGCGCAGCTCGGCAGGCAGCTGCATGCGGCGCCAGCGGTTGCGCAGGGCAATGGCCACGGCGCGCTTGGCGTCGTCCTGGCCGATGATGTGGCGGTTGAGTTCGTGAACGATCTCGCGGGGGGTCATGGACATGATGAAAATGGTCCTTGATCAGAGTGGGTCAGCGTGGAAAAGCCCTGTCACCGGGACAGGGCGCCAAAACAGCTGATCACTCGGCCAGGTCCTGCTCCTCGATGGTCAGGTTATGGTTGGTGAACACGCAGATGTCACCGGCGATGTTCAGGGCGGCCTCGGCGATCTCGCGGGCCGAGAGGTCGGTCTTGTTCAGCAGGGCGCGGGCGGCGGCCTGGGCGTAGGCTCCACCGGAACCCATGGCGATCAAGCCGTCTTCAGGCTCGACCACGTCACCGTTGCCGGTGATGATCAGGGAGGCATCCTTGTTGGCCACGGCGAGCATGGCTTCCAGGCGGCTCAGGGAACGGTCGGTGCGCCACTCCTTGGCCAGCTCGACGGCGGCGCGAACCAGATGGCCCTGGTGTTTTTCCAGCTGGCCTTCGAAGCGCTCGAACAGGGTGAAGGCATCGGCGGTGGCACCGGCGAAGCCGGCGATGACCTGGCCGTGGTACAGGCGACGGACTTTCTTCGCGTTGCCCTTCATCACGGTGTTGCCGAGGGAAACCTGGCCGTCGCCGCCCATGACGACTTTGCCGTGGCGGCGGACTGAAACGATGGTAGTCAAGGGAGAGTCTCCACGCAGCGGGGCGAAAATGCCTGTTGCAGACTCATATGGGGGTGGGGGGAAGGATTTCAACCGGGGGGGATGAATGGTCGTGCCGGGCAGGGCCATCGGTGTTGCCCCATTCGCGGGTAAACCCGCTCCCACAGGCGCTAGGATCCCTGTGGGGGCGGGCTTACCCGCGAAATGGGTTCGCTCAGGCCTCGTGGCAGACGTGCCCGTCGACCAAGGTATAACGCACCGCGCCTGGCAGGCAGTGGCCGATGAACGGGCAGTTCTCGCCGCGCGAGTACCATTGCTCGCCCGCGACCGTGGAGGCGTTCGGGTCGAACAGCACCAGGTCCGCCGCTGCGCCGACCTTGAGTTCTCCGGCCGGCAGGCGCATCGCCGCCGCCGGACCGCTGCTCAGGCGGGCCAGCAAGGTCGGCAGGTCGAGCAGGCCGTCTTCGACCAAGGTCATGGCCAAGGGCAGCAGCAGCTCGACGCTGCTGATCCCAGGCTCCGTGGCACCGAACGGCGCCAGCTTGGCGTCACGCTCGTGGGGCTGGTGGTGGCTGGAGATCGCCTGGATCACTCCCGATTTGACCGCCTCGCGCAGCCCATCGCGGTCGGCGGCGGTGCGTAGCGGCGGTTGCACGTGATAGAGGCTGGAGAAGTCGCGCAGAGCCTCGTCGGTGAGGATCAGCTGGTACAGCGCCACATCGGCGGTGACCGGCAGGCCAAGCTGCTGGGCCTGGGCGATCAGCCGTGCACCGCGGGCGCTGGTGATCTGGCTGAAGTGTGCGCGCACGCCGGTCTGTTCGACCAGCAGCAGGTTTCGCGCCAGGGCCACGGTCTCGGCGGTCTCGGGGATGCCCGGCAGGCCGAGGAAGCTGGCCATCGGGCCTTCGTGGGCCAGGCCGCCCTGGGCTAGGTCACGGTCCTGGGAGTGGAAAACCACGGTCAGGTCGAAGGTGGCCGCATATTCCAGCGCGCGGGCCAGGGTGCGGTTGTTGGGGATTTCCTTCAGGCCGTTGCCGAAGGCCACGCAGCCGGTGTCGCGCAAGGCGACCAGCTCGGCCAGTTGCTCGCCTTCCAGGCCCTTGGTCAGGGCGCCGATCGGGTAGACCTTGCTGTTGGCCGCTTCGCGGGCGCGGTCGAGGATCAGTTCGGCCACTGCCGAGGTGTCCAGCACCGGTTTGGTCTGCGGCGGGCAGCACAGGCTGGTGACACCACCGGCGACCGCAGCGCGGGTCTCGCTGGCGATGTTGCCCTTGCGGCTGTATCCCGGCTCGCGCAGGGAGACGCCGAGGTCGACCAGGCCCGGGGCTGCCACCAGGCCGTCGGCCTGGATCGTGCGGTTGGCAGTGAAGCCGGCGGGCGCTGCACCGATGGCCGCGATGCGACCGCCATCGAGGTGCAGGTCAGTGATGGTGTCCAGGCCGCTGTCAGGATCGATGACCCGGGCGCCGATAATGCTGATGGTCACTGGGCGTTCTCCTGGTCGAATTGACGTTGCGCGGTCTGGCCGCTCATGGCCATGGACAGCACGGCCATGCGCACGGCGATGCCGTAGGTGACCTGGTTGAGGATCACCGAGTGCTGGCCGTCAGCCACGGCCGATTCGATCTCCACCCCGCGGTTGATCGGACCGGGGTGCATGACGATGGCATCGGGCTTGGCGCCGGCCAGGCGCGCGGTGGTCAGCCCGAACAGGCGGTAGAACTCGCCCTCGCTGGGCAGCAGGCCGCCGGCCATGCGTTCGCGCTGCAGGCGTAGCATGATCACCACGTCGACGTCTTTCAGGCCCTGGGCCAGGTCGGTGTAGACCTTCACCCCGTACTGCTCGATGCCCACTGGGATCAGGGTCTTGGGGCCGACCACGCGGATGTCGGGACAACCGAGGGCCTTGAGCGCAAGCATGTCGGAGCGGGCCACGCGCGAGTGCAGGATGTCGCCGACGATGGCCACCGAGAGGTTCTCGAAGCTGCCTTTGTGGCGACGGATGGTCAGCATGTCGAGCATGCCCTGGGTCGGGTGCGCATGGCGGCCGTCACCGCCGTTGATCACGGCGACTTCCGGGCAGACATGCTCGGCGATGAAGTGTGCGGCGCCCGAGTCAGAGTGACGCACGACGAACATGTCGGCGGCCATGGCTTCGAGGTTGCGCAGGGTGTCGAACAGGGTTTCGCCCTTGCTGGTCGAGGAGGTCGACACGTTCAGGCTGATCACGTCCGCCGACAGGCGCTGGGCGGCCAGTTCGAAGGTGGTGCGGGTGCGGGTGGAGTTTTCGAAGAACACGTTGCAGACGGTCTTGCCGCGCAGCAACGGGACTTTCTTCACGGCCCGGGCGCCGACTTCCAGGAAGGAGTCGGCGGTGTCGAGGATCTCGGTCAGCAGTTCGCGGGGCAAACCGTCGAGCGAGAGAAAGTGGCGCAGCTGGCCCTGGTCATTGAGCTGCAGCGGGCGCTTGGCGTCGAATGGCGTCATCGCGAGGGACTCTTAAAGGGCGGAAGCGGTGGCGAGGTCCTGGCGCTCGAGGACGAGCGGTGCGGGTCCGGTCAATTTTACCCGTTCAGTGGGCGCCAGTTGCAAGGTGGCGCCCAGCACGTTCGGGCGGATCGGCAATTCGCCGGCGTCCAGGTCCAGTAGGCAGACCAGGGTGACGCTGGCCGGGCGGCCATAATCGAACAGTTCGTTGAGCGCGGCGCGGATGGTGCGACCGCTCATCAGCACGTCGTCCACCAGAACCAGGTGCTGGCCTTCGATTTCGAAGGGTAGCTCGGACGGACGCACTTGCGGGTGCAGGCCGTTCTGGCTGAAGTCGTCGCGGTAGAAGGACACGTCCAGGGTGCCCAGCGGGCTGCTGTCGCCCAGTTCCTGTTGCAGGGCCTGGGCTACCCATACGCCGCCGGTGCGGATGCCGATGAAACGCGGCTCGGTGATAGTGCGACGGGCCAGGTGGGCGCGAAGGTCGACGGCCATCTGCCGGATCAGGTCGGCGGGATTGGGTAGGCTCATTGCGTGCTCCTCGGAAGGGGGGCGCCGGGCTGGGCCGGCGGCAAAGCGGATTTAAGTGTTGGCCTCCAGCCAGCCTTGCAGGAGCAGGGCGGCGGCAATGGCATCGACCGGGTTGTCGCGGTAGCTGCCATGGCGCATGCCTCGGGCCATCTGCTCGCCCTTGGCTTCGAAGGTGGTCAGGCGCTCGTCATGGGTGTGCACGGGCAGGTTGTAGCGGCCATGCAGGCGGCGGGCGAACTTCTCGGCCCGGGCGCTCATTTCGCTGGGCGTGCCGTCCATGTTCAGCGGCAGGCCGACGACGATGGCGTCGGGCTTCCATTCGGCGATGAGCTTTTCCACCTGGGCCCAGTCCGGGACGCCGTTCTGGGCTTTAAGCGTGCACAATTCGCGGGCCTGGCCGGTGACCACTTGGCCGACGGCCACGCCGATCTGTTTGCTGCCGTAGTCGAAGCCCAGCAGCAGGCGCAGCTCGGCCATCAGGCGTGGCCCGCCTGGCTGGTCAGCAGGCTGAGGTTGATCCCCAGGCTGGCGGCGGCTGCCTCAAGGCGCTGTTCGCTGGCCAGACCGAAGATGATCTCGGGGTCGAAGGGGCAGTTGAGCCAGGCGTTGTCGGCAAGCTCCGCTTCCAATTGGCCGGCTTCCCAACCGGCATAGCCGAGGGTGATCAGGCTCTGCTTGGGCCCTACGCCTTCGGCGATGGCGAACAGCACGTCCTGGGAGGTCGAGAGCGACAGCCCCTGCAGCTCCACCGTGGCCTGATAGCTGCAGTCGCTGCTGTGCAACACGAAGCCGCGGTCGGTCTGCACCGGGCCACCCTGGTAGATCGGCACTTGCAGGGTGCTGGCCGGTGGCTCCTCATCCGGGCGCAGCTGCTCCAGGATGTCGGCCAGGTTCAGCTCCTGCGGGCGGTTGATCACTAGCCCCATGGCGCCGTTGGCGTTGTGCTCGACGATGTAGGTGAGGGTCTGGGCAAAGTTCGGATCGACCATGTGCGGCATGGCGATCAGGAACTGATGCTTGAGGTAGCTCGGGCTGAGGGTTTTCATGAGTGATAGTGTGGCGTCAGCTGGGCTCGGCTTCAAGCTGCAAGCTTCAAGCGGCAAGAAAAAGCAGAACCGTGCGTGCCCGCGCTGTTTTCTTGCCGCTTGAGGTGTGTGGCGTGCGGCTAGTTACTGGACAACCGGTCCCCGCGGGCGAAGCGCCAGGTGCGGATGATCTCCAGACGGTCGAACTCTGCCAGGTCGCCTGTGAACGGCGCGAACGGCGCGGCCAGACGGACGATGCGCTGGGCTGCCTGGTCGAGCACCGGCTGGCCAGAGGATTCGAGCACCAACACTTCATACAGCGAGCCGTCGCGGTTGATCGAGACCATCATCCGCAAGTTGCCGTAGATCTGCTGGCGGCGTGCCTCTTCGGGATAGTTGAGGTTACCCACGCGCTCCACCTTCTTGCGCCACTCTTCCTTGTACCAGGCGCCTTTGTCGCGCATGGTCGAGGCCGCGTTGAGGCGATGGATGCGCGGGCGTTTGGCATACAGTTGCTGTTCGTTGGACAGCTCCGCCTCGAGGCTGGCGATCTGGCTGGAGAGCTGCGAACTGTCGAAGTCCGGCACCGCCGCCTGGGGCTTGGGCTGCGCCTTGCTCTCCTTGGGCTTGGGCTCGACCTTCTGCACCTTGGGCGCCTTGGTGGCCACCGCGGACTTCTGCGGCGGGGGCGGGGTTTGCTGGCGAGCGGCTGGCGGTGGGGTGATCTTGTTGATCTTGCTGTCCTGGAAGGGTGCGACCTCGGTGGTCTTGGGCACGGCTTTCTTTTCCAGGGTGCCGCTGCCTTGCTGGTTGTCCTGGGCCTGGAAATCGGCTTTCTCGGGCGGCTTCTCGCTCTTGAAGGTGGCCAGGGTGATGTCCATGGTGTGGCGGATTTCGCTGGGCTTGCTGATGGTGAAGCCCACGCCGAGGATCAGCGCCAGGTGCACCAGGGCAGCCAGGAACAGGGTGAAGCCAAGCCGGTCCACCGGGCGGACGCGGGGTGGGAGCAGGTCGGCGGGGATGTCGGCGGGCAGCGTCATCAGGAATCCAAGGGCAGCTTCGAATCACAAGCTGCAAGCTTCAAGTAAAAGCGGCCCGGTGCAGGCCTGCCCGTACGTGCAGCTTGCAGCTTGAAGCTGCGCATCATACCCCACTGCGTGGCATTGCCACGTGTCCTCGGTCAGCGCGCCTTGAGCGTGCGATCAATGGCGTCCATCAGTTGGGCACCGATGTGGGTGTCGTAGGCGGCATCGATTTCGCGAATGCAGGTCGGGCTGGTGACGTTGATCTCGGTCAGGTAGTCGCCGATCACGTCCAGGCCGACGAACAGCAGGCCCTTCTCGCGCAGGGTCGGGCCAACCTGGGCGGCGATCCAGCGATCGCGCTCGGTCAGCGGGCGGGCTTCGCCACGGCCGCCAGCGGCCAGGTTGCCACGGGTCTCGCCGCTGGCCGGGATGCGCGCCAGGCAGTAGGGCACCGGCTCGCCGTCGATCATAAGGATGCGCTTGTCGCCGTCCTTGATCTGCGGCAGGTATTCCTGGGCCATGATCTGCTGGGTGCCATGCTGGGTGAGGGTCTCGAGGATCACCGATAGGTTGGGGTCGTCCTTGCGGTGACGGAACACCGAGGCACCGCCCATGCCGTCCAGCGGCTTGAGGATCACGTCGCCACGGCTGTCGGCGAACTCACGCAGGATGTCCACGCGGCGGCTCACCAGCGTGGGCGCCATGCACTGCGGGAACTGGGTAGCGAACAGCTTCTCGTTGCAGTCACGCAGGCTCTGCGGGCGGTTGACCACCAGCACGCCTTCGCGCTCGGCCTGCTCCAGCAGGTAGGTGCTGTAGACGAACTCCATGTCGAAGGGCGGATCCTTGCGCATCAGGACCACATCCAGCTCGCTCAGGGCGCTGTCCTGCTCCTCGCCCAGTTCGAACCAGCGGGCCGGATCGGCGAACACCTTGAGAGGGCGCATCTGGGCCCGGGCCTGGCCAGCGCCCAGGTAGAGGTCGCGCTGCTCCATGTAGAACAGGCTCCAGCCACGTTCCTGGGCCGCCAGCAGCATGGCCAGCGAGCTGTCCTTTTTGTAGGAGATGGACGCGATAGGGTCCATGACAATCCCGAGGCGAACGCTCATGGGGTGGTTCCTCTTGGCGGCGCGGGGCCGCGGTGATTCGAAAGAAAAGTGGCTCAGGGTGGCGCCGGGAGCGCCGATGGTCAAGGGGTTCGGCGGATGGAATGGCTATCCGGAGTGTGCTAAAAGTGCAGCTGCAAGCCTTGAACTACAAGCCTTGAGAAAAGCCGGCCATGCGTCGGCCCGCTTTTTCTTGCAGCTTGATGCTTGCAACTTGCAGCTAATTCCCACTGGTAGGCAACTATGGAACAACCCCTGAAGGTGATGGTGATCGACGATTCGCGCACGATCCGCCGCACCGCACAGATGTTGCTCGGCGAGGCCGGCTGCGAGGTGATCACCGCCAGTGATGGTTTCGATGCCCTGGCCAAGATCGTCGACCACAAGCCCCAGGTCATCTTTGTCGATGTGCTGATGCCTCGCCTGGATGGCTACCAGACCTGCGCGGTGATCAAGCAGAACAGCACCTTCAAGGACACCCCGGTCATCCTGCTGTCTTCGCGCGACGGCCTGTTCGACAAGGCCCGCGGCCGGGTGGTCGGCTCCGACCAGTTCCTGACCAAGCCATTCAGCAAGGAAGAACTGCTCGATGCGATCAGGGCCCATGTGCCCGGTTTCGTCGTGCAAGAACAACACGCACCCTGACACCGCCGCGCCTGGCGGCGTCTTCTTTTCCTTTAAATGGGGAAACAGCATGGCCCGAGTTTTGATCGTCGACGATTCGCCGACAGAGATGTACAGACTGACTGCCTGGCTGGAGAAGCATGGCCACCAGGTGCTCAAGGCCGACAACGGCGCCGATGGCGTGGCCCTGGCCCGTCAGGAAAAACCCGACGCGGTGTTGATGGACATCGTCATGCCCGGCATGAATGGTTTTCAGGCTACCCGTCAGTTGAGCAAGGACCCTGAGACCCGTGCCATTCCGGTGATCGTGGTCACCACCAAGGACCAGGAAACCGACCGGGTCTGGGCCACACGCCAGGGCGCGCGCGACTTTCTGACCAAGCCTGTGGAAGAGGCGGCCCTGATCAGCAAACTCAAAGAAGTGCTCGGGATTTGACCACCCGCCCCCATGGCGCGTCGCTGACCGCCTTCGAGCTGTTGCTGGACATCGACCGGCGCTGTCGCCTGTTGGTGGCCGACCAGCCCCTGCAGGACACCCGCCTGCAGCAGTGGAGCGGCATTGGGTTTCGCATTGCCGGGCAGTGGTTCGTGGCCCCCATGGGCGAAGTCGCCGAGGTCCTGCACGAGCCGCGCGCCAGCCGGGTCCCGGGCGTGCAGCCCTGGGTCTGCGGTGTGGCCAACCTGCGTGGCCGGCTGCTGCCGGTAATGGACCTGAGCGCCTTCTTCGGCCTAGGCCCTGCGGTGGCGGGCAAGCAGCGCCGCGTGCTGGTGCTGGACCACGAAGAACTGTTCGCAGGCCTGTTGGTGGACGAAGTCCTGGGCCTTCAGCATTTTGCCCTGAGCAGTCTGGAGCTGTCGCCGCCGCAGCCCTTGCTGCGTGCCGCGGCGCCCTTCGTCCAGGGGCATTTCCCCCGTGAACGCAACTGGGCGATCTTCAGCCCGTTCGCCCTGGCCCAGGCGCCAGGCTTTCTCGACGTGGCGTTGTAGAGGATGCTTCGACCGTGAACAAACCCGCCACTCCCGTCGCTCCGGTTGCCGAAAGTCAGCGCAGCCGCAGTATTGCGCAGATCACCGCACTGTTTTTGGTGCTCATCCTGGCGATCATCCTGCTGTTCGCCAATTTCGCATACCTCAATACCCAGTCCAACTACGACAAACAGTACATCGGCCATGCCGGCGAGTTGCGCGTGCTGTCCCAGCGCATCGCCAAGAACGCCACCGAAGCGGCGGCCGGCAAGGCCCTGGCGTTCAAGCTGCTGTCCGATGCACGCAATGACTTCGAGCGGCGCTGGCGCTATCTGCGCGAGGGCGACAAGGCCACAGGGCTGCCGCCTGCGCCCCTGACCGTGCGTGACGAGATGGACGCGGTCCGCCAGGACTGGGACAACCTGCGCAAGAATACCGACACCATCCTGGCCAGCGAGCAGACCGTGCTGTCGCTGCACCAAGTGGCGGCGACGCTGGCCGAGACCGTGCCTCAGTTGCAGGTCGAATACGAAAAAGTGGTGGAAATCCTCCTGCAGAGCGGGGCACCGGCGAGTCAGGTGGCGGTGGCACAACGTCAGTTGCTGTTGGCCGAGCGCATTCTGGGTTCGGTCAATACCGTGCTGGCCGGCGATGACTCCTCGGTACAGGCAGCCGACGCCTTTGGCCGCGACGCCAGCCGTTTCGGCCAGGTGCTCGAAGGCATGCTCGGTGGTAACCCGGCGATTCAAGTGACCAAGGTCGAGGACGCCGACGCCCGCGCCCGCCTCGCGGAGATCGCCGAACTGTTCCAGTTCGTCTCCGGTTCCGTGGATGAGATCCTCGAAACGTCGCCTGAACTGCTGCGTGTGCGCGAGGCGGCCGGCAATATCTTCAGCCTTTCGCAAACCTTGCTCGATGAAGCCTCGCACCTGGCCAACAGCTTCGAGAACCTGGCCAGCGGCCGCACCCTGGCCACTATCGGCGGTTACCTGCTGGGATTGGTGGCACTGGCTTCGATCATCCTCATCGGCCTGGTGATGGTGCGCGCCACCCACCGCCAGTTGCGCGAGACTGCCGAGAAGAACGAGCGCAACCAGCAAGCGATCATGCGCCTGCTGGACGAGATCGAGGAACTGGCCGATGGCGACCTCACCGTCACGGTGTCGGTCACTGAGGACTTCACCGGCGCCATTGCCGATTCGATCAACTATTCGGTCGACCAGTTGCGCGACCTGGTGGCCACCATCAACCACAGTGCCGAGCAGGTCGCCGCCGCCGTGCAGGACACCCAGAACACCGCGCGCCAGCTGGCCAAGGCCTCCGAACACCAGGCCGAGCAAATCAGCGAGGCGTCCCTGGCGGTGGGCGACATGGTCGAGTCGATCGACCGGGTGTCCTCCCACGCCTACGAATCGGCCAAGGTGGCCGAGCGTTCGGTGGCCATTGCCAACAAGGGCAACGAGGTGGTGCACAACACCATCCACGGCATGGACAACATCCGCGAGCAGATCCAGGACACCGCCAAGCGGATCAAACGCCTTGGCGAGTCTTCCCAGGAGATCGGCGATATCGTCAGCCTGATCGACGACATTGCCGACCAGACCAACATCCTTGCGCTCAATGCCGCGATCCAGGCCTCCCTCGCTGGTGAGGCCGGGCGCGGTTTTGCCGTGGTCGCCGACGAGGTACAGCGCCTGGCCGAGCGCTCCTCGTCGGCCACCCGGCAGATCGAGGCGCTGGTGCGGACCATCCAGGTCGATACCAACGAGGCGGTGATCTCCATGGAGCAGACCACCGCCGAGGTGGTACGCGGTGCGCGCCTGGCCCAGGACGCCGGGGTGGCGCTGGCCGAGATCGAAGGCGTATCGCAGACCCTCGCCGAGCTGATCCACAGCATCTCCGACGCGGCCCAGTTGCAGACCTCCTCGGCCGGGCAGATCTCCCACACCATGGCGGTGATCCAGCAGATCACCGCCCAGACCTCGGCCGGTTCCAGCGCCACCGCCGACAGCATCCGCCACTTGGCGCGCATGGCCAGCGAGATGCGTCGCTCGGTGTCCGGCTTTACCTTGCCGGCACCCGCCGAGCGGCGTTGAGGAGCGACTGATGGCTGCTTCAGCAGTGAGCCCCGAGCGCCACGACACCGTCGCCTTGGCGTGGGTCAAGGCGCCGATCCTCGATTGCCTGGGCCAGGCCCGCCAGGCCCTGGAGCGATTCGCCAGCGAACCGGGTGATCCGGCGATGCTGGCTTTCTTTGTCGACAACCTGCATCAGGTCCAGGGTTGCCTGCGCATGCTCGAACTGCGCGGCGCGGCGCACCTTGCCGATGAATTGGAGCAGTTGGGCCGGGCCATGGCCGATGGTCAGGTCAGCCCCCGGGGCGACTGCCTGGGTGCGCTGTTCCGCGGGCTCGAGCAATTGCCGCCGTATCTGGAGCGGCTGCGCGGCTCGCGACACGACCTGCCGTTGGTGGTGGTGCCGCTGCTCAACCAACTGCGCGGCTGCCGTGGCGTCGAGCCGTTGCCCCAGGGCAGCCTGGTCGGCGGCGTGGCGCAGCGTCTGGCTGGGGCGGCGGACCTTGCGGACCTGGACCTGTCCCTGGGCAACTGGCGCGAACACTTGCAGGCCGGTCACGGACGCGACGCCCTGCGCTCGGTGGTGACGGCACTGTGCGATGACCTGATGCGCATCAAGGACCGCCTCGATCAGTACATGCGAGGCGATCGTGAGCAGCGCGAGCAACTGGAGGCCCTGCTGGCGCCGTTGCGCCAGGTCGCCGATACCTTGGCGGTGCTCGCCTTCCAGCAGCCGCGCCGGGTGATCATCGACCAAGTGCTGGTGCTGCAGGCCCTGGCCCAGGGCGAGCAGGCGGTGGACGACGCCGTGTTGATGGATGTGGCCGGCGCCCTGCTGTACGTGGAGGCCACCCTCAACGGGATGGTCGGCCCGCTGGAGGAGACCGGCCAAGGCGGCCTGCCGGGCGCGGACCTGACAGAGATCCGCCAGCTGGTGCTCAATGAGTCCCTGGCGGTGCTGCAACAGGCCAAGGACTTGATCGGCGATTGCCTGGAGTCGGGCTGGCCGGCAGAGCGCTTGCAGCCGCTGCCGGGGCTTTTGCACCAGATCCGTGGCGCGCTGACGATGCTCATGTGGCCGGAGGCCGCCGAGGTGTTCGGTGGCTGCGCCGGTTATGTGCAGGGTTGGCTGTCGCATCTGGAGCAGCAGCCACCTGCAGACGAGCTGGCGCATCTGGCCGAAGCCCTGAGCGCTGGCGAGTGCTACGTGCAATGGCGGGTGGCCGACCCGCTGGTCGATGCCCAGCCATTCATCGACAGGGCGCGGGCCAGCCTGGCGGCGCTGGGCGTCTCGTGCGGTCAGGCCGAGGCCCGCGTCGAGCTCGAAGCGGTCGATGATGAATTGCGTGATGTCTTCCTTGAGGAGGCCGGCGAGCTGCTCCCGGAAATCGAACGCCACTGGCTGCGCTGGCGCGCCGACAATGGCTTGCGCGAGGCCCTGGTCGAGGTGCGTCGAGCCCTGCATACCCTCAAAGGCAGTGGACGCATGGTCCATGCCGAGGCGCTGGCTGAGCTTGCCTGGGGCGCCGAGCACCTGCTCAACCGTGTACTGGAAGGGCGGATCACCCTTGGCACCGAAGGCGTGCTGGCCCTGCAACAGGTGTTCGTCCGGCTCCCGGACTTGCTCGCCGACTTCGCGGTGGGCCATCTGCCGTCGCGGGTCGAGGTCGAGCCGTTATCCGGCCACTTGCATCACCTGGCGATCAATGATGCGGCGGCGCCCGCGCAGGTCGACGGGCTAGACCCACAATTGCTGGCGATCTTCGGTAACGAGGCCCAGGGCCATCTCGCGAGCCTGGAAGCGTTCCTGCGCGATGCCGATGGCCATGGCACGCCCGTCAACGACAGCCTGCAGCGCGCCCTGCATACCTTGAAGGGCAGCGCGGCGATGGCGGGCGTCATGCCGATCGCCGAGCTGGCCACCGCATTCGACCGCCTGGTGCGCGAGTACAAAGGCCACGAATTGCCCTTGCAAGTGGCGGAGCTGGAGTGGCTGGAGGCGGCCCGCGCCTTGTTCCACCTTGGCCTTGCACAACTGGGTAGCACGCCGTTGGCCCCCATTCCGGGAGCGGCGCAGTTGATCGAGCAGGTCGGGCAGTCGGTGGATGTGCGTCTGGCCTTTCTGCAGCAGGACCCACAGCACGGTCATCGACCCAAGCGCGATCCGCAGCGCATCGCCACGTTCCTGACCCAGGGCATGGATATCCTGCTCGAGGCCGAGGCGTTGCTGTCGCGTTGGCAGGCGCAACCCGGCGACCGCTCGGCACTGGAAACGCTGCTGGACGAGTTGACCACCCTCGGCCAGTCGGCGTACCTGGCCGAGTTGTGGCAGGTGGATGAAGTCTGCGAGGCGTTGCTCGACCTGTATGGCGCGGTGGAAGAGGGCAGTCTGGCCGCTAGCCCGCGATTCTTTGCCCTGGCCCAGCAGGCCCATGAGGCGCTGCTCGACATGTTCGACGAAATAGCCGCCGGCCAGGCGCTCAGCGCCCGCGTCGATTGCATCGCGGCCATGCGTGGTCTGTTGGACGACGCCCTGGACCCCGGGATCATGGGCGTGGTGGGCCAGGATGCGGTGGTACCGCTGGCGGTCTACCCGGCAGCGAACGATCCCGCGCTGGTGCAACTGTTCCTCGACGAGGCGGGCGATATCCTCGACGGCGCCGACCAGGCACTGGCGCAATGGGTCCAGGCCCCGGACAACCTCTCGGCACTGTCGACCCTGCAGCACGACATCCAGACCCTCAAGGGCGGTGCGCAGATGGCTGGCGTGGGTGTGGTGGAGGTGTTGGCCCAGGCGCTGGACGCGCTGTACGAGGGCTTGGTGGACCGTCGCCTGGGGATTACTGCCGCGCTGCTCGATCTGTTGCGCCGTGGCCACCAGACCCTTGGGCAGATGCTGCAGGCGCTGCGCAAAGGGCAGACGCCGGCTTCGGCAACGGCGCTCCTGGGCGAGCTGCGCGAGTACCGCCATGCCCCGCCTGCGCCTGCTGCCGTCGAGGCGGTGGCTGACGAAGCCCAGCGTTCGAGCGACAACGAACTGCTGGAAGTCTTCCTAGAAGAAAGCTCGGATATCGTCGAAAGCGCCGCCGCCGCCTTGGCACGCTGGCAGGCCGATCCGCGCAACAGCGTCGAAGTGGAGAACCTGCTGCGCGATCTGCATACCCTCAAGGGGGGCGCGCGGATGGTCGAGATCGCCGCCATCGGCGATCTGGCCCATGAACTGGAATTCTTGTACGAACTGCTCGCCGCCGGCCGCTTACCGCCGAGCCCGGCACTGTTCGCCCTGCTGCAGAACTGCCACGACCGTCTGGCGCACATGCTCGACGCCGTGCGCCTCGGCCAGCCCCTGCACGCAGCCACGGCGCTGATCGACTATATCCGCAACTTCAGCAGCGCCGCGTTGACCGACAGCGCGGCCGGCCAGGCCCCGGTTGGAGCACCCTCTCCAGAGGCGCCGGCCGCCGCGCCGGAGCGCGCACCGGGCGACATGGTCAAGGTGGACGCCGAGCTGCTGGATGACTTGGGCAACCTGGCCAGCGAGCACTCGGTCATTCGCGGGCGCATCGAGCAGCAGGTCAACGATGCCCAGTTCGCCCTCAACGAGATGGAGACCACGCTCGAGCGCATGCGCGACCAGTTGCTGCGCCTGGACATCGAGACCCAGGGGCGGATGTCCAGCCGCTACCCGGCCGAGGGCGATGCCTACGAGGACTTCGACCCGCTGGAGATGGACCGACATTCCCAGTTGCAGCAGTTGTCCCGGGCGCTGTTCGAGTCGGCCTCGGACTTGCTCGATCTCAAGGAAACCCTTGCCCAGCGTGCCCAGGAAGCCTACAGCTTGCTCCAGCAGCAGGCGCGGGTGAACAGTCAGCTGCAAGAAGGTCTCACGGCCACCTTGATGGTGCCCTTCGAGCGCCTGGTGCCGCGTCTGCAGCGGGTGGTCCGCCAGGTGGCCAGCGAGCTGGGCAAGCAGGTCGAACTGGTGGTAGGCAACGCCGAGGGCGAGCTGGACCGCAGCGTGCTCGAGCGCATGGTGGCGCCTCTGGAGCATATGCTGCGCAACGCCGTGGACCACGGCCTGGAGTCGCGCGAAGCGCGTCTGGCGGCGGGCAAGCCGGAGCAGGGCACCATTCACCTGAACCTGCTGCACGAAGGCGCCGATATCGTCATCGAAATGAGCGACGACGGTGCCGGAGTGCCCCTGGAGGCGGTGCGCAACAAGGCCATCAAGCGTGGCCTGCTGGACCCGCAGGCTTACTTGAGCGACCACGAGATCCTGCAGTTCATCCTGCGTCCGGGCTTCTCTACCGCCGAGAAGATCACCCAGATCTCTGGTCGGGGGCTGGGGATGGACGTGGTGCATGAGGAGGTCAAGCAGTTGGGCGGTTCGATGAGTATCGAGTCGAGCCCGGGCAAGGGCGCGCGATTCTTGATCCGCCTACCGTTCACCGTGTCGGTGAACCGGGCGCTGATGGTGCACCTGGGCGAGGAGCAGTACGCCATCCCGCTCAATACCATCGAAGGCATCGTGCGTGTGCCGCCCGCGGAGCTTGAGGCCTGCTACCAGCTGAGTGCACCGCGCTACGTCTATGCCGGTCACGAGTACGACCTGCGCTACCTCGGCGAGGTGCTCCAGGGCGGTGTGCCGCGGCCGAGCCTGCTGGGGCAGAGCGTGCCGTTGCCGGTGTTGCTGGTGCATTCCCAGGAGCAGTCGTTCGCCATCCAGGTGGACAGCCTGTCGCCAAGTCGAGAGATCGTGGTCAAGAGCCTGGGGCCGCAGTTCGCGGCGGTGCCGGGGCTGTCCGGCGCGACCTTGCTGGGGGATGGCCGGGTAGTGCTGATTCTCGATTTGCTGGGCCAGTTGCGTGGGCAACAGCGGCGTCTGGCGCGCCTGCCGGGTGGCTACGGGGGGCCGCGTCCGGTGTTTGGCCCGGCACCGCGTCAGCGTCTGCTGGTGATGGTGGTGGACGACTCGGTCACTGTGCGCAAGGTGACCAGTCGTCTGCTGGAGCGCCACGGTATGAGTGTGCTGACGGCCAAGGACGGGGTGGATGCCATGGTCTTGCTGGAGGAGCATCGCCCCGATGTGCTGCTGCTGGATATCGAGATGCCGCGCATGGACGGCTTCGAGGTGGCCACGCGCATCCGCCGCGATGCCCGCCTGAAGGATCTGCCCATCATCATGATCACCTCGCGCACCGGCCAGAAACACCGCGATCGGGCCATGGCCATCGGCGTCAACGAGTACTTGGGCAAGCCGTATCAGGAGTCGGTCCTGTTGCAGAGCATTGCCCATTGGAGTCAACCCCATGCTTGAACATATCGCCGGCCAGCGCAGCAGCCTGACCGGTCTGCTCTTGCCTTTGAGCGACCGCACCCTGGTGCTGCCCAACGTGGCGGTGGCCGAGCTGATCGGCCAGCGCACCTTCGCCTGCCAGGCGGGCGACCCGGCCTGGCACCTGGGCTGGATCGACTGGCGCCAGCAGCGCTTGCCGCTGATCGGCCTGGAGGCCGCCTGTGGCGGTGAGACTGTCTGTGGCGAGCGGGCACGGGTGGTGGTGCTCAACGCGCTGGGCGATACCGGCCTGCGCTACCTGGCGTTGCTACTGCAGGACATCCCGCGCTCCTGCAAGCTGGACAGCCAGCTCAACTACGTGGATGTCCCGTTGGCGAGCCTGGAGCTGGCGGCGGTGCAGGTCGGTGAGCAGGTGGCGCGGGTACCTGACCTGGCGGCGCTGGAACGCATGGTGCGTGACGCGGATCTTCACTAGCTTCAAGTTGTAAGCTTCAAGCGGCAAGCTAGCTGTGCCGGGTTGGTCCCCGTGCTTTGCTTGAGGCTTACAGCTTGAAACTTGAAGCTGTCAGGGAGGTCAGTGTTTGCATGTATTACGGTGAACGCTTCAACGCCTGGACGCACCTGGTCGGTGCCGTGCTGGCCTGTATCGGTGCCATCTGGCTGATCGTCGTGGCCGGGTTGCAGGGCGATCCGTGGAAGATCGTCAGCTTCTCCATCTACGGCAGCACCCTGCTGCTGCTCTACAGCATCTCAACGCTCTACCACAGCACCCGTGGTCGGGCGAAGGTGATCATGCGCAAGCTCGATCACCTGTCGATCTACCTGCTCATCGCCGGCAGCTACACGCCTTTCTGCCTGGTCAGCCTGCGCGGCCCTTGGGGCTGGAGCCTGTTCGGCGTGGTCTGGGGCCTGGCCTTGATCGGCATGCTCCAGGAGATCAAGCCACGCTCCGAAGCGCGGGTGCTGTCGATCATCATCTATGCGGTAATGGGCTGGATCGTCCTGGTGGCGGTCAAGCCGTTACTGCACAGCCTAGGCGGCGCCGGCTTCGCCTGGCTGGCGGCCGGCGGGGCGTTCTACACCATCGGCATCCTGTTCTTCGCCTTCGACAGCCGCTTTCGCCACTGGCATGGCATCTGGCACCTGTTCGTCATCGCCGGCAGTCTTATGCACTTCGTCGCGGTGTTCTTCTACGTGCGCTAGAAGTCGCCCCACAACTGCTGGGCCACCGACAACGCCACGACCGGCGCGGTCTCGGTGCGCAGTACCCGTGGGCCAAGGCGTGCGGCGTGAAAGCCGGCGGCCTTGGCCTGGTCGACTTCGGCGTCGCTCAAGCCGCCTTCGGGGCCGATCAGGAACGCCAGGCGGGCGGGGCGTGCGTGGCTGGTCAGCGGTTCAGCAACCGGGTGCAGCACCAGCTTGAGGTCGGCCTCGGTGTCCTTGAGCCATTCGGCCAGGGTCACCGGCGGGTGGATTACCGGCAGCGTCGAGCGGCCGCACTGTTCGCACGCGCTGATCGCCACCTGCCGCCAATGGGCCAGGCGCTTGTCGGCGCGCTCGTCCTTCAGGCGCACTTCGCAGCGCTCGCTGACGATTGGGGTGATCGCGTTGGCGCCAAGCTCGGTGGCCTTCTGGATCGCCCAGTCCATCCGCTCGCCGCGGGACAGGCCCTGGCCCAGGTGGACATGCAAAGGGGACTCGGCCTGGCCGGGCAGGGCCTGGTCGAGGGTGACGCGCACGGATTTCTTGCCGACGTCGAGCAACTGTCCACGAAACTCCTGGCCGCTGCCGTCGAACAGCTGCACGGCATCGCCAGGGGCCATGCGCAGTACGCGGCCAATGTAGTGGGCCTGGGCTTCGGGCAGCTCGTGCTCGCCGAGGCTCAGGGGGGCGTCGATGAAGAAGCGGGACAGTCTCATGGTTTTGCTCGGGCAATGGGATGGACATCGTCCCCGTGGAAGCGGCGGTTGGCCGCTGCGATTGACCGGCGAATGCGAGGGGAAATCCTCGGTCCGCATTCGCAGGTGAACCCGCTCCCACAGAGGGCGAGGCGAACGTTAGGGTTAACCCGGATCGCGGAAATCGGGGTGGAAGTTGGCCGGCACCGCCACGCTGACGCTGTCGCGGGTGGCAATGTCGATGCCTTCGCTGGCCACTTCGGCCAGGAAATCGATCTGCTCCGGGGTGATCACGTAGGGCGGCAGGAAATACACCACGCTGCCCAGTGGTCGCAGCAGCGCACCGCGGGTCAGAGCGTGCTCGAAGACCTTCAGGCCGCGCCGTTCCTGCCAGGGGTAGGCAGCCTTGCTGGTTTTGTCCTGGACCATCTCGATGGCCAGGGCCATGCCGGTCTGGCGGATCTCAGCGACGTGGGTGTGGTCGGCCAGGTGCGCAGTGGCGCTGGCCATGCGTGCCGACAGGGCCTTGTTGGCCTCGATCACGTTGTCTTGCTCGAAGATATCCAGCGTTGCCAGGGCCGCAGCGCAGGCCAGCGGGTTGCCCGTGTAGCTGTGCGAATGGAGGAACGCGCGCAGGGTCGGGTAGTCGTCGTAGAACGCCTGGTAGACATCATCGGTGGTCAGGCAAGCGGCCAGCGGCAGGTAACCGCCGGTCAGGGCCTTGGACAGGCACAGGAAGTCCGGGCGGATCCCGGCCTGTTCGCAGGCGAACATCGTCCCGGTACGGCCGAAGCCCACGGCGATCTCATCGTGGATCAGGTGCACGCCATAGCGGTCGCAGGCCTCGCGCAGCAGCTTGAGGTAGACCGGATGGTACATGCGCATCCCGCCAGCGCCCTGAATCAGCGGCTCGACGATCACGGCGGCGAGGCTGGAATGGTGCTCGGCCAGGGTCTGCTCCATGAGCGTGAACATGTTGCGTGAGTGCTCTTCCCAGCCCATGCCTTCGGGGCGCAGGTAGCAGTCCGGGCTCGGCACTTTGATGGTGTCGAGCAGCAGCGCCTTGTAGGTCTCGGTGAACAGCGGCACGTCACCCACCGACATGGCGGCGATGGTTTCTCCGTGATAGCTGTTGGTCAGGGTGACGAAGCGCTTCTTGTTCACCTGGCCCTTGTTCTGCCAGTAGTGGAAGCTCATCTTCAGCGCCACTTCGATGCACGAGGAGCCGTTGTCGGCGTAGAACACCCGGTCCAGCCCCGACGGTGTCATGGCCACCAGGCGTTCGGACAGCTCGATGACCGGCTGGTGACTGAAGCCTGCCAGAATCACGTGTTCGAGCTGATCGACCTGGTCCTTGATGCGCTGGTTGATGCGCGGATTGGCGTGGCCGAACACGTTGACCCACCAGGAGCTGACGGCGTCCAGGTAGCGCTTGCCTTCGAAGTCCTCCAGCCACACCCCTTCACCACGGCGGATCGGGATCAGCGGCAGTTGCTCGTGGTCTTTCATCTGGGTGCAGGGGTGCCACAGGACCTTGAGGTCACGTTGCATCCACTGTTGGTTGAGGCCCATGGGCAGATCTCCTGGCGGGGCTTGCTGAGGCCGACAAGCCTAAGCAATGGGGCCGCGCAGGACAACCGACGCGTAGCGCGTGATTGCGTGGGAAATTAAATTTCCTGTGCTGGCAGGTACTTGATGTCACTAAGCTGGCAGGGGCTGGATACCTGACGTATTCTTAACGCATCTCGTCCCAGGGGCTTTCTCCCCCTCTTTTCTCTCACTTCTGATCCGGAGTTCGCCAACATGGCTGCTGCTTGGGTGCGCCTGTGCGCGTTGGTATTGATTGGTGTCTCCAGCGGTGCCGCGCTGGCCAAGGACACGAGCCCCACGGCGATCGTCGTGGGCGGGGGCCTGGCAGGCCTGACCGCGGCCTATGAGCTGCAGAACAAAGGCTGGCAGGTCACGCTGCTGGAGGCCAAGTCCGGCATGGGCGGCCGTTCGGGCCTGGCCACCAGCGAGTGGATCGGTAACGGCAAGAGCCAGCCGGTGCTCAACCAGTACCTGGACCGTTTCAAGCTTGAAACACTGCCCGCGCCTGAATTCGTGCGCACCCCCGGCTACCTGATCGACGGCGAGTATTTCAGCGCCAGCGACCTGGCCACCAAGCAACCGGCCACCGCCGATGCGCTCAAACGTTACGAGAAGACCCTCGATGACCTGGCCCGTTCGATCGAGGACCCGCTGAACCCAGCCGCCACCAGCACCCTGTTTGCCCTCGACCAGATGAACGTCTCCACCTGGCTGGACAAACTGCAACTGCCTGCTACGGCACGGCAACTGATCAACCAGCAGATCCGCACGCGCTACGACGAGCCGTCGCGTCTGTCGCTGCTCTATTTCGCCCAGCAGAACCGCGTCTACCGCGGTGTCAGTGATCGTGACCTGCGCGCTGCCCGCCTGCCAGGCGGCAGCCCGGTGCTGGCGCAGGCCTTCGTCAAGCAACTCAAGACCATCAAGACCAGCTCGCCGGTCACCTCGATCGTCCAGGACAACAAAGGCGTGACGGTCAAGGTCGGCAGCGTCGGCTACCAGGCCGATTACCTGGTCATGGCCGTGCCACTGCGCGCACTGGCGAAGATCCAGATGACCCCGGGACTGGACAGCCAGCACCTGGCGGCCTTGAAGGGCACCAACTACGGTTGGCGCGACCAGATGATGCTCAAGTTCAAGAAGCCGGTCTGGGAAAGCCGTGCGCGCATGTCCGGCGAGATCTTCAGCAATGCCGGCCTCGGCATGCTGTGGATCGAGCCTGCGCTCAAGGGGGGCGCCAACGTGGTGATCAACCTCTCGGGTGACAATGCCCGCCTGCTGCAGGCCTTTGGCGACAAGCAGATGGTCGATCAGGTACTGATCCGACTGCACGCGTTCTATCCGCAGGCTCGGGGTGCGTTCACCGGTTACGAAGTGCGCCGCTACAGCACCGACGCAGGTACTGGCGGCGCCTACCTGGCCTATGGCCCGGGCCAGATCAGCAAGTACTGGCGCCTGTGGGAGCGTCCGGTGCAACGCATGACCTTCGCCGGCGAACACACCGACGCACTCTACCCCGGTACCCTCGAAGGCGCGCTACGCAGTGGCCAGCGTGCCGCCAGCCAGGTGCAGGACCTGGCGGCCGGCAAGTCGTTCGATCCGGCCAAGGCTGCACCGGTTGCCGCCGCAGCCGCAGCGGGCGCGGTCGCCGCGAAGGACAAGGGTGGATTCTTCTCCAATCTGTTCGGGGGCTCCTCCGACAAGGCACCTGCCAAAGCGACTGCCAAGGCGGATGCGGTGAAGGCTGAAGAAGCCAAGCAGGACAAGCCAGGCTTCTTCTCGCGCCTGTTCGGTGGCGGCGACAAGGCCCAGACCAAGGCTGCGCCGATCGCCAAGGCTGACGAGGTCGCACCGGTGGTGGCGCCAGAGCCTACGCCTGCGCCTGCCCCAGCACCCGTGGCCAAGGAGGAGCCCGTCAAGCCCGCAGCGAGCAAGGCTGCACCGGCCAAGCCCGTCCAGACCCACAAGCCGTCCGCCAAACAGGCCCACAAGCCTGCGCCGGTGAAGAAGACCACGGCCAAATCCGAGCCTGTGAAAAAGCCGCTGGCCAATACCCAGGCCAAGGCGGGCTGATTACTCGGGCTCCTCGCGGGGCCCGCTTCCAGAGCTATCAGTGCCTTCTTTACGGGTAAACCCGCTCCCACTCGGATTGCGTTGTTTATGAGAACACTGCAAACCCTTTGGGGGCGGGTTTATGCCGCACTACGACAACCTGCCGCTGAACATCTATCGTTAATGTTTCCTTAATAGGAAACTTCCAAAATACCTATCGTATTTGTCGATAATCCCAAGCGAATTTTTCCGCTTTCTTTCGATACGTTACGCGTTAGTCTGTGCACAGCTTTCACGGGGAATCACGCCAACATGCAACTGCGCAACTCTGCTTCTCGCTACGGCCTGGTCAGTATCGTCATGCATTGGGGCGTGGCCCTGGCGGTCTTCGGACTGTTCGGCCTTGGCCTGTGGATGGTCGGCCTCCACTACTACAGCCCGTGGCGCAAGTCCGCTCCCGACCTGCACAAGAGCATCGGTCTGGTGCTGTTGGCGGTGATGGTACTGCGTGTACTTTGGCGTTTCGTCAGCCCGCCACCGCCGGCGCCTGCCACCCACGGCGCATTCACCCGCCTGGCTGCGAAGCTTGGCCATGCGGTGCTGTACCTTGGGCTGTTCGCCGTGATGATTGCCGGGTACCTGATTTCCACCGCTGATGGGGTGGGCATCCCGGTATTCGACTGGTTCGAGGTTCCGGCGCTGGTCAGTGACCTGCCCGATCAGGCGGACACCGCCGGAGCCATTCACCTCTACCTGGCCTGGGGGCTGGTGATTTTTGCCATCCTGCATGCCTTGGCAGCTCTGAAACACCATTTCATCGACCGTGACGCGACCCTGACCCGTATGCTGGGCCGCAAAGCTTGACTCTCTACCTCAATTGCATAGGAAGGAAGTAAGGATGTTCAAAAAGACTTTTGCCGCACTGGCGCTCGGTACCGCACTGCTCTCCGCCGGCCAGGCCATGGCTGCCGAGTACAAGATCGACAAGGAAGGCCAGCACGCGTTCGTCGACTGGAAGATCAGCCACCTGGGTTACAGCTTCATCCACGGCACCTTCAAGGACTTCGACGGCAACTTCACTTGGGACAGCGCCAAGCCTGAGGCCAGCAAGATTGCCGTCAATCTGAAGACTGCAAGCCTGTGGTCGAACCACGCCGAGCGTGACAAGCACATCGCCAGCGCAGACTTCCTGGACGTGAAGAAGTACCCGGAAGCCAAGTTCGTCTCCACCAGCGTCAAGTCGACCGGTGAAAAGACCGCTGACGTGACCGGCGATCTGACCATGCACGGCGTGACCAAGCCTGTCACTTTCAAGGCAACCTTCAATGGCGAAGGCAAGGACCCATGGGGCGGCGAGCGTGCCGGCTTCAACGCCACCACCACGCTGAACCTGAACGACTTCGGCATCAAAGGCCCAGGCCCGTCCTCCCAGACTCTGGACCTGGACATCAGCGTCGAAGGCGTGAAGCAGAAGTAATTCGCTTTGCCCTAACGAAAACGCCGCCCATTGGGCGGCGTTTTCATTTGCGCGAGTGCTGGGCTCAGCCCTTGCGGGTCAGCAGAGCAGGGCGCTCACCGCGCGGGCGGCTCGGCAAGTCATCGAGTTGCTCCGGTGTCGGGTAGCGATCGAGCTTGGACTCTTTGCGGATGATCACCGGCTGATGGGTTTCACGCGGGCTGCGAACGGCTGGCTCTTGGCGGGAGAAGTCGTCACGGCTCGAGGAGCGGTTGCGGCCGCCACCATTGTTGTCGCGACGTGCACCGCCGTTGTTGTTGCGGGCGCGTTTCTCGCCGGAGCCTTGGCCCTGGCTCTGACCTTGGCCTTTGCGCTGGCCACCGCCATTGTTGCGTGGCTGGCCGCTACCGCTGCCGTTGCGCTGGCCCTGACCTTGCCCCTGACCCTGACCACCGCCCGGACGACGGTTACGGCCCTGGTTTTTGGCGTTCTGGTAGGGGCTGACATAGTCAGCACGGTTGCCGAAGTTGTCGATGTCGTCGTCCAGGAATTCTTCCGGATCACGGTCCACCGGGACCGACGGCATGCTGCTCTGGCCCTGGGCCGCTTGCGCCTGGCGGGGCTTCTTGTTGCGCGGCTTGCGCTGTTGCTGGGATTTCTCGCCGGACTTTTCCTGCTCGGCTGGCTTCTCGGCAGCATGCTGCTTGGCCTTGCCTTTATCCTTGCCCTTGTCCTTGCGACCACCGCTGCCGTCCTTGCTGCCTTCGGCGCGCTGCTGGTTGCGGCCACCACGGCCGTTGTTCTGGGGACGTTCGCGGACTTCCGGCTTCTCGGCTTCCACCTGGCTTGGGTCGAAGCCCATCAGGTCGCCGTCCGGGATCTTCTGCTTGGTAACCCGCTCGATGCTCTTGAGCAGTTTTTCTTCATCCGGCGCGACCATGGAGATGGCTTCGCCCGAACGACCCGCGCGACCGGTGCGGCCAATACGGTGGACGTAGTCTTCCTCGACATTGGGCAGCTCGAAGTTGACCACGTGAGGCAGTTGGTCGATATCCAGGCCGCGGGCGGCGATATCGGTGGCGACCAGCACGCGCACGGTGTTGGCCTTGAAGTCGGCCAGGGCCTTGGTGCGGGCGTTCTGGCTCTTGTTGCCATGGATCGCGGCAGCGCTCAGGCCGTGCTTTTCCAGATACTCGGCCAGGCGGTTGGCGCCATGCTTGGTACGGGTGAACACCAGCACCTGTTCCCAGGCACCGAGGGTGATCAGGTGGGCCAGCAGGGCACGTTTGTGGCTGGCAGGCAGGCGATAGACACGTTGCTCGATACGCTCGACCGTGGTGTTCGGCGGCGTGACCTCGATGCGCTCGGGGTTGTGCAGCAGCTTGTCGGCAAGGTCAGTGATGTCTTTGGAGAAGGTTGCCGAGAACAGCAGGTTCTGGCGTTTGGCCGGCAGGCGGGAAAGGACCTTCTTGACGTCGTGGATGAAGCCCATGTCGAGCATGCGGTCGGCTTCGTCGAGGACCAGGATTTCCACGTGGGACAGGTCCACGCTGCCTTGGCCGGCCAGGTCGAGCAGGCGGCCTGGGCAGGCCACCAGGACGTCGACGCCCTTGGCCATGGCCTGGATCTGCGGGTTCATGCCGACGCCGCCGAAGATGCAGGCGCTGATCAGGTTCAGATCACGGGCATAGACCTTGAAGCTGTCATGTACCTGAGCTGCCAGTTCGCGGGTTGGGGTCAGTACCAGGACGCGAGGCTGACGCGGACCGTGGCGCTGGGATTTGTCAGGGTGGCCCCCCGGGAACAGGCGCTCGAGGATCGGCAGTGCGAAACCGCCGGTTTTACCAGTACCTGTCTGGGCGGCGACCATCAGGTCGCGACCTTGCAACACGGCGGGAATGGCCCGCTGTTGCACCGGAGTGGGCTGGGTATAGCCCGCAGCCTCGATAGCGCGGACAAGAGCCTCGGAGAGACCGAGGGAAGCAAAGGACATGGGCAATCCTGTTCTCGTGGGGGCTGGGCCCGATGGGATGATCTGCCTGGCGCGACGGGCATCGGCGAGATGCGATCGCGTCCGGTCCAGCTGGGCATTCACTGCGCATCCGGGAGGCGGCGGGCGGCACTGGGGTGCGTTGCCGACGGGTCGAGATGCCTGTTGCGAGGCCGAGCGTCCGGGCGTGAGCCGGGCGGGAAGGCCCGAGTATAACAGAGCTATCGCGCTCTGCTGTGTTCGTGCTGCTCAACGGTGTCAGGAATAGTGCGCATGGCGCGCTCATAGCGGGCACCGATAGCGGCATACGCGGGCTCTTGCTTGAAGCGTCTGAGTTCGTCGGCAAAAGCACGGGCCAGCTGCTCGCGGCCGGGCTTGTGCGCCAGGCCCAGGTATTGCGCGTGGCGGCTGATCACCAGGGGCAGTTCCTGGACTTGCTGCTCAAGCCCCAACTGCCGAAGCAGTTGGCGACCTGCACGGCGATCGATCACCAGCAGGTCGATGCGCCCGAGCATCAGTTTGCCGAAGTTGGCTTCGTGGGTGGGCGCGGCCTCCCGGCGAAACAGGGAGGAGTCGCTGAACGCGGGGCTATAGGTGTAGCCCGGAGAAGTACCTACCGTCAGGCCGGTCAGGTCCTCCAGGCGCTCGATGGCATGGGGCTTGGCGTTGTTCTGGAACAGGACGAACTCCACGTCGGACAGCGGTTCGTCTGGATAGAACATGAACGGCTTGCGTGAGTCGACCCGGAAAATGTCCATCACGCCGTCGGCCAAGCCTTGTTGCACCACGGCCAGACAGCGCTTCCACGGCATGAGTTGCCAGTCGACGTCGATTCCGAGCCGCTTGAGCACTTCACTGGCGACTTCATAGTCGATGCCCTTGGGTTGGCCATCTTGCCAATAGATGTAGGGCGCCCAGTCGTCACTGACCAGACGCAGGCGTTCTGCGTGGGCCAGCGGGCTCAGGCAGACGAGCAGCAGGGTGCAGAGGAGGCGGGACATGGCAGCAGGGCACCTCCGATGTGTGTCACGGGCACTCGCCGAACCGCAGAGAGATGAATAGAGGTGTAGACAAAGGCTGCATGACGCTGCTCGCAAACAGGCCCGAAGACAAGCTGGGCTTTAGCTTAAACACCAAAGCCTGAGGTGCCTTCGCGGCCCGTTAGCGAAAATTTCAGCGCGGCAGCTTCAGGTTGTTCCAGATCGCCAGGCTTGGCTCGGCCTGGTTCAACGTGTAGAAGTGCAGGCCGGGTGCGCCGCCTTGGAGCAACTGCTCGCACATGCGGGTGATCACCTCTTCGCCAAACGCCTGGATGCTGGCGGTGTCGTCGCCATAGGCTTCCAGCTGCTTGCGAATCCAGCGGGGGATCTCAGCACCGCAGGCGTCGGAGAAACGCGCCAGCTTGCTGTAGTTGGTGATCGGCATGATGCCGGGCACGACTGGGATGTCCACGCCCATCTTCTGCACACGCTCGACGAAGTAGAAATAGCTCTCGGCGTTGAAGAAGTACTGGGTGATGGCGCTGTTTGCACCGGCTTTGACCTTGTGCACGAAGTTGGCGAGATCGGACTCGAAATTGCGTGCCTGGGGGTGCATCTCCGGGTAGGCCGCGACTTCCAAATGGAAGTGATCGCCGCTTTCCTGGCGGATGAACTCGACCAGGTCGCTGGCATAGCGCAGCTCGCCATAGGCCATGCCCATGCCCGACGGGAGGTCTCCGCGCAGGGCCACGATGCGCTTGATGCCTGCCGCCTTGTATTGGGCGATCAGGGCGCGCAGTTCTTCCTTGCTGTCGCCGACGCAAGACAAGTGCGGCGCGGCAGGAATCTTCACTTCGCTTTCCAACTGCAGCACCGTGTTCAGGGTGCGATCGCGGGTGGAACCACCGGCACCGTAGGTGCAGGAGAAGAAATCGGGATTGTAGCCCGCCAACTGGCGAGCGACGGCCATCAGCTTTTCATGGCCGGCATCGGTCTTGGTGGGGAAAAACTCGAAACTGTAGCGGCGTTCTTGTGACATCACTCGTTCCTCGAGCAGCCCGCTTCAAGCGGCAAGCTGCAAGTAACAGCCAGATCGGTGATGGCCGATCTGGCTTGGCATCGTTCAAGATTTTTCAGCCTGGACTTCAAGCGGCACCGGCGCGATCTGCCGTTGCTTGCCGCTTGAAGCTTCAAGCTTGCCGCTTAGTAGCGGTAGGTGTCCGGCTTGAACGGGCCTTCGACAGTCACGCCGATGTATTCGGCCTGCTGAGGGGTCAGCTGGGTGACCACGCCGCCGAAGCCGCGGACCATTTCCAGGGCCACTTCTTCGTCGAGTTTCTTGGGCAGTACTTCCACGGTCAGACGCTCGGCCTTTTGTGCGGCAGGCAGTTGGGCGAACTTCTGCTCGAACAGGAAGATCTGGGCCAGCACCTGGTTGGCAAACGAGCCGTCCATGATGCGGCTTGGGTGGCCAGTGGCGTTGCCCAGGTTCACCAGGCGGCCTTCGGCCAGCAGGATCAGGTAGTCGTCGTTCTGCGGATCGAAGGTGCCAGCGCCGGTACGGTGGATCTTGTGAACCTGCGGCTTGACCTCTTCCCATGCCCAGTTCTTGCGCATGAAGGCGGTGTCGATCTCGTTGTCGAAGTGACCGATGTTGCAGACAACGGCGCGCTTCTTCAGGGCCTTGAGCATGTTGGCGTCGCAGACGTTGACGTTACCGGTGGTGGTGACGATCAGGTCGATGCGGCCCAGCAGGTCCTTGTTGATGCCGGCCTCGGTGCCGGTGTTGATACCGTCCTTGAACGGCGAGACGACTTCGAAGCCGTCCATGCAGGCCTGCATGGCGCAGATCGGGTCGACTTCGGTGACCTTGACGATCATGCCTTCCTGACGCAGGGACTGGGCCGAGCCCTTGCCCACGTCGCCGTAGCCGATCACCAGGGCCTGCTTGCCCGACAGCAGGTGGTCGGTGCCACGCTTGATGGCGTCGTTGAGGCTGTGACGGCAGCCGTACTTGTTGTCGTTCTTGCTCTTGGTGACCGAGTCGTTGACGTTGATCGCCGGGACTTTCAGTTCGCCCTTGGCCAGCATGTCCAGCAGACGGTGCACGCCAGTGGTGGTTTCTTCGGTGATGCCGTGGATCTTCTCCAGCATCGCCGGGTACTTCTTGTGCAGGATTTCGGTCAGGTCACCGCCGTCGTCCAGGACCATGTTGGCGTCCCATGGCTGACCGTCCTTGAGGATGGTCTGCTCGATGCACCACTCGTACTCCTGCTCGGTCTCGCCCTTCCAGGCGAAAACCGGAATGCCGGCGGCGGCGATAGCGGCAGCGGCCTGGTCCTGGGTCGAGAAGATGTTGCACGACGACCAGCGCACCTCGGCACCCAGGGCGACCAGGGTCTCGATCAGCACGGCGGTCTGGATGGTCATGTGGATGCAGCCCAGGATCTTGGCGCCTTTGAGCGGTTGCTCAGCCTGGTACTTGCGACGCAGGCCCATCAGCGCGGGCATTTCCGATTCGGCGATAATGACTTCCTTGCGGCCCCAGTCGGCCAGGGAAATGTCGGCGACCTTGAAGTCGGAAAAACCTGCAGGCGTGTTTACAGCGCTCATCGAGAGCCTCCATTCGTAGTGTGCGAATGGGCGCCGTTGTGCGTTAGGCGTCCGCAGTGCGGACAACGCCCCAACCGAGCCTGACAGGCCGAGCCTGCTGCAGCGCCCCTCGGATGGGTGGCGGGATGGCCCCCGCGGCGGGTGGCCATGTGAATCGGCAGGGATTATAGCCGTGGCGTCGTGCCACGCCCAAGGTTTTCTGTCGCTTAATCGAGACGATAGTCGATGTTCAATGGAGAGGTGCCAAAGGCTCTGCCATCATTACCCTACGTTAGCCAAGCAGGTCAGGAGTACCGATGAATTTCCACACCCGCAAATGGGTAAAACCCGAAGACCTCAATCCCAACGGCACCCTGTTCGGTGGCAGCTTGCTGCGCTGGATCGACGAAGAGGCGGCGATCTACGCCATCGTCCAGCTGGGCAACCAGCGCGTGGTCACCAAGTACATGTCGGAAATCAACTTCGTCAGTGCCTCGCGTCAGGGCGACATCATCGAGCTGGGCATCACCGCCACCGAGTTTGGCCGTACGTCCATCACCCTCAAGTGCGAAGTGCGCAACAAGATCACCCGCAAAAGCATCCTGACCGTCGACAAGATGGTCTTCGTCAACCTGGGCGAGGACGGCCTGCCGGCCCCGCATGGGCGAACCGAGATCAAGTACATCCAGGACCAGTTCCCCGACACCGCGGTGGAATGACATTGGGGCCGCAAAAGCGGCCCCAAAAGCCTCAAGGCTGTGCAGTAACCCCGCGCACCACCCGCCCGATGCTCAACCCCTGAACCAGGATCGACGACAGCACCACGATGTAGGTGATCGACAGCAGCAGGTCACGCTCGGCGCCAGCGGGCAGCGACAGCGCCAGGGCCACCGACACGCCACCGCGCAGACCTCCCCAGGTCAGTACGCGGACAGTCCCCTTGGGCACGCTGCGCCAGCGGCGCAGCAATACGATCGCAGGCGCCACGGTCAGCAGGCGCGACAGCAGCACTGCCACGGCCAGCACGCTCCCTGCGGCCAGGTGCAGCCAGTTGAACGGCAGTAGCAACAGTTCCAGGCCGATCAGGGCGAACAGCAGGGCGTTGAGCATGTCGTCGATCAGTTCCCAGAAACCATCCATGTAGCGACGGGTCATGTCATTCATCGCCAGGTTGCGCCCCAGGTTGCCGATGATCAGGCCGGCCACCACCATTGCGATCGGCGCCGACACATGCAGCTCGTAGCACATGGCCGAGCCGCCGATCACCAATGCCAAGGTCAGCATCACCTCGACCTGGTACTGCTCGACGCTCTTGATCATGCGATAGGTGGCGTAACCGATCACACCGCCAAAGACGATCCCGCCAATGGCCTCGCGGGCGAACAGCAAGGCGGTGTCGGCAACGCTTGGCGCCTCGCCGAGCTGGACGATGCCCAGCAGGACGGTGAACACCACCACCGCCGTGCCGTCATTGAACAGCGACTCGCCCACGATCGTAGTCTTGAGTGGCTTGGAGGCATTGGCGGTACGCAGTGCGCCGAGCACGGCGATCGGGTCGGTGGGAGAGATCAGCGCGCCGAACAGCAGGCAGTAGAGCAGCGGCACGTTCCAACCGAACATCGAGAAAACCCAATGGGCCAGATAGCCGATCACCAGCGTGGCGATCAGTACACCGAAGGTGGCCAGCAGGCCGATCGGCCAGCGGTAGCTGCGCAAATCGGCGAGGTTGACGTGCAGCGCACCGGCGAACAGCAGGAACGACAGCATCCAGTGCATCAACAGGTCGTTGAAGTCGATCTGGTTCATCAGCCCCTCGACGCGTGCTTCCAGGCCGGGGAAGCCGATCAGGCTCAGGCCTTGCAGGATCAAGGAGAACAGCAGGGCGGTGACCATCACGCCGATGGCCGGCGGCAGGCCGATGAAGCGGTAATTGACGTAGGTGAGGAGGGTGGTCAGGCAGATAAAAGCGGCAACAAGTTCAAGCATCCCAAATCCTGTAACAGTGGCTTCCAAGTCGTTACCCGAAATGCTCGGGCAGTTCTTTGATGGCCGGGTGAGCGTTTCGGGACACACCTTATGACCCGATCCGTAGGATTCGTTCCGCTGGACAGGGCCCTGATTCCTACATTAGGACTGGAAATCGATATAGTGTCGGACAATCAGGCCAACGAGGGCCTGGACTCTGTGCAAGGACCCTCCCGTGTTGGCAACTTCGCTGGTTTTGGTCGCGGCCCTGCTCCACGCGACCTGGAATACCCTGATCAAATTCAGTGGCGAGCGTTTGCTGGTGATTGCCAGCATGGACCTGGTAGCCCTCGCCTTCGCCGTGGCGGCGGTGGCGTTCGTAGACATTCCTCCGGCGCACATCTGGCCTTGGTTGCTCGCATCGGCGCTGGCCGAGCAGCTGTACCGCTTTCTGTTGATCCAGGCGTATCGGGTTGGCGACCTGGGGCTGGTCTATCCTCTGATGCGCGGCCTATCGCCCCTGGTGGTGCTGGGGCTGACGCTGGCCTTTGCCGGAGAATCGCTGAGTGACAAGCAGATCATCGGCATCCTGCTGATTCCTTGCGGCATGGCCTGCTTGCTCTGGCATGGCGGCGGCGGAGATCGGCTGCCGTGGTCGATGCTGCCGGTGGTCGCGCTGATAGGCCTGTGCATCGGTTGCTACACCTGGTTCGACGGCAGGGCCGTGCAGATCTGGGGCAAGCCGTTGGATTATCTGGTCTGGTTGACCTTGCTCAGTGCCTGGCCGTTTCCGTTGCTGGCAAGCGTGGCACGGCGGGCGCCGTTCGTGTTGTTCTGGCGCACCCAGTGGCGTCTGGGGTTGGCGGTGGGGTTGTGCGTGCTATTGAGCTATGCCCTGGTGCTGTGGGCCATGCACCTGGGGTCGGTTGCCGAAGCGGCGGCATTGCGGGAGCTGAGCGTGATCCTCGTGGTGCTGCTGGGCATGCGCTACCTCAAAGAACCTTTTGGCGGGCCGAGACTCCTAGCTTGCGGGCTGGTCCTGGCTGGCATGCTGGTGATGAAGCTCTGAAACCGACCATTTGAACAAGGAGTCCTTTCCATGACCGTTGCCCTATGGTGCATCCTGATTGCCATGATCCTGCCGCCGTTGTGTGGGTTGACGGCGAAACTGAGCAGTGGCCGTTTCGGCTTGCGTGACAACCACGATCCACGCGCCTTCCTCGATACCTTGTCGGGCCTGCCACGCCGTGCCCATGCCGCCCAGCAGAACGGCTTCGAGGCCTTTCCCGCCTTTGCTGCCGCGGTGCTCGTTGCCGATATCGTCGGCAACGCGGAGCAGGTGACGCAGGATGTGCTGGCGGTGCTGTACATCACCAGTCGCCTGCTCTTCATCATCTGCTACCTGGCCGACCTGGCCATCCTGCGTTCGCTGGTGTGGTTTGCTGGGTTGGCGCTGATCGTTGCGTTTTTCGTGGTCTCCATCTGAAACCGGGTCGTTCTCTTCGCGGTTAAACCCGCTCTCCCAGCGGCATCCTGGATCTTGAGATCTGTGCAGGGCTGGTGGGAGCGGGGGCCACCGCGAAGCATCCAACGCTGATCAAGGGACTTTCGGCACCTCAGGCAGCGCCGCGCCCTTGGGCCACAGCATCCAGAGCTGCCCTGGCTGCTTCATGTTCCCTGCCAGTTCGCCGGCCTGCGGGCCAGTTCCCCAGAACAGGTCTGCGCGGACCTCGCCGGTGATGGCGCCGCCGGTGTCCTGGGCCCCCACCGGACGTACCACCGGGCTACCATCCGGACGGGTGGTGGACAACCAGAGCAGGCTGCCCAGGGGGATCACCTTGCGATCGATGGCGACGCTGTAACCGGCGGTCAACGGCACGTTCAACGAGCCGCGCGGGCCTTCGTTGCTGTCTGGACGGGTGCCAAAGAATACGTAGCTTGGGTTGCTGGCCAGCAGCTCGGGAACCCGCTGCGGGTTGGCCTGGGCCCAGGCGTGAATGCTGCCCATGGTCACGTCTTCTTTCTTCAACTGGCCTTGCTCCACCAGCCAGCGCCCGATGGGGCGGTAGGGGTGGCCGTTCTGGTCGGCGTAGCCCAGGCGCAGTTGGCGCCCGTCTTCGAGCTGAATGCGCCCGGAGCCCTGGATCTGCAGGAATTGCAGGTCCATCGGATCGGTGAGCCAGGCCAGTACCGGCGCTTTTACGCCGTCGCGGTTGATCACTTCAGCGGTGTCGTAGGGCTTGAGCACGCGACCATCGAGGCGCCCGCGCAGGCGTTTGCCTTTTAGCTCCGGGTAGATGCTGGCCAAGTCGACCACGATCATGTCTTCGGGAATGCCGTACACCGGCACGTGGGCGGTCTCGGTACGGCTGAGGCTTCCGGGGTAGACCGGTTCGTAATAGCCGGTGATCAGGCCGTGGGCGTTGTTCTGAGCTGAACGCAGACCGTAGACCGACAGGTTCTGCTGCAGGAAGGCACGGACCTGGGCGGCGTCTTCAGGCATGCGGGCCGCGGCCTCGCAGGTAGCGGCCCAGACCGGGTCACGCTTGAGCTTTTCGCATCCATTGCGCCAGGCCTGGAAACCGGCCAACAGGTCGTCGTCGCTGACGCTTGGCAGGTCTTGCCAGGTGGCCGGGGCGTAGGTCGCCACGGCGTGGGGTTCGGGTTTGGCGTTTTCGCCGCCGTTGCAACCGGCCAGCAGGGCCAGGGTGGGAAGCGCCCAGGCAAGGTGGCGCAGAGCAGATCTCATGGTTGAATCCTTGAATGGGCGGCCTGTACGGCTGCCCATGTTTTTCGTGGGGGTATTGGTCTTTGTCGAGCAGGCGAGGATACTGTCGGCCCTTTCCCTCTGCCAATGTGACCGTGATGTTGAAATGTTTCACCGTTCTGCTGTTGGTCGGCCTTTCCCTGGCGGCCTGTGACCGTGTCGATCCTAACTCACCACTGGGTCAGCGCAAGGCGATCTTCAAGCAGATGCTCAAGACCAGCGAGGATATGGGCGGCATGCTGCGGGGGCGACTACCGTTCGACGGCGCCCGGTTCGCCGAGGGTGCGGTGAAGCTCGATGGCTTGTCCCGCGAACCGTGGCAGCATTTTCCGCAGGTCAAGGATGAGGGTGACAGCAGCGCGCGGCCTGAGGTGTGGGAGCGTCAGGCGCGCTTCCAGGATTTGGCTCGGCAATTGGAAGGGGTGACGGGCGAGCTGGTCAGCGTGACCCGTGACCAGCCGCTGGAGGCGGCAAGTCTGAAGGCGCCAATGGACAAGGTCGAGGCCGCGTGCAAGGCCTGCCACACGGAATTTCGCAATCATTGATTGCCCGCAGGGCCGGGCTTGCGGCCGCCTCCCGCAATACCTGTGGGAGCGGGCCAAGCCTGCGATGGGTCGCACGACTACCGCGCAATGCCCCTCCCAGCGGTAGCCCATGGAGTCGATGTCACTTGTTCAGCGCCAGCTCGGCCTGCTTGAGTTCAGCCTCGGCCTCGGCAAGCTTGCGCTCGCGCCTGGCGATCTTGTCCTTGTCGCCCTTGGCGTGAGCCTCGGCGAGGTCTGCCTTGCGTTCGGCCACTTCCGCCTTCGCCTTGGCGACCTTGGCTTCACGCGCCTGTTTCAGCCCGGCATCGGTGCAGTGGGCGGCGTTTTCCTTCAAGGCTTTCTCCAGGCCGCGGATCTGACCCCAATTGTTGTGCTTGCGGGCGTATTCGAGCTGGTTCTCGATGGCGCTGCGTTTGGGCGCGCAACCGGTCAGTCCTGGCTCGGGCTGCGCGGCCTGCGCTGTGCCCGTGGCCAGGCCAAGGATCGCCAGCAATGTCAGGGCGGAACGGGCTTTCATGAACACTTCCTTCAATAGCAACATAATTTGTAGGGGATAGTGCCTACAACCGGTTGCCGAGTGAACCCTGGATAAGGGTGCTACATCGTTTTCAGAAAAGCCCTACTTCCGCTTGGCCGACATCAGCGCTCCAGTCCGTCGACGGCTTCCTGCAGTTCCTTCTTGGCCTCGGCGAGCTTTTCCTTACGCTTGTTGATCTTCTCCGGGTCGCCTTTCTTCATGGCCTTGTCCAGGTCCTTGGTGCGTTGGTTCACTTCGTGGCGGGCCTCGAGGACCTTCTGCTCACGCTCCTTGCGCAGGCTGGAATCGGTGCAGTGTTCGGTGACTTCGGCCAGGGCCTTTTCAAGGCCGGCCTGCTGCTCGCTGTTGCCTTGGCTGCGCGCTTGTTCGAGCTGTTCGCTGATAGCCTGGCGCTTGGCCGCACAGCCGGTCAGCCCTGGCTGCTCTTCGGCGGCCAGCAGAGGGCTGGCGGCCACGCTGAGCAGGGCGGACAGTGCAAGGGACGAAAGCAATTTCATCGTGGACTCCATTCGAAGGCAGGACAGCGGAAAACGAAATGCTGCCCTGATCTGACGAAATTAGAAACCCTGGATTGCGTGTGCGCGCAATTGCTTTGCCAGCAGGGCCAGCGTTTCATCCGTGAAGAACGCCTCCAGTTGCACGGCGCGTCCAGGGCCGATACCGGGCTCGGCAAGCCATTGTTCACGGCGCTTGGCCGCGAGGGTCTGCCAATCCGGGCCCAGTTGGAGGTTGCGGGGAGCCGGGGCGCCGAGGGCCCGCAACCAGCGCTCGAACGGTTGCTGGCGAGCATTGGTAAAGGTTTGCAGCAATTGCTCAGCACGGGCCGTGCCGATGCCCGGTATGCGCCGCAGGTCGTCGCGCTCCAGGGCTAGCCAGTCATGCAGGCTGCTCACGGCCCCGCTTTCCACCAGGCGCGCCCAGGTGCCAGGGCCAAGGTTGGGCATCTGCAAACCCTGGCGGCCACTCAACCAGACCAGGCGGGCGAGGAACTGTTCCTTGCAGATGTCATCGGGCCGCCAGCAACTGAGTGGGTGGTGCTGTGCTGCGTCCGGCGCCGTCACGGGCTCCCGGTGCGTCGAGCGGTGCACCACGCTTTCCAGTCGCGGCACGGTCAGCCCGGCCAGGGTGATCGCCACCTGGTCGCCCGCCCGCACGTCCAGTCTCTGCCAGCGGGCCAGCGAACCGAGGCTGACCAGGCTGATGCGGCGGTCATCCAGTACGACTGGGTGCAGGTGCAACATGGGCGTGATGCGACCGGTTCGTCCGACCCGAAAGCGCACCTCGCGCACCTCGGCCAGGGCTTGTTGGAACGGGTACTTCCAGGCCGCTACCCAGGAGGGCGGTTTGGCCTGCCAGCGTTCGGCCGGCGGGCGACTGTCCTGGCGCAGAATCACGCCGTCAGTCGCGAAGGGCAGGGGTGAACGGTACCAATGCTGGCGCCAGTGCGAGGCCTGGTCGAAGGTCTCGATGGCGACGCTGTAGCGCTGGCTGTCGGCAAAACCGAGCTGTGCCAGCCGAGACAGGCGTTCGGCCTGACGGGGCGGTCCCTCGGGCCAATCCCAGACGAACAGGCCAATGTCGCCACCTTGGGCATCGTTCAGGGTCTTGCGCGCCAGGAGTCCGGCCACCGTACCGCGGGCATTGGCACTGCCGGCCAGCACTTGCGTGTGCTGGGCCCGACGCCAATAGAGTTCGCCCTGCAGCACGAGGTCGAGCGGCTCCGGCAGTTGCCGAGTGATGCCGCTCAGGTAGGGAATATGGCGGCTCCAGTCATGCCCCTGGAGGCCATCGCCGCGGCTGAGCAGCTGCACCAAGTGCCCGTCGCGGTACACCAGCGACGCTGCGACGCCATCGACCTTCGGTTGGATCCAGACATCGCGTTTGCCTTGCAGCCAAATTGCCACGGCCTGTTCATCGGCCAGTTTGATCACCCCCGTATGGGGGATCGGGTGAGGTGTGGTGCCGCGGGCGCTGGCCAGCGGATCATCGCTGCCTGGCAGGTCGAAGCAGGATTGCAACGCGTGCAGGCGCTGCCGGCTCTGGTCGTAGAGTTCGTCCGCCACGGGTGAATGGCCCTGGCGGTGGTATTGGTCGTCCCAGGTGGCCAGGGTTTCGCGCAATCGGGTGATTTCATCGTGGGCACGGGCCTGGGGCCAGGGCGGACAGGAGGCGGCCTGAGTGACGAGCGGCAGAACTATGAGCAATGCAGCGATGAGCATTGAGGGCATGGCCAGCATCCTTGCTTGGCGGGAGGAACGCTCAGCCTAGGCAATCGCAGGCCAGTGCGCCGGGTGGAGTTGTCAGCCGATATGTCACGAAAAAGCCCCTGCCGATCACTCGGCAGGGGCTTTTTCTTGCAACCTGTGGCGTGCGGCCTGCAGTCAGCCGCTCATCCTTACAGGCCGGCTGCAGCGCGTAGGGCGTCGACGCGGTCGGTGCGTTCCCAGGTGAAGGTGGTGAAGGTGTCGTTGCCGACAGTCTTCTGCTGAGGGATTCGGCCGAAGTGACCGTAGGCAGCGGTTTCCTGGTACATCGGGTGCAGCAGGTCGAGCATGGTGGTGATGGCGTACGGGCGCAGGTCGAAGCACTCGCGGACCAGTTGCACGATCTTGTCGTCGGCGATCTTGCCGGTGCCGAAGGTGTTGATCGAAATGGAGGTCGGCTGCGCCACGCCGATGGCGTAGGACACCTGGATCTCGCAGCGGTCGGCCAGGCCTGCGGCAACGATGTTCTTGGCTACGTAGCGGCCGGCGTAGGCTGCCGAGCGGTCGACCTTGGACGGGTCCTTGCCGGAGAACGCGCCGCCACCGTGGCGGGCCATGCCGCCGTAGGAGTCGACGATGATCTTGCGACCGGTCAGGCCGCAGTCGCCCACTGGGCCACCAATGATGAAGTTGCCGGTCGGGTTGATGTGGAACTGGGTGCCCTTGTGCAGCAGCTCGGCTGGCAGGGTGTGCTTGACGATCAGCTCCATGACCGCTTCACGCAGGTCATTGTAGGAGACTTCCGGGTTGTGCTGGGTCGACAGGACCACGGCATCGATACCCACGACCTTGCCGTTTTCATAACGGCAGGTTACCTGCGACTTGGCGTCCGGGCGCAGCCACGGCAGCAGGCCGGACTTGCGCGCTTCGGCCTGGCGCTCGACCAGACGGTGGGAGAAGCAGATTGGGGCAGGCATCAGCACGTCGGTTTCGTTGCTGGCGTAGCCGAACATCAGGCCCTGGTCGCCCGCGCCCTGGTCTTCCGGCTTGGAGCGGTCGACGCCCTGGGCGATGTCCACCGACTGCTTGCCGATGATGTTCATCACGGCGCAGGTGGCGCCATCGAAGCCGACGTCGGAGCTGTTGTAGCCGATGTCGATGATGACTTTGCGCACCAGCTCTTCCAGGTCGACCCAGGCAGAGGTGGTCACTTCGCCGGCAATGATGGCGACACCGGTCTTGACCAGGGTTTCGCAAGCAACGCGGGCGTATTTGTCCTGGGCGATGATTGCATCAAGGACCGCGTCCGAAATCTGGTCGGCGATCTTGTCCGGATGCCCTTCGGACACGGACTCGGAGGTGAAAAGGGAGTATTCGCTCATCTCGACGGGTTCCTAAAAATTTACCGATGGTGAGTGTCGCCAGTCGTCCGCTGGAAATGGCGGACCTGAATCTGGAAACCGTTACGCAAGCCCACATAGAGGCTGTCCCCGGGTACTAGCCCCGCTACCCGGGCCCAACGGGCCAGGTCGTCCTGCTCGAAGCCCAACCAGAGATCGCCGCAGGCTTCCCGCGCCCAGCTCTGGTCATGGCTGCACAGCTCGGTGACCAGCAGGCTGCCGCCCGCTTTCACCCGTTTGGCCAGCAGGCGCAGGGCCAGGGCCGGGTCGCTGAAATGGTGCAGCACCATGTTCAGCACAACGCAGTCGGCTTCCACATCCGTTGCACCCAGTGCATCGGCCAACTGCAGGTTTACGTTATCCAGCCCTTCGCGCTCGCAGACCTGGCGGGCCAGTTCGAGCATGGTCGAGCTGTTGTCCAGGGCCGTGACCTGATTGAAACGCCGCGCCAGGTCCGGCAGGAAGCCGCCATCGCCTGGGCCGACTTCCAGCGCGCTGGCATCGGGGTCGAAACTCAGGTTGTCGAGTAGGGCCAGCAGGCTGTCGCGGTACTGCGGCAGGCCAGCGATGAGGTCTTGCTGGGCGCGAAACTTTTCTTCCACGCGCAGGAAGAAGTCCTGGCTGGTGGCGGCGCGGCGCTGTTGCACCTGGGCAATACGTGCCTGCACGTCCTGCGTCAGGGCCAGGCCGTCCACCTCTTCGAGCAGGGCCGCGTGCAGACGGCCGCCCAAGCGCAGGCTGTCGGGCAAGGCGCGGCGGTAGAAGATCGCATTGCCTTCGCGGCGCGTTGCCACCAGCTCAGCCTGGGCCAGTACCTTGAGGTGATGGCTCATGCCGGACTGGCCAATGTCGAAGATCTGCGCCAGTTCCAGCACGCCAAACGAGTCGCTGGCCAGCGCGCGCAGCACGTTCAGGCGCAGCGGATCGCCGCCGGCCTTGCACAGGGCGGCCAGCTCGTCGCTGCGGTGAGGGGTGATGGGCGCACTTTGATTCATGAGGCGGCAGTCTAGACATGGGATGCTGTCGTAGCAATAGCAATATCAAAAAGTTTTGATATGGGCGATGAGCTGCGGTCTGCAAGGGTCAAGCTGCAAGGTTAGAGCAGATCGGGCGCCGATCCACCTCTGCTTGCAGCTTCAAGCTTGTCGCCTGTGGCTGGAAAAGTTTGCCCCCGGCCCCGCCTGTGGGCGAAAATGGCGGCCTTTTTCGTTTCACTACCTTTTCAAGCCCCAGGAGACTCAGCGATGCCCAGCCGTCGTGAACGTGCCAACGCCATTCGTGCCCTCAGCATGGATGCCGTGCAAAAGGCCAACAGCGGCCACCCAGGTGCCCCCATGGGCATGGCGGATATCGCCGAGGTGCTTTGGCGCGATTACCTGAAGCACAACCCGAGCAATCCGAAATTCGCCGACCGCGACCGCTTCGTGCTGTCCAATGGCCACGGCTCGATGCTCATCTACTCGCTGCTGCACCTGACCGGCTACGACCTGTCGATCGACGACCTCAAGGCTTTCCGTCAACTGCACAGCCGCACTCCGGGCCACCCGGAGTATGGCTATACCGCAGGCGTCGAGACCACCACCGGCCCGCTGGGCCAGGGTATCGCCAACGCCGTGGGCTTCGCCCTGGCGGAAAAAGTCCTGGCGGCCCAGTTCAACCGTGAAGGCCACACCATCGTCGACCACAACACCTACGTGTTCCTGGGCGACGGCTGCATGATGGAAGGGATCTCCCACGAAGTCGCCTCCCTGGCCGGCACCCTGGGCCTGAACAAGCTGATCGCCTTCTACGACGACAACGGCATCTCCATCGACGGCGAAGTGCACGGCTGGTTCACCGACAACACCCCGGCGCGCTTCGAGGCGTACAACTGGCAGGTGATCCGCAACGTCGACGGTCATGACGCCGACGAGATCAAGACCGCTATCGAGACCGCCCGCAAGAGCGATCGCCCGACCCTGATCTGCTGCAAGACCATCATCGGCTTCGGCTCGCCCAACAAGCAGGGCAAGGAAGACTGCCACGGCGCACCGCTGGGCAACGATGAAATCGCCCTGGCCCGCAAGGAACTGAACTGGAACTACGGTCCGTTCGAGATCCCGGCCGACATCTATGCCGAGTGGGATGCCAAGGCTGCTGGCGCCAAGCTCGAAGCCGACTGGAACCAGCGCTTCGAGGCCTACGCCAAGGCCTACCCTGAGCTGGCCGCCGAGTTCAAACGCCGTGAAAGTGGCGAGCTGCCGGCCGATTTCGCCGAGAAGGCCCAGGCCTACATCAACGAAGTCGCCGCCAAGGGCGAGACCATCGCCAGCCGCAAGGCCAGCCAAAACGCCCTGAATGCCTTCGGCCCGCTGCTGCCTGAGTTCCTCGGCGGTTCGGCTGACCTGGCCGGCTCCAACCTGACCCTGTGGAAAGGCTGCAAAGGCGTCAGCGCTGACGACGCCAGCGGCAACTACGTGTTCTATGGCGTGCGCGAGTTCGGCATGACCGCCATCATGAACGGCGTTGCCCTTCACGGCGGCCTGGTGCCTTACGGCGCGACCTTCCTGATGTTCATGGAATACGCCCGCAACGCAGTACGCATGTCCGCCCTGATGAAGCAGCGCGTCATCCATGTCTATACCCACGACTCCATCGGTTTGGGCGAAGACGGCCCGACCCACCAGCCGATCGAGCAACTGACCAGCCTGCGCAGCACGCCGAACCTGGACACCTGGCGTCCAGCCGACGCGGTGGAATCCGCCGTGTCCTGGAAACAAGCCCTGGAGCGCAAGGACGGCCCGTCGGCGCTGATCTTCTCCCGTCAGAACCTGCAGCACCAGGAGCGCGACGCCCAGCAGATCGCCAACATCAGCCGTGGCGGCTACATCCTCAAGGATTGCGCCGGCGAGCCTGAGCTGCTGCTGATCGCCACTGGTTCCGAAGTGGGCCTGGCGGTTCAGGCGCATGCCAAGCTGACCGAGCAGGGCCGCAAGGTGCGAGTGGTTTCCATGCCGTGCACCAGCGTGTTCGACGCCCAGGACGCCGCCTACAAGCAGTCCGTGCTGCCGCTGGAAGTCGGTGCGCGTATTGCCATCGAAGCTGCCCATGCGGACTTCTGGTACAAGTACGTGGGCCTGGAAGGCCGCGTCATCGGCATGACCACCTATGGTGAGTCGGCGCCGGCCTCCGCACTGTTCGAGGAATTCGGCTTCACCCTGGAGAACATCCTGGGTACCGCTGAAGAGCTGCTGGAAGACTGATGTAAGGATCTGCGGGCGGTGTCGCCCCGATTCGCGGGCAAGCCCGCTCCCACAGTGGTCGTGTATCCCTGTGGGAGCGGGCTTGCCTGCGAATGCCACACCGCAATCCCGCAGGCTGCTGACAATAGATCTGTTCCGTGAGTATCGAATGCCCCATCCGCGTCCCTACAAAGTTGCACTCAACGGTTACGGCCGTATCGGTCGTTGTGTCTTGCGCGCACTGTTCGAGCGAAGAGCGGACGCCGGCTTCGAGATCGTCGCGCTGAACGACCTGGCCGACCAGGCCAGCCTCGAATACCTGACCCGTTTCGACTCCACCCACGGGCGATTTCCCGGCGAGGTGAGGGTCGACGGCGACTGCCTGCACATCAATGGCGACTGTGTGAAGGTCCTTCGCAGCGCCACCCCGGAAGGCATCGACTGGACGGCGCTGGGTGTCGATCTGGTGCTGGAGTGCTCTGGGGCCTACAACACTCGTGCCGATGCCCAGCGCTTTCTCGATTCCGGTGCGCCGCGGGTGTTGTTCTCCCAGCCGATGTCCAGTGAAGCGGATGTCGACGCCACGGTGGTCTATGGCATCAACCAGGACTGCCTGAGCGGCGACGAGCGCCTGGTGTCCAACGCCTCCTGTACCACCAACTGCGGCGTACCGCTGTTGCGCGTGCTGGACCAGGCGTTCGGCATCGAGTACGTATCGATCACCACCATCCACTCGGCGATGAACGACCAGCCGGTGATCGATGCCTATCACCATGAGGATCTGCGCCGCACCCGTTCGGCGTTCCAGTCGGTGATCCCGGTGTCCACTGGTCTGGCGCGCGGCATCGAGCGCCTGCTTCCGGAACTTGCCGGTCGAATCCAGGCCAAAGCCGTACGTGTGCCGACCGTCAACGTGTCGTGCCTGGACATCACCCTGCAGACCGCCCGTGATACCAGCGCGGCAGAGGTCAACAGGGTGTTGCGCGAGGCTGCGCTGAACGGCCCGCTGAAGGGGCTGCTGGCCTATACCGAGCTGCCCCACGCCAGCTGTGATTTCAACCATGACCCGCATTCGGCCATTGTCGATGCCAGCCAGACCCGTGTTTCCGGCCCCCGCCTGGTGAACCTGCTGGCTTGGTTCGACAACGAATGGGGGTTCGCCAACCGTATGCTCGACGTTGCCGGCCACTTCCTGCACGTCGTCCACCAAACCCGCACCAAACAGCCCTGAAGGACTGCATTCATGACCGTGTTGAAGATGACCGACCTCGACCTGCAAGGTAAGCGCGTACTGATCCGCGAAGACCTCAACGTCCCTGTGAAAGACGGTGTGGTAGCCAGCGATGCGCGTATCCTGGCCGCGCTGCCGACCATCAAGCTGGCCCTCGAGAAGGGTGCGGCCGTGATGGTCTGCTCGCACCTGGGTCGTCCGACCGAAGGCGAGTTCTCCGCCGAGAACAGCCTCAAGCCGGTTGCCGATTACCTGAGCAAGGCCCTGGGCCGCGACGTGCCGCTGGTCGCTGACTACCTGGACGGTGTCGAGGTCAAGGCCGGTGATCTGGTGCTGTTCGAGAACGTTCGCTTCAACAAGGGCGAGAAGAAGAACGCCGACGAGCTGGCGCAAAAGTACGCCGCCCTGTGCGACGTATTCGTCATGGACGCCTTCGGTACCGCCCACCGTGCCGAGGGTTCGACCCACGGTGTTGCCAAGTTCGCCAAAGTGGCCGCTGCAGGCCCGCTGCTGGCGGCCGAACTCGATGCCCTGGGCAAGGCCCTGAAGGCCCCGGCCAAGCCGATGGCTGCCATCGTCGCCGGCTCCAAGGTGTCCACCAAGCTGGACGTGCTCAACAGCCTGAGCACGGTCTGCGACCAACTGATCGTCGGCGGCGGTATCGCCAACACCTTCCTCGCCGCGGCAGGCCACAAGGTCGGCAAGTCGCTGTACGAGCCTGACCTGGTCGAGACCGCCAAGGCCATCGCCGCCAAGGTCAGCGTACCGCTGCCGGTGGATGTGGTGGTTGCCAAAGAGTTCGCCGAGAGCGCCGAGGCCATCGTCAAGTCCATCGCCGATGTGGCCGATGACGACATGATCCTGGATATCGGCCCGAAGACTGCCGAACAGTTCGCCGAGCTGCTCAAGTCGTCCAAGACCATTCTGTGGAACGGCCCGGTCGGCGTGTTCGAGTTCGATCAGTTCGGTAACGGCACCAAAGTGCTGGCCAAGGCCATCGCCGACAGCGACGCTTTCTCCATCGCCGGTGGTGGTGACACCCTGGCGGCCATCGACAAATATGGCGTTGGCGCTGATATCTCCTACATTTCTACCGGTGGCGGCGCGTTCCTCGAATTCGTCGAAGGCAAGGTCCTGCCCGCCGTGGCTATCCTGGAAGAGCGGGCCAAGGCCTGAGCATGGCGGCGCCTGGCAAAGGGAGCGACCTGATGGTCAAGCAATTGCCTGTGATGATCCTGGCCGTGTTGCTGGGCGCCTGCTCCAGCAAGTCTGCCGATACCGAGCCGTCGCAGCCGCCCAAGGGCGGCTGCTACCAGTCTCAGTGGCAGGCGGAGACCGCGCCGGTCATCAACAAGCGCATGGGCCCGGAGGGCCTGGAAAAGTACGACGACGAACACCAGCGCCAGGCGCCGGGCTGCCCTTGATCGGGCGCCAGGCAACCAAGGTTGGGTTTTGTGGTCTTGGATTAGGGCCGCGTAGCGGATCCACGACGAGGTTTTTGGATGAAAGCGCTTTTGGCCGCATTGGCCCTGGCGACCCTGGCAGGATGCTCGCTACTGCAACCGACCCCCTCCGCCCCGGCGGACAAGTGGACCCGCTGGGTCTGCGACAGCCAGGCTGAAGTGCTGTGGCGATTCGCCGATGCGAGCCAGGATGCAGTCGACGTACGCCTGGGCGGCGGCGACCAAGTCTACCGGCTCAAGTCCGAGCCGGGCGCCTCGGGCGCGCTGTACAGCGACGGGGTACTTGCCTTCCACACCAAGGGCGACGAAGGCCTGGTGTACTGGGTGGCGACCAACGATCTGATTGGGCGGGGCTGCAAGGCACCGTGACTGGCCGGGCCGCGACGGTGGCCCACACTACTTGAACAGCAACCGCCCCTGCGGCAGGCTTGCACGAAACAACGACGCTTGTCGGGAGAGAGATACACAATGGCACTCATTAGCATGCGCCAGATGCTGGACCACGCCGCCGAGTTCGGCTACGGCGTTCCGGCTTTCAACGTCAACAACCTCGAGCAGATGCGCGCCATCATGGAAGCTGCGGACGCCACCGACTCCCCGGTCATCGTCCAGGCCTCGGCCGGCGCCCGCAAGTACGCTGGTGCCCCGTTCCTGCGTCACCTGATCCTGGCGGCGATCGAAGAGTTCCCGCACATCCCGGTGTGCATGCACCAGGACCACGGCACCAGCCCTGACGTCTGCCAGCGTTCCATCCAGCTGGGCTTCAGCTCGGTGATGATGGACGGCTCGCTCAAGGAAGACGGCAAGACCCCGTCCGACTACGAGTACAACGTTCGCGTCACTCAGCAGACCGTGGCATTCGCCCACGCCTGCGGCGTGTCCGTCGAAGGCGAACTGGGTTGCCTGGGCAGCCTGGAAACCGGCCAGGCCGGTGAAGAAGATGGCATCGGCGCCGAAGGCACCCTGGATCACAGCCAGATGCTGACCGACCCGGAAGAAGCCGCCGACTTCGTCAAGAAGACCCAGGTCGACGCCTTGGCCATCGCCATCGGCACCAGCCACGGCGCCTACAAGTTCACCAAGCCGCCAACCGGTGACATCCTGGCCATCGACCGCATCAAGGAAATCCACAAGCGCATTCCCAACACCCACCTGGTGATGCACGGTTCCTCCTCGGTGCCGCAGGAGTGGCTGAAAGTCATCAACGAATACGGCGGTGACATCAAGGAAACCTACGGCGTGCCGGTCGAAGAAATCGTCGAAGGCATCAAGTACGGCGTGCGCAAGGTCAACATCGACACCGACCTGCGCCTGGCCTCTACCGGTGCCATCCGTCGCTACATGGCCCAGCACCCGAGCGAGTTCGACCCACGTAAGTTCTTCGCCGAGACCGTGAAGGCCATGCGTGATGTCTGCATCGCCCGTTACGAAGCCTTCGGTACCGCCGGCAACGCCTCCAAGATCAAGCCGATCTCCCTCGAAGGCATGTTCCAGCGTTACGCCAAAGGTGATCTGGCCGCCAAGGTCAACTGATCCTGCGATGAACAAGGGCCGTTTCGCACCTGCGAAACGGCCCTTGTTCATATTGGATGCGGATCGGATACACTCGCGGTTCTTCTCGCTGAACGCCGTGCAATGACCGCATTACGCTACCTGCAAGCCTACCCGCCTCACCTGCAAGAGCAGGTCCGCCAGATGATCGCCTCCGATCGCCTGGGCGACTACCTGCGCCAGCGCTACCCGGATCGACACGACGTACAGAGCGACAAAGCGCTGTACAGCTATGCCCAGGACTTGAAACAGCAATACCTGCGCAGTGCGCCGAACCTGGACAAAGTGCTGTTCGACAACCGCCTGGATCTGACCCATCGGGCCCTGGGCCTGAACACTGCGGTCTCCCGCGTGCAGGGCGGCAAACTCAAGGCCAAGAAGGAAATCCGCATCGCCTCGCTGTTCAAGGACGCGGCGCCCCAGTTTCTACGCATGATCGTGGTGCACGAGTTGGCGCACCTGCGCGAGCGGGACCACAACAAGGCGTTTTACCAGCTCTGCCAGCACATGGAGCCGGACTACCATCAATTGGAATTCGACCTGCGCGTCTACCTGACCTACCAGGAGCTGCCGGGCACCACCTGAGGATCGAGCAGCATGGATGTGAGCAAGACCAAGAGCAGTTTCTACCGGCGCCTCTATGTGGCCTGGTTGATTGACAGCCAGACCGCTACCAGTGTTCCGGCGCTGATGGAAGCCACCGGCATGCCTCGTCGCACTGCCCAGGACACCATCGCCGCCTTGGCCGACCTGGATATCGTCTGTGAATTCGAGCAGCAGGCCGGGGCGCGCAATCACGCCGGGCACTACCGCATCCATGATTGGGGGGCTATCGACAAGCAGTGGATCATCCAGCACCTGCGCCAGATCAGGGACGTGCTGGGTTATCCATGACCTGAGCGCCCCGACCGCTGCCCTCTTACCTCAAGCTTTGCGCATACCGATATGCGCAATGCCATCCTCCAGGTACTGCTCTCCCGCCACCTCGAATCCGTGCTGCGCGTAGTAGGCCTGCAGATGTGCCTGGGCCGACAGGTAGATGGGTGTCCCAGGCCAGCAGTGCTCGGCGCACTCCAGCCCCTTGAGCAACAGCTGATGGCCGAGGCCGCCACCGCGCGCGGCGGGGGCGGTTACCACGCGGCCAATGACCACATCGCCGCCTTGGGTTTGAGGGTCGAGCAGGCGCAGATAGGCCACCAAGCGGTCTTGCTCCCACCCCATCAGGTGCAACGTATCTGCGCAAAGGTCCTGGCCGTCGACCTCCTGGTAGGCGCATTGCTGTTCCACCACGAAGACTTCGGTGCGCAACCGCAGGATGGCATAGAGTTGCTCCTTGCCAAGGTCGGTATGGTGCTTGCAAATCCACTCGATGGACATGGGTATGACCTCTTTGAAGGGGTGGTCGATCATCGCAAATCCCGGTCTTGACGACGAGTCGGACATTGCCCAAAAACGGCTTCAGGCACATTCGGCCAAAATAGAGGCTATTTGATATCATTTGTCGGCTGCCGACCGAGAGGGCTTTGTGTAATCTGCCCACCCTGTAGTAGTGCGGATCGCCACCATCAGAGTGGATCACCCAACTGCGAAGGATTCCAGCATGCGGCCATTGCTTTGCGCGCTTGGTTTACTGTTGATCGTGCTGGTCACACCCGCCCTGGCGGCCGAGAAGTTGCGTCTGGTGGCCGACAGCTGGCCGCCGTTCACTGACAGCGACTTGCCCGGCGGTGGCCTGGCTACCAGCATCGTCACCGCGGCGCTGACCCGTGCCGGCTATGCCAGCAGTGTCGAGCAGGTGCCTTGGGCCAGGGCCCTGATGGGCATCGGTGAAGGCCGCTACGACATCCTGGTCAACACCTGGTACAACGACTCGCGCACGCGCTTAGGCGCGTTTTCCAAACCCTACCTGGTCAACCGCATCCGCTTGCTCAGGCCGCAGGACAAGCCTTTGGGCTACCGTCAACTGGCCGACCTCTATGACTACTCCATTGCCGTGGTACGCGATTACGCCTATTCCCCGGAATTCGACAGCGACGCCCGTTTGCACAAGGTGGCGGTGCGCAACTTCTCGTCGGCGGTGCGCATGCTGGCGGCGGGACGGGTCGACCTGACAGTGGAGGATGAATACGTCGCGCGCTACAGCCTGCAACGCGAGTCGAAGGAGGTGCGTGAGGCCGTGACCTTCGTAGAGCCCGCGCTGGGCGAGAACAACCTGCACATTCTCGTCAGCCTCAAGCATCCCGATCATCAGCAGATCATCGAGCGCTTCGACCGCGCCATCGCCGCGATGAAGGCCGATGGCAGCTATGCCCGGCTGTTGCGCCAACACGGGTTCTGAACCGCCTCACTGCCCGCTGGCTGTAGGAACGGGTTGGCCTGCGAAGCGTCAGTCCGGCGGGCTTTCCTTGATCAGGTGCGCCGCCAGGGTACGCAGCGGTCCGAGTTGGCGGCAGATCAGCGCCAGTTGGGTTTGCACCAGACGCTGATGTTCGTCCAACTCTTCGGGCATCTGTTCCAGGGCGCCGGCCAGGGCTTCCTCGGCATCGCTGTGGATGGCCACAGGCAGGCGCGCGGCCAGGCCATTGGCGATCTCATCGAGGCTGTTGGCCAGGCTCTGGCCGGCGCCATCGATCAACTGCTCGTGAACCTCCGGTGGCAGCGCCGTGTCGCGGTGCGCGCCGAGCCCAGAGAGGTAGCTGAGCAGGGTGTGTGAGAGCACCAGGAAGCGGAAGCCCACATCGGCTTCCTTACGGAAGTGCCCAGGCTCCATGAGCATATTGGCCAGTGTGGTCGACAGTGCTGCATCGGCGTTGTGGGCGTTGCGCCGGGCCAGGCGATAGGCCAAGTCGTCGCGCTTGCCATGGGCATATTGCTGCATGATCTGGCGCAGGTAGGCACTGGCGCAGGTCAGCGTATTGGCCAGCACTTTGTTCAGGCGCCGCCCCTGCCAATCCGGCAGGAACAGGAACACCGCCAGGATGGCAATCAGGCTGCCCACGAGGGTATCGAACAGGCGCGGCAGGAACAGGCCGTAGCCATCGCCGATCTGGTTGAAGCAGAACAGCACCATCAGGGTGATTGCCGCCGTGGCCAGGGTGTAGCGGGTGGTTCGGTTGACGAAGAACACCACCCCGGCGACGACCGCGAACATCGACTGGATGACCGGGCTGGGGAACAGGTCGAACAGCGCCCAGCCCACCGTGAGGCCGACGGCCGTACCCAGCACGCGCTGCACCAGCTTGCGACGGGTCGCACCATAGTTGGGCTGGCAGACGAACAGGGTGGTCAGGATGATCCAGTAGCCTTGGGTCGGGTGGATCAGGTGCACCATGCCGTAGCCCACCGAAAGCGCCAGGGACAGGCGCAGGGCGTGGCGGAACAGCAGCGACGTCGGCGTCAGCTGCGTGCGTAGGCGGCTCCAGACATCCTTGAGGTTGCGTGGCGAGCGGTCGAGCAGGCTGCTGTCGCTGGCATCGGCCAGGCTGTCGGGGTTGCTGGCGGCGCCCAGCAGGCGGTCCAGGGTTGCCAGGTTACCGGCCAGCGCCCGCAATGAGCGCAGCAGGCCGCGCCAGGCTGGATTGCTTTGCTGGCGCAGGTGTTCCAGGGAGGCGTTGAGGTCTTCCAGCGCTTCGGCGAACCCGCCGCCGTAGACGAACGGCTGGCGCAGCCGGATCGAGTGGGACAGTTGCTGGCAGGCCGAGCCTTGCTGGCGCAGCAGGCGCTGGCAGCGGAACATCACATCACTGTGGAAGAACGCTTCGGCCAGGGCGTTGTAGGGATAGTGCGAGGCACTGACCCGCTCATGGATGTCCTGGGCCAGAAAGTACAGCTTCAAGTAACGGCTGACCTTGGCGTTCGGCTGGCTGTTGCCAACCCGGTGCAGGATGATTTCCTTGGCTGCGTTCAGTGCCGCCACCACCTTGCCATTTTGCTGGGCCAGTTCCAGGCGACGGGCTTCCAGGTCCAGGTTGCGGATCGGCTCGAACAGGTTGGCCTTGAGCTTGAGGTAGCGGCCAAGCTCCATGAACAACTTCGCCAGGCTCTGCTGCACCGGTTGGTTGGAGAACAGCGCCTGCCACAGGACCGAGAGCAGGCCATACCACGCCGCACCGGCCACCAGCAGCAACGGCTCGTGCCAGAAGTCGCTGACCTGCCCGCCGCGCTGGTCCACGCCGATCATGGTGTACACCGACAGGATCAACGTCGCCGAGGCGATGGCGCCGTAGCGCTCGCCCAAGGCGCCGAGCATGGTCAGGGCAAAGGCTGCCAGGGCCAGGGCGCCGGCGAAGATCCAGGGGTAGGGGAATAGCAGTTCCACCGACAAGGCGGCGATGGCGAAACACACCAAGGTAACGGCCAGGGCGCTCAGGCGGCCTTGCCAGCCGTCGTCGGTCTCGGCCAGGGCGCTGGCGATGATGCCCAGGAACAGCGGAATCAACAGTGCCATTTCGTCCTGGTACCAGCACAGCGCCAGGCTGCCGGTGAGTGCGATCGTTACCCGGATGCTGTAGCTGAACTTGTCTTGGCCCCACAAACGACGCAATGAATGGCGGAACGAGCTCGATGACATGATGGCCCTGGGCAGTGATCGAATGAATACCTTGGCGCCATTCATAGTGGGGCCGCGCAGCAGCCCCAGGAAATCGGCACCTCAGCACAGACCAGCAAGAAGCGTTCCGTGCTGCTGAAAGGATTCTACTCTACACGAACTGCGCTGCAGCGTTGGCCGAGGCCCATGCCCACTGGAAATTGAACCCGCCCAGGTGGCCCGTGACATCGAGCACTTCGCCGATGAAGTACAGCCCCGGGCTCTTGAGCGACTCCATGGTCTTTGAAGACACCTCGCGGGTATCGACGCCGCCGAGGGTGACCTCCGCGGTGCGATAGCCTTCGGTACCGGCCGGAACCAGTTGCCAGGCCGACAGCTTGTCCGCCACCTGGGCCAGCTCGGCCGGGGTGTACTGCTTCATTGGCTTGGACACGAACCACTGCTCGGCCAGCAGGTTGGCCAGCTTGCGGGTGAAAACCTCGCCCAGCAGCGTCTTGAGCTCGCTGTTGGGGCGTTCGGCCTGCTGCTGTTGCAGCCAACTGAGGGCGTCGCGATCGGGCAGCAGGTTGATCTCCAGGGTATCGCCCGCCTCCCAGAACGAGGAGATCTGCAGGATCGCCGGGCCGCTCAAGCCGCGGTGGGTGAACAACAGGTTTTCCCGGAAGCTGGTGCCATTGCAACTGGCGATGCAATCCAGCGCGGTGCCGGAGAGCTCGGTGCACAGGGCCTTGAGTTGAGGCTCGGTGATAGTGAAAGGCACCAGGCCCGCGCGGGTCGGCAGCAGGGTATGGCCGAACTGGCGGGCGACCTGGTAGCCAAAGCCGGTAGCGCCCAGGGTCGGGATCGACAGACCGCCGGTGGCGATCACCAGGGACTGGCAGGCGAACGGGCCGGCGGAGGTTTGCAGACAATAGCCTTCAGCGGTCTTCTCGATCTGCTCGATGCTGGTCTGCAGGCGTATCTCGGCCCCGGCTTCGTCGCATTCGGCGAGCAACATGTCGAGGATGTCGCTGGACTTGTTGTCGCAGAACAGCTGGCCAAGTTTCTTCTCGTGGTAAGGCACGCCGTGCTTGCACACCAGCTCGATGAAATCCCACTGGGTATAGCGGGCCAGGGCCGACTTGCAGAAGTGCGTGTTCTGCGAGAGGAAGTTGGCCGGCTCGGTGTACATGTTGGTGAAGTTGCAGCGACCGCCTCCGGACATGAGGATCTTCTTGCCCGGCTTGTTGGCGTGGTCGAGCACCAGCACCCGGCGTCCGCGGCGGGCGGTGAGCTGGGCGCACATCAGGCCGGCGGCGCCGGCGCCGATGATGATCACGTCGGTGGAATGCACGGTGTAAACCTTTTCTGAAATGACACACTGGCCCCAGTGGGAGCGGGTTTACCCGCAAAGGCGGCAGTGAGCCCACCATCGCATTCGCGGGTAAACCCACTCCCACAGGAGTCGTGCAAATCTTTAGATGATGCGGACTTTCAGGGACCGACCCTTGATCTTGCCGCTGTTCAGGCGCTGCATGGCTTGTTTGGCCACAGCGCGCTCCACCGCTACGAAGGCCTGGAAGTCGAAGATGGCGATCTTGCCGACCTGCTTGCCGGGGATGCCGGCGTCGCCGGTCAGGGCGCCGAGGATGTCGCCTGGGCGCAGCTTGTCCTTGCGGCCTGCGGCGATGCACAAGGTGGTCATCGCTGGCAGCAACGGCTCACCCCCCTTGTGCTTGAGGCTGTCGAGCTGCTCCCAGCGCAATGGGCGCTTCTGCAGGTCTTCGATGGCCTGGGCGCGGTGGCCCTCGGCAGGGGCGACCAGGCTGATGGCGATGCCTTTTTCACCCGCGCGGCCGGTGCGGCCGACGCGGTGTACGTGAATCTCGGGATCACGAGCCAGCTCGACGTTGATCACCATGTCCAGGCCGTCGATGTCCAGGCCACGGGCCGCCACGTCAGTGGCCACCAGCACCGAGCTGCTGCGGTTGGCGAACATCGTCAGCACCTGGTCGCGGTCGCGTTGTTCCAGGTCACCATGCAGAGCCTGGGCGACGATGCCCTTGGCGCTGAGGTGGGCCACCACGTCCTCGCACTGTTGTTTGGTGAAGCAGAACGCCACGCACGACTGCGGGCGGAAGTGGCCGAGTACGCGGGTGACGGCTTCCAGGCGTTGCTGGGAGTCGATCTCGATGAAGTGCTGTTCGATCTGGTTGTCGGCGTGCAGGCTTTCGACCTTGACCTGCTGTGGCTTGCGCATGAACTCGGCGGCCAACTGCTCGATGCCGGCCGGGTAGGTGGCCGAGAACAGTAGCGTCTGGCGGCGCGAAGGGGTCTTGCCGATGATGCTGGCGATGGCGTCGAAGAAGCCCATGTCGAGCATGCGGTCGGCTTCATCCAGCACCAGCGTGTTGAGCCCGTCGAGCACCAGGGTGCCCTTGTCCAGGTGCTGCTGGATGCGCCCTGGGGTGCCGACGATGATGTGTGCGCCATGCTCCAGCGAGGCGATCTGCGGGCCTAGCGAAACGCCGCCGCACAGGGTGAGGATCTTGATGTTGTCCTCGGCGCGGGCCAGGCGACGCAGCTCCTTGGCCACCTGGTCGGCCAGCTCGCGGGTCGGGCACAGCACCAGGGCCTGGCAGCCGAAGTAGCGCGGATTGATCGGGTTGAGCAGGCCGATGCCGAAGGCGGCGGTCTTGCCGCTGCCGGTCTTGGCCTGGGCGATCAGGTCCTGGCCCTTGAGGATGACCGGCAGGCTCTGGGCCTGGATCGGCGTCATCGAGGCGTAGCCGAGGGCGTCCAGGTTGGCCAGCATGGCGGCGGACAGCGGCAGAGTGGCAAAGGCGGTGGAGTCGGTGGTCACGAGGCGGGCCTGCGTTGCGAAGCGAAAAATGCCGCACAGTCTACCAGCCTCGTGGCCATTCGCCCTACGACTCCATGTGCGCTTCCTGACGACGGGCACGCCTTCCGTCTGTCGGCGACAACTGCAGGAAGATCGCTGCCGCCAGCATGGCCATCAGGCCGATGGTCAGGAAGGTCAACTGGAAGGCGCCCAGGGTGCTTTCCACGCCCTCTGCGCTGCCAGCGGCGGTAAACCCGCCAAGCAAGGCGCCGGCACAGGCCACCCCCAGGCTCAGGGACAGCTGCGCGACCACCGACAACAGGCTGTTGCCGCTGCTGGCGCTGGCGTCATCCAGGTCGATCAGGGTCACAGTGTTCATGGCGGTGAACTGCATGGAGTTCACGGCGCCGAGCAGGGCCAGTTGCGCGAGCAGCAGGGCATACGGCGTGTCCGCGTCCACCAGCCCCAGGCTGGCCAGCAGCAGGCCAAGCAACAGGGTGTTGCCGGTGAGGATGATGCGATAGCCGAAGCGTTCGATCAGCGGCCGTGCGATGGACTTGGCGAGCATCGCCGCGGCGGCCAGAGGGATCATGCTCATGCCGGCCTCGGCGGGCGAATAGCCCAGCGCCACCTGCAGTAGCAACGGCACCAGAAACGGCAGGGCGCCACTGCCCAGGCGGGCGAACAGGTTGCCAAGGATGCCGATGGCGAAGGTACGCACCCGGAACAGGCCCGGCGAGAACAGCGGCTGCGGATCACGCCCGGCGCGCAGCCAATAGGCGGCCAGGCAGGCCATACCGGCGAACAGCAGCAACATCACCCGCAGGTGCGGCAGGTGCAACTCACCCAGGCCTTCCATGGCGATGGTGATCAGTACCATCGCGGCGCCGAACAGGATGAACCCCGGGCCGTCGAAGGTGGTGCGCTCGGCGCCGCGCAGATCAGGGATGAACTTCCATACGGCGTAGCAGCCCAGCGCACCGACGGGCAGATTGAGCAAAAAGATCCAGTGCCAGGTGAGGATCTCCACCAGCCAGCCGCCCAGGGTTGGTCCCAGCAGCGGGCCAAGCAGGCCGGGGATGGTGATGAAGCTCATGATCCGCACCAGCTCCGAACGCGGGTAGGCGCGCAGCACCACCAGCCGCCCGACTGGCAGCATCAGCGCACCGCCCAGGCCCTGGATGACCCGGGCCAGGATCAGGAACGTGAGGCTGTTGGCCATGGCACAGAGCAGCGAGCCCAGGCTGAACAGCAGGATGGCGCTGAAGAAGATGCGCTTGGTGCCGAAGCGGTCGGCGATCCAGCCTGAAGCAGGAATCAGCAGGGCCACCGTGAGCATGTAGGCGATGATCACACCTTGCATGCGCAGCGGGTCTTCGGCCAGAGAGCGGGCCATGGCCGGCAGGGCAGTGTTGAGGATGGTGCCGTCCAGGGACTGCATGAAGAAAGCGATGGCCACCACCCAGGGGATCCAGCGGGCGGTGATGGGGTCCAGCGGGGCGCGTTCGGGCATGAATACCTCGGCTTTGCTGCTTGATCGTGCTGGCCCGCTCCCACAGGCTTATCGTCCTGTGGGAGCCCTGTGAAGCAGTCAGCACAGACCCATTACAGGGTGAGGGTCAGGGCTTTGACCAGCGCCCCCGGCAAATGACTCGAGCCGGTGCTGCGCTGGCCGTAGGTACTGGTCGACAGGATCAGCTCCCGCTCACGCGTCAGGTCTTCCAACTGACTGCCCAGCAGGTTGTACAGGCTGTCGTCGAAGCGCATGGTGCCGACCGGCCCCTGGATGCAACCGTCCTGTACCCAGAAGGTGGCGAAGCGGGTCAGGCCGGTCATGCGGGCGGCAGGCAGGTCCGAGTAGTTCAGGTACCAGAGGTTGCTGATATACAGGCCCGTGCCGAGTCGCTCGAGGATCTGCGCCGAAGGCAGTTGCCCCGGTGCCAGGCTCAGCGCACAGGGCGACTCGAAGCTGTCGGCGCCGTTGGCCTGCAGGTCGAACTCCGCAGCGCTGCGCGCGCTGACCAGACGCGCGTGTGCGCGGCCTTCGTGGATCAGGTGCACGTCCTGGCGCGGCGAGCCTTCGTCGGAGAAGGGCGGGCTGAGCGAGCCGCTGACCTGTTCATCGAAACTGACCTGCGGGCTGAGGCTGGCATCGCCGGTGTACAGGCGTTGCAGCGCGCTGTTGCCTGTGGCCAGAGCCTGGGCGGAAAAACCACCCCAGCAGAGCATGCCGGCAATCTCGTCCATCGCCGCCGGGGACAGGTAGGCGCGGTAGCTGCCAGGCTTGAGGATGATTGCCGGGCGGCCAAGGAAATCCAGTTGCTCGCGGGCCTGGCGCAGGCGCGCCACCAGGGCCCCACTGTCCCACACCTGACCTGCATAGTTGGCCTTGACCGCCTGGCCATTGGTGTGGAACAGGCTCCAGTCGAAGTTGAAACTGTTGGCCTGATGCCAGCCAAAGGCCCCGAAGGAACTGGCGAACCCCCGGCAGATCGGGCCTGCGGCATAAATACCGACCAGGTCCAGGTCGCCGGCTTCACGCTCGATCAGGCCCAGGACATCGGCGCAGTCCGGCAGCGCCGCTGCCTGCAGGTTGTGGCTGTGCCAGGCACTTTCGTCAAGGCGCAGGTAAGGGTCGACAGGCAGCAGCGGCAGGATCTGACGCAGCTGGGCCAGCGCGTCGTGCAGGCGCTGGCGGTCCAGCTGTGGATCGTCGCCCAGCGTGAAGTGCTGCTCGGCCTGGCGCCCGTCGCGGATCAGGCGCAAGTGCGCGCTGGCCTGGGCGACTTCGCCGGCCTGGCGCACGCGGGCATGGTTGAAGCGGAGGAACTGCGAGTGCTCGGCGCTGTAGCCGAGGGTGAACTGCTCGCCAGCTTGGAGTGCGTCGCGCAGGGCGCCTGTCAGGTCCTCGAAGCGTTGCTGGGGTGTGGCGCTCATCAGGCGTCTCCTCCGAATACGTCGATCTGGCGGAACACGCATGCCGGCGAGGCATGGCCGACTCGTACCACCTGGTTGGGTTCGCCCTTGCCGCAGTTTGGCGTGCCCAGTACCTGGAACGTGCTGCGATCGCCGACGGCGGCGAGATTGCCCCAGAACTGTGCGGAGATGCCGCGGTAGTTGGGGTTCTTCACTACACCTTTGAGTTCGCCGTTTTCGATCAGTTGGCCCCACTCGCAGCCGAACTGGAACTTGTTGCGTGCGTCGTCGATGGACCAGGAGCGGTTGGTGCGCATGAGGATGCCATGCTCGATACCGCCGATCAGCTGCGCCAGCGACTGATCGCCCGGCTCGATGTTGAGGTTGGCCATACGATCGATCGGCGCGCGGTTCCAGCCACAAGCCCGGCTGTTGGCCACACCGTCCAGGCCCGAGCGGTACTGCGACAAGGCGCCGCCCAGCGGGCGCAGCAGCAGGCCGTCGCGGATCAGGAACTGCTTGCTCGCCGCAGTGCCATCGTCGTCGAAGCTGTAGCTGGCCAGCTCTTCGTCGATAGTCGGGTCGAAGGTCACGTTGAGCAGCTTCGAGCCATATTGCAAGTGACCGAAGTCGCTTGCCTTGACGAAGCTGGTGCCGGCGTAGTTGCGCTCGTCGCCCAGGATGCGGTCCATCTCCAGCGGGTGGCCGATGGATTCGTGGATCTGCAGCATCATCTGGTCCGGCATCAGCAGCAGATCGCGCGGGCCACTGGGGGTATTGGGCGCGAGCAGCAACTGCAGGGCCTCGTCGGCGATGCACCGGGCCGCACCGACCAGGCCACAGCGCTCGATGACCTCGAAGCCGCCTTGCTGGCCGAAGTTCTCCCGGCCGAGGCTGCGACTCTGGCTGTCCTGGCCATCGCTTGCGGTCACGCCCAGGCCCGGGAACAGGAAGCGCTGGGCATGGCGCAGCTCGGCGCCTGCAGAATTGAGGTAGGTCTGCTCGACAAGGCTTATGCCCAGGCTCGCCTGCCAATCAACCAGGCGGCTGTCCTTGGGCACGCTGGCCGATTCGGCGGTGAGCAGCTCGAGGCACTCGGCGAGGCTAGGCAGGGGATGGTCGAAGTGGGGCGAAACATGATCATGGCGCTCGCTGGCCACCGGTTGCCCGCTCAGGTCCAGGAGGCTGTGGGCGGCAATCGTGCGAGCCAGCGTCTCGGCCTGTTCGAGGGCGCGTTGCAGGCCGGCTTGGGACAGGTCGGCGGTGGCAGCATAGGCCTCCACGCCCTTGACGCGCACGGTGAGCATGGCGCCTTCGTCCTGGCTGAAGAACGGCGGCTCGGCCACATTGCGACGCACCGACAGGCTCTGGTGCGACTGCTTCACATGGCGCAGGGAAAACAACTCGGCCGAACTGCGCAGCGCGGCAAAGCGTTGGCGCAGCAAGGCACTGGAATCGAACATGCGGGAACCTCCGGTGCGCGGTGGCTCCCCCTAGAACCACCCCTCTTGCGCGCTCAGGCGGTTGACGTTGCTTGCCTTGAGCCGCGCGAGGTCATTATGGCAGCCTCGCACTTGGCCGGTGGAGGAAATAACGTGTCAGGCTGCTCTTGTTCATTCCCTGCGTTTCGGTCCTCTACCTGTACGAGGGGTATCAAGCGTCAGCACATCCGTTGATGTTCTTTTTGATCGTGCTGACGTGCAAGCTGTTCAAGATCTGGAGGCTCTGGCTCTTCGGTAGAAAGCAGGTGTCCGCCTGATTGGGTGAGCGGGAATCTGGCGTTGCAAACATAAAAAAGGAGAGCCGAAGCTCTCCTTTTTTGTTCACAACGGTGAATCAGCCGATGGTCATCAGGCTGGCGTTGCCACCTGCTGCTGCGGTGTTGACGCTCACTGCACGCTCGATCACCAGACGCTCCAGAGCGATCTGGTGGTCGCCGCTGGAGAGGCCGTTGACGCCGACGATGGCGCCGGCGCGCTTGGCCACTTGCTCGCACACGCCGCGCAGTTGGTCGGAGTCGCCGTGGTGGATGACGGCGTCGAAGGCGACGTCGTCCTTCTGCCAGTCGGCCACCAGCTTGACCTTGGCCTGCAGCTCCTTCGGCAGTCGGGCACGCAGGCTCTTGGCAGGCTCTGCGTCGGCCCATACCGCCGAGCTGCCCACGGCCAGTACGGCGGCCAGTTGGGCCAGCAGGTCGGCTTCGTTGTCGGCCAGGCAGAGCACGTGCTCACGCGGCAACACGGTGTAGGTGTTGCGCTCGCCGGTCGGGCCGGGCAGCACGCGGCTGATACCGCTCTGGGACTGGGCGGCGAACTGGTCGCACAGGCTGGCCAGCTCACCCAGCTGGCTGCTGGCAGCCCAGGTCTTGAGGGTGTGCAGCGGCTTGATCAGCTGGTCGCGCAGGACGGTGTCGACCTTGCCTTCGCCGTCGACACGCTGGAAGTGGCGGGCGATGGCGTCGGCCGGACGGGTCGACAGCAGGCGGTACAAGTACAGCGGGCCGCCGGCTTTCGGGCCAGTGCCGGACAGGCCTTCGCCACCGAACGGCTGGACGCCGACCACGGCGCCGACGATGTTGCGGTTGACGTACATGTTGCCGGCATTGACGTTGTCCACCACCTTGGCGATGGTCTCGTCGATGCGGGTGTGCACGCCCAGGGTCAGGCCGTAGCCGGAGGCGTTGATCTGCTCGATCAGCTGGTCGAGGTCCTTGCGGTTGTAGCGCACCACGTGCAGGACTGGGCCGAAGATCTCACGCTTGAGTTCGTCGAAGCTTTCCAGCTCGATCAGGGTTGGCATCACGAAGGTGCCGCGCTTGATCTCTTCGCCTTCGGCGATGGCGACCTGGTAGACCGTACGGCCTTTATCGCGCATGCCTTGGATATGCTTCTCGATGCCTGCCTTGGCTTCGGCGTCGATGACTGGACCGATGTCCACGGACAGGCGTTCCGGGTTGCCCAGGCGGCTTTCGGCCATGGCGCCCTTGAGCATCTCGATCACGCGGTCGGCGGAGTCTTCCTGCAGGCACAGCACACGCAGGGCCGAGCAGCGCTGGCCGGCGCTATCGAACGCGGAGGACACCACGTCAATGACCACCTGCTCGGTCAGGGCCGAGGAGTCGACGATCATGGCGTTCTGGCCGCCGGTCTCGGCGATCAGCGGAATCGGACGACCCTGGTTGTCCAGGCGGCCAGCAATGTTGCGTTGCAGCAGGCGAGCGACTTCGGTGGAGCCGGTGAACATCACGCCCTTGACGCGCTCGTCACCGACCAGGCCGGCACCGACGGTTTCGCCGCGGCCTGGCAGTAGTTGCAGCACGCCTTCAGGGATACCGGCTTCCAGCAGCAGGCGCACGGCCTGAGCGGCGACCAGCGGGGTCTGTTCGGCAGGCTTGGCCAGAACCGGGTTGCCGGCGGCCAGGGCCGCGGCGACCTGGCCGGAGAAGATCGCCAGCGGGAAGTTCCACGGACTGATGCACACCACCGGCCCCAGCGGGCGGCAGCTGTCATTGCTGAAGTCGTTGCGTGCCTGCACCGCGTAGTAGCGCAGGAAGTCCACCGCCTCGCGCACTTCGGCGATGGCGTTGGCGTAGGTCTTGCCGGCTTCGCGCACCAGCAGGCCCATCAGCGGCTGGATATCGGCTTCCATCAGGTCAGCGGCGCGTTCGAGGATCGCGGCGCGCTCGGCTGGCGGCGTGGCCTGCCAGATCGGGGCGGCGTTGAGTGCGCATTGGATGGCATTGTCGACGTCCGCGACAGTGGCTTCCTGCACGTGACCGACGACATCGCGGTGGTCGGCTGGGTTGAGCACTTGCACAGCAGGTTGCTCGCTGGCGGCGCAGGCCAGCAGCGGAGCAGCTTTCCAGTCGTTGTGGGCAGTGGCCAGCAGCGCGCAGGACAGCGACGCCAGGCGGTGTTCGTTGGCCATGTCGATGCCGGCCGAGTTGGCCCGCTCGCTGCCATACAGTTCATGCGGCATGGGAATGCGTGGATGCGGCAGGCCGATGCTGCCTTCCTGGGTGCCCATGCGCTCGATGCTGGCGACCGGGTCGGCGACCAGTTCCTGGATCGAGATCGAGTGGTCGGCGATGCGGTTGACGAACGAGGTGTTCGCACCGTTTTCCAGCAGGCGGCGGACCAGGTAGGCCAGCAGGGTTTCGTGGGTGCCGACGGGGGCGTACACGCGGCATGGACGATTCAGCTTGCCTTCGGAGACCTTGCCCACCACTTGCTCGTACAGCGGTTCGCCCATGCCGTGCAGGCACTGGAACTCGTACTGGCCCGGGTAGTAGTTCTGGCCGGCAATGTGATAGATGGCCGACAGGGTGTGGGCGTTGTGGGTGGCGAATTGCGGATAGATGGCCTCCGGCACCGACAGCAGCTTGCGGGCGCAAGCGATGTAGGAGACGTCGGTGTACACCTTGCGGGTGTAGACCGGGTAGCCTTCCAGGCCCTCGACCTGGGCGCGCTTGATCTCGCTGTCCCAGTAGGCGCCCTTGACCAGGCGGATCATCAGGCGGTGGCGGCTGCGTTTGGCCAGGTCGATGACGTAGTCGATCACATACGGGCAGCGCTTCTGGTAGGCCTGGATGACGAAGCCGATGCCGTTCCAGCCGGCCAGCGATGGCTCGAAGCACAGGCGCTCGAGCAGATCCAGGGACAGCTCCAGGCGGTCGGCTTCCTCGGCGTCGATGTTCAGGCCGATGTCGTACTGCTTGGCCAGTTGAGTCAACGACAGCAGACGCGGGTACAGCTCTTCCATCACGCGCTCGTACTGGGCGCGGCTGTAACGCGGGTGCAGGGCGGACAGCTTGATCGAGATGCCCGGGCCTTCATAGATGCCACGGCCGTGGGAGGCTTTGCCGATCGAGTGGATCGCCTGCTCGTAGGAGGCCAGGTACTTCTGGGCGTCGTGCTCGGTCAGGGCGGCCTCGCCGAGCATGTCGTAGGAGTAGCGGAAGCCCTTGGCTTCGAACTTGCTGGCGTTGGCCAGGGCCTCGGCGATGGTCTCGCCGGTGACGAACTGTTCGCCCATCAGGCGCATGGCCATGTCGACGCCCTTGCGGATCATCGGTTCGCCGCTCTTGCCGATAATGCGGGTGAGAGAGGAGGTCAGGCCGGATTCGTTGTGGGTGGAGACCAGCTTGCCGGTCAGCAGCAGGCCCCAGGTGGCGGCATTGACGAACAGGGACGGGCTGTTGCCCAGATGCGGCTGCCAGTTGCCGGTGCTGATCTTGTCGCGGATCAAGGCGTCACGGGTGCCTTTGTCCGGGATGCGCAACAGCGCTTCGGCCAGGCACATCAGCGCCACGCCTTCCTGGGACGACAGGGAGAATTCCTGCAGCAGGCCCTGGACGATGCCGGCGCGGCCGCTGGCGCTCTTCTGGTTGCGCAGTTTCTCGGCGATGCCGGCAGCCAGCTTGTTGGTGGCCTCGGCCTGCTCGGTGGAGAGGCGGGCCTGCTCCAGCAGCATCGGCACCACTTCGGGTTCCGGGCGGCGGTAGGCAGCAGTGATGGCCGAGCGCAGGACCGATTGCGGCAGGATGCTTTCAGCGAATTCGAGGAAGCACTGATGGCTGTGGTCAGGCTGGACGTCGCCGGCATCGTCGCTGAGGCTGGCGGCATGGCCGTTGAGTTCGTTCAGGGTGGCGCCACCCTCGAGCTTCTCCAGGTAGTTGAAGATCGCTTGCTTGATCAACCAGTGCGGCGTGCGGTCGATGGACTGCGCAGCTGCTTTGAGTCGCTCACGGGTCGGGTCGTCGAGTTTGACCCCAAGGGTGGTCGTCGCCATTTCTTATCCTCGTTATTGCCACGGATGTGGCCTAAGCTGGCGGCAAGATTAGCTGTAGGACAATCCGGGTGCAACCGGGTGCAACCCGTTTTTTGATCGACGTAGGTGCAACTCGTCCGACGGCCTCATGGGTGGCAGAAAAATGTACTTTCTTGGTGCTTTTTCTTATGAAAAACCCGGTTTTTGAAACAAAAAGGCGCAAAGAAGCGGTTTTGTCTGAAAATGCAGGTGTAGGTGCAACTTGCAAATGAAAAATGGTTGCACCTCGTTCATGTTGTTGCATAGGATGCGCCGCCTAGGTGCAACCGCCTTGCCGGCGGTCGCAAAACATAAAAACAACGCCAGGGCACAACCATGGGCAATCCACTCACGATCACCTTCGTGATCTACATTGCGGCAATGGTGCTGATCGGCTTCGCCGCCTATCGCTCCACCAAGAACCTCTCCGACTACATCCTGGGCGGTCGCAGCCTTGGTAGCGTGGTCACCGCGCTTTCCGCCGGCGCCTCCGACATGAGCGGCTGGCTGCTGATGGGCCTGCCGGGCGCCATCTACTTCGCAGGTCTTTCCGAAGCCTGGATCGCCATCGGCCTGACCGTCGGTGCCTACCTCAACTGGCTGTTCGTTGCCGGTCGCCTGCGCGTGCAGACCGAGTACAACGGCGATGCCCTGACCCTGCCGGACTACTTCTCCAGCCGTTTCGAAGACAACAGCGGCCTGCTGCGGATCATCTCGGCCATCGTTATCCTGGTGTTCTTCACCATCTACTGCGCCTCCGGCATCGTCGCCGGTGCCCGCCTGTTCGAAAGCACCTTCGACATGCCTTACGAGACCGCCCTGTGGGCCGGCGCGGCCGCCACCATCGCCTACACCTTCGTCGGTGGTTTCCTGGCGGTGAGCTGGACCGATACCGTACAGGCTTCGCTGATGATCTTCGCCCTGATCCTCACGCCGATCATCGTGCTGATCTCCACCGGCGGCTTTGACACCACCTTCCTGGCCATTGAAGCGCAGAACCCTGCAAACTTCGACATGTTCCGCGGTGCGACCTTCATCGGCATCATCTCGCTGATGGGCTGGGGTCTGGGTTACTTCGGCCAGCCTCACATCCTGGCGCGCTTCATGGCGGCCGACTCGGTCAAGTCGATCGCCAAGGCCCGTCGCATCTCCATGACCTGGATGATCCTGTGCCTGGCCGGTACCTGCGCCGTCGGTTTCTTTGGTATCGCCTACTTCTCGGCTCACCCCGAAGTCGCGGGTCCTGTCACCGAGAACCACGAGCGTGTGTTCATCGAGCTGGCCAAGATCCTGTTCAATCCCTGGATCGCCGGTGTCCTGCTGTCGGCCATCCTGGCTGCGGTGATGAGCACCCTGAGCTGCCAACTGCTGGTGTGCTCCAGCGCCCTGACCGAAGACTTCTACAAATCCTTCCTGCGCAAGAATGCCTCCCAGCGTGAGTTGGTCTGGGTCGGTCGCCTGATGGTGCTGGCCGTGGCCCTGATCGCCATCGCCATGGCCGCCAACCCGGAAAACCGCGTACTGGGTCTGGTGGCCTACGCATGGGCAGGTTTCGGTGCAGCTTTCGGCCCGGTCGTGCTGATCTCCGTGTTGTGGAAGGGCATGACCCGCAATGGCGCGCTGGCCGGTATCGTGGTCGGCGCCCTGACCGTGATTCTGTGGAAGAACTACGTTGGGCTGGGTCTGTACGAAATCATCCCGGGCTTCCTGTTCGCCAGCATCGCCATCGTGGTGGTGAGCAAGCTGGGTACGCCGACCGGCAGCATGGTGTCGCGCTTCGAGAAAGCCGACGCGGCGTATCACGCTGACAAGTGATCCCGCGTTAGGTTGGCGCTGCTTTGTTTGCGGTAAGCCCGCTCCCACAGGCTCTAATTGACCTGGTGGAAGCGGGTTTGCCGCGAATGCCGCTTGCGCCGATCGACAGCCAGGCCTGACTCCGCCTGGCTGACAAGGTAAACTTGTCGCCCCCGCAGGAGTTGCCATGAACTATCGTCACGCCTTCCACGCCGGCAACCACGCCGACGTCCTCAAACACATCGTGCTGACCCGCCTCATCGCCCTGATGTCGCGCAAGGAGCAGCCGTTCGCCTACATCGATACCCATGCCGGCCTTGGTCTGTACGATTTGCAGGGTGACCAGGCGACCCGCACCGGCGAGTACCTCGAAGGTGTCGCCCGGCTGTGGAACCGCGAAGACCTGCCGGCCGTCACTGCTGACTACCTGCGTATCATCAAGCGGCTGAATCCGGACGGTGAGCTGCGCTATTACCCCGGTTCCCCGGAGCTGGCGCGGCGCCTGATGCGTCAGCAGGACCGGGCGCTGCTCAACGAGAAGCACCCCGAAGACGGTCCGTTGCTCAAGGAAAACATGAAGAAGGACCCGCGGGTGGTCGTGCACCTGGGCGAGGGCTGGCACGTGCCTCGGGCATTGCTGCCGGTGCAGGAGAAGCGCGCGGTAATGCTGATCGACCCGCCTTTCGAGCAGGCTGATGAGCTCAAGCGCTGCACCGTGGCGATGAAAGAGGCGATCGGCCGCATGCGCCAGACCGTCGCTGCAATCTGGTATCCGATCAAGGACCAGCGTTCGCTGACACGTTTCTATCAGGATCTCACCAGCACCGGGGCGCCCAAGCTGCTGCGAGTCGAGCTGTATGTCCATCATCAGGACAGCCCCCAGGGCCTCAACGGTTCGGGTCTGGCTATCGCCAACCCGCCATGGGGTCTGGAGGAGGAGTTGCGCGAGCTGTTGCCGTGGCTGGCCAAGGAGCTGGCGCAAACGGCCGGCAGCTTCCGCATGGACTGGCTGATCGCCGAGTGACAAGGGTTTGTTGCGCAGGCCATCCCAGGCTGCGACCTCGCCTGCGGTACAGTGCTGCTTCCTATGGCCCCTTCGAGCAATCGCACCCCCTGCGGTTTGCGTTATAATTCCGCCCTTTAGCCGCCATCCGCCTGCACGGCCGATGGCGCATCCCTACCGAAAGATGAGGCTAGACCCTTGGCATTGACGATTCTTGGCCTGTCCGGCGCCCTTAGCCATGACCCTTCCGCGGCCCTGTACATCGACGGCAAACTGGTTGCCGCCGCCGAAGAAGAACGCTTCGTGCGTGACAAGCATGCGAAGAACCGCATGCCCTACGAGTCGGCGAAGTTCTGCCTGGAGCAGGCCGGCATCAAGCCGTCCGACGTCGACGTGGTGGCCATTCCGTTCGCCCCCATCAGCCTGTTCGGCAAGGCGCGCTGGCACTATGCCAAGCGCTACTGGTACGCCCCGGACCGCGCCCTCGACGCGATCCTGATGGGCAATCGTCGCTACAAGCGCTACCGCAAGAAGATCGTCTGGTGCCTGGAGCAGTTGGGCTTCGATCCGAAGAAGATCAAGATCGAGCCGGTCGAACACCACCTGGCCCACGCCTCCAGCGCCTACCACTGCTCGGGCTTCAAGGAAAAGACCGCGATCCTCGGCATCGACGGCAAGGGCGAGTACGCCACCACCTTCTTCGGCTATGGCGAGAACGGCAAGATCCACAAGATCAAGGAGTTCTACGATCCGGACTCCCTGGGTGGCCTGTATGGCGCGATCACCGAGTTCCTCGGTTTCGAGATGCTCGATGGCGAATTCAAGGTCATGGGCATGGCGCCCTATGGCGATGCCAGCAAGTATGACTTCTCCCGCCTGGCCAGCTTCGAGAATGGCGAGCTGGTGATCAACACCGAGTACGCCAACGTCATTGGCCTGCGCCGCTATAAAGAGAAGGGCAAAGGTTTCTACTTCTCACCCAAACTGATCGAGTGGCTGGGGCCCAAGCGTGAAGGCGACATCGCCGACGAGCCATACATCCATTACGCCGCGAGCATGCAGGCGCTGTTCGAGAAGCTCGCGCTGCAGATGATCGACTACTATCTGGGCGACATCCTCAAGCAGGGTGGCAAGCTGGCCTTCGCCGGCGGCTGCGCGCTGAACGTCAAGCTCAACCAGAAGATCATCGCCCGCCCAGATGTCAAGGAGCTGTTCGTGCAGCCTGCCTCGGGCGATGCCGGTACCGCTGTCGGTGCCGCGGCGTATGTTTCCCACGCCCGTGGCGTGCCGGTCGAGAAGATGGAGCACGTCTACCTCGGCCCTTCGTACTCCAACGAAGACGTGATCGCCGCCTGCGCCCGTCACCCAAATGCACCGAAATGGCGCAAGATCGACGACATGCCGCAGCGCATCGCCAAGATCATGGTCGATGGCAACCCAGTGGCCTGGTTCCAGGGTCGCATGGAGTTCGGTCCGCGTGCCTTGGGTGGTCGTTCGATCATCGGTTGCCCGAGCGTGCCGGGCGTGGCCGACCGGATCAACGAGCAGATCAAATTCCGCGAGCGCTGGAGACCCTTCTGCCCGTCGATGCTCGACACTGTAGGGCCGCAGATGATCAAGGTCGATCACCCGGCGCCGTTCATGACCTTCACCTTCGAGGTCGCCGAGGAATGGAAAACCCGCGTGCCAGAAGTGGTCCATGAGGACGGTACCTCTCGCGCCCAGGTGCTCAAGCGTGAATACAACCCGCGTTACTACGACATGATGAAGGCCCTCGAGGACCTGACCGGCAACGGTGTGTCGCTCAATACCTCTCTCAACCGCCGAGGCGAGCCGATGATCTGCTCGCCGACCGATGCCTTGAACATGTTCTTCGGCTCGGACCTGCAGTACCTGATCATGGAGGATATTCTGGTGGTCAAAGAGGGTGCACCCGAATATGGCGAACCATGAGGTTCTGATCAGTCTGATCGTTCCGGCCTACAACTATGCGAAGCTTCTGCCCCGGGCTCTGGACTCCGTCCTGAGTCAGTGGGCGGATGACCTCGAGTTGATCGTGGTCAATGATGGCTCCAAGGACAACACCCTTGAGGTGTTGGCTGGATACGCCGAGCGCTATCCGCAGGTGCAGATCATCGACCAGGCCAATGCCGGTGCCGCTGCGGCGCGCAACAATGGCATCGCCGCAGCGCGCGGTCGCTATGTGTTGCTGCTGGACGCCGACGATGAGTTGACGCCGGGTGCCCTTGCGGTGGTGCGCGAGGTGCTGCGTGTCAACCCGGATGCAGGCATGGTGCTGGGTGGTCAGATCTCGGTCTACCCCGATGGCCGTGAGCGCTTGCGGCTGCCCACGCCAGTGCCAGCGGCGAGCGCGCGGGCATTGATCAAGCGCTACCTGTTGCGCAAGTGCATTTCGATTTCCCATTGCTGCACGCTATTCGAGCGAGCGCTGTTGCTGCGTCGCCCTTACCCGGAAACCTTGCGTACAGGGGAGGATATCCCTGTGTTCGCCTACCTGCTGGTCAGTGCTCGCGTGGTCGTCACCAATGAGCCTTTGGCACGGATCCATAAGCACGCCGATAGCTTGCGCCACAGCCGGGAAAACGAAGAAGAGTACGCAATGGGTATGGTTCGCGAGGTGTTCGCCAGTCTACCTGCCGAGTGCCAATCGTTGCGCGGGCGTTACGAGGCGCAGCGTTACCTGTCGTTGTTCCGCGCCGCGCTGTTGTCGAATGATCGTGTCAACGCGCGTCGCTATTACGTCCGGGCCTTGCAGTTGAGTCCTTTGCAGGCAATGCGCTGGACGTACCTGCGCAAAGCTGCCCGTCTGGTCATGATCTAGGAGTAATCGTGAGTACTGTTGTTGATGGAGTGAGTGCTGGCGTGGGGGCTGGCATCACAAGGGCGCTGCGTGCACACCCCGTTCGCTTGGCCTTCGTCGCAAGCCTGTTGCTGTCGCTGGTTGCCCTGCTGGGGAGCAGTGCTTTGAGTCGCGATGCGGCGTACTACCTGGACATTGCCCGTCAGGTGAATGAGGACGGGCTCCAGGCTGGGTGGCGGGTTTTCGACTGGCCGTGGTTCACGTTCCTGTTGGCAGGTACCCATGGCATTACCCATTTGCCATTGGAATGGTGTGCCAATCTTTGGTGTGCGTTGTTCATGGCGGGCACTTGTGCGTTGCTGGTGGATTGCGTGCGTCAGCGCGTACCTGCTGCGGCTGGCTGGGCCTGCCTGCTGGTGCTTGCCATGCCCGCGATCAACCAGTTCCGTGACGACATCATTCGTGAGTACGGCTTCTGGTTTTTCTGCGTCCTGGCCTTGTGGTTGACCATGCGTTGGCAGGTGCGAGGTGGTTGGGTGCTGGCTGCGGGCATGCATCTGGCGGTCGGCATGGCTGCGCTCTTTCGCCTCGAGGCGCTTATGTTGGTGGCGGCGTTGGGCGCGTGGCAACTGGTGGAGTTGTATACCCGGCGCAACGTGAAGCGTTTTGCTCAATTTGTGGCCCTGCCTGTGCTAGCCGTGGTTGTGGGGCTGCTGATCATTCTGGAGAAGGGTGGACTGTCGTTGACGCGGGTGGACTACTATCTCGGGTTGATCAATCCGCAGAAGGTCTTTATCGCATTCCGGCAGTTGGCGGAGCAGTTCGGCAACAGCCTGACCCTCAAGTATTCGCGTGACGAGGCGGGGCGGATTATCTTCTTCGGCTTGCTCGCTTCGCTGCTGATCAAGTTTGTCGCATTGATGGGGCCATTTTCCCTTCCCTTCCTCCATCGCAGCACTTGGCAGGCGGTGCGTACCTACTTGCGCGAATACCAGCCGTTTGCCTGGGCTGGGCTGCTGTACCTGATCGTCCTGATGCTGTTCTACATCAAGCTGCAGTTCATGAACTCTCGCTACCTGAGCTTCCTGAACGTGCTGGCGTTGCCGCTGCTGGCGATTGGCGCGATGCTTTTTGCCCAGCGCTTTGCGCGGTTGGCCAAGGTGCTGGCGGTGATCGGGTTGCTGGTGATGCTGGCCAACGTCATTTCCACGGGGGCGGGCAAGGGGCAGTTGGTCGATTCGGGTCGCTGGATCGCCGAACACATTGATCCGAAGGCTTCCCTTTATTACGAAGACAGCCGGATTGGCTATTACGCGGGGCGAGGTTACCGGGAGGTGTTGCCGCGCGACCAGGCCATCGATGATGCCCATGTCGGCAACTACAGTTATTTTGCGCTGGAAGCCCGAGCCGATGAGCCATGGTTGGTGGCGTGGCTAGACAAGCATCAGTTGCGTGTGCTGGCGAGCTTCTCGAACCGGAAGAAGGCGACGGTCTTGGTAATCGGCCGCTAGGGCCTAGCTGAGCATCTGCCGAAAATTGTCCAACAGGCGCGGGCGGGGGCCGGACGGGCCCTGCTCCAGCTCCTGGCGGTAGCCTTCCAGGAAGGTGTGGCCAGCATCCGTGCCAAGCAGCCACTGGTGGTCCTGTCGATAGCGCAGCATGTGATGGAAGTTGCGCTCGCGTTGGCTGTCGCGTAGGGGGTGGCGTTGGCGTTGCAGGTCGGCGATGTCGATCAGGCCCAATTGGTTGTCTGGGGTCAGTACCACGTTACCCAGGTGCAGTGAGCGAAAATAGATGCCGACCTCATGCAGGTGTGCCACGAAGTGTCCCAGTTGGGTTCTGAGTGCTTGCCCCTGGTCCTGGTCATCCGCCAACTGACGCAGGGTATCGCCTGGTAGTGGCAGATAGTGGACAGCATCACGCTGGATGCTGGGAATCCGGTAGAGCCCAATGACCTCGGGGCTGGGGATTCCCAGGGCGTTTAATGCGCGTGCGTTGCGTGCGAAGCGCCAAGCATAGGGAAACAACAGCGCGGAACTGAGCAGGCGCTTGCGTCGGAACAGCTTGAGCATTCGCCCGTCACGCAAGCGCAGCACCTTGTCGCCGGAGCCGTCGGCCTCCAGCACCTGGGCGCCCTCGCGTAGTGCCAGGTAGGTGGTATGATCCATTGCTTGCATGCGTCATCTCCGATCAAGAAGCCGGCTATCTTAGCCGACTTGTCGCAGACTCGCTCCTGGTCGCTTCCCCTTGGGGAAAAAGTCGCTGTGTTATCATTTCTTCCTTATTTATCTTGTGCGGATTCCCATGAGTAATCCTGAACCTCGTCCTCAGTCCACGCTGGCGATCTATTTCCGCCTGCTGTCGTATGTGCGGCCCTATATCGGGTTGTTCTTGGTGAGCATTGTCGGCTTCCTGATCTTTGCCTCAACCCAGCCGATGCTGGCCTATATTCTCAAATACTTCGTCGATGGCCTGGCAAACCCAGAGGCCACGCTGTTCCCCGGTAATCCGTACCTGGGCGAGTTGCGGCTGCTGCAAGCCGTACCGCTGATGATCGTTGCGATCGCAGCCTGGCAAGGGGTCGGCTCGTATCTGGGCAACTATTTCCTGGCCAGGGTTTCTCTCGGGCTGGTGCATGACTTGCGGATCGTACTGTTCAACAAGCTGCTGGATCTGCCGAATCAGTATTTCGACAAGCACAACTCCGGTCATCTGATTTCCCGCATCACCTTCAACGTGACCATGGTCACCGGGGCCGCCACCGATGCGATCAAGGTGGTAATCCGCGAGGGCATGACCGTGGTCTTCCTGTTCTGCACGCTCTTGTGGATGAACTGGAAGCTCACCTTGGTCATGGTCGCTATCCTGCCAATCATCGCGTTGATGGTGAACAGCACCAGCCGCAAGTTCCGCAAGCAGAGCAAGAAGATTCAGGTGTCCATGGGGGACGTCACTCATGTGGCCTCCGAGACCATACAGGGTTATCGCGTGGTACGTAGCTTCGGTGGCGAGGCTTACGAAAAGGCCCGTTTCGAATCGGCCAGCCAGAGCAATACTGAAAAGCAGCTGTCGATGACCAAGACCGGCGCGGTCTATACCCCGGCCCTGCAATTGGTGACTTACAGCGCCATGGCGGTAGTGATGTTTCTGGTCCTGCTGCTGCGGGGCGAAGCCTCGGCGGGCGACTTGGTCGCCTACATCACCATGGCGGGTCTGTTGCCCAAACCGATTCGCCAGCTTTCGGAAGTGAGCTCCACCATTCAGCGCGGCGTGGCCGGTGCCGAGAGCATCTTCGAGCAGCTAGACGAGCCGGCTGAAGTGGACGAGGGCCGGATCGAGCGTGAGCGTGTGCAGGGGCGTCTCGAAGTGCGCAACCTGAGCTTCCAATACCCCGGCTCCGACAAGCAGGTGCTTGATGACATCAGCTTTGTGGTGGAGCCAGGGCAGATGGTGGCCTTGGTGGGGCGTTCGGGGAGTGGCAAGTCGACCCTGGCAGGACTGATTCCACGCTTCTACCAGCACGTCCACGGCCAAATCTTGCTCGATGACACCGAAGTGCAGGCGTTTACCCTGAGTAACTTGCGGCGTCACATCGCCTTGGTCACCCAGCAGGTGAACCTGTTCAACGATACCGTGGCCAACAATATTGCCTACGGGGAGCTGGCAGGGGCACCACTGGAAGAGATTCGCAAGGCGGCCTCCGAGGCGTATGCCGACGAATTCATCCGCAAGATGCCCGAGGGCTACGACACGCTGGTGGGTGAAAACGGCGTTCTGTTGTCTGGCGGCCAGCGTCAGCGCATGGCCATTGCCCGTGCGCTGCTCAAGGATGCGCCATTGCTGATTCTCGACGAGGCCACATCGGCCTTGGACACTGAGTCGGAACGGCACATCCAGGCGGCTCTGGACAACGTGGCGCAGAACCGCACGACACTGGTGATCGCCCACCGCCTGTCGACCATCGAGAAGGCTGACCAGATCCTGGTCATGGAAGATGGCCGTATCGTCGAGCGAGGGACGCACTTGGAGTTGCTGGCGCGAAACGGTCATTACGCCCGCTTGCATGCCCGCGAGTTCGAAGAGGGCGACGAGGACAAACCGACAAAAGCGGTCGACGCATGTTGAGTGCGCTGCGCTGGTGGCGTGAACGGGGCTGGAGCGAAATCGACCAAGTGGCGTATGCCACGGCCTGGCAGCAGCATGGCGGCAGTTTCGCCACGCATCCAGAGGTAGTGGCTCGGTTGTCGGCGTTTCTCGGTTTGCCGGTTCGCTATCTCGGGTGGCTGGTCGACGGTCAGGTACAGGCTGCAATTCCCTGCTGGGGGCGGCATCTGGCGCTGGCCAAGGAAGTGCTCAAGCGTGAGGGCAAGCGCGACCTGCTAGATTTGGGCAATGCGGAGATCATCCTGCCGGTGGCCGCGTCAGTGCAGGTGCCGGTGCGCCAGCGTATGCGTTATGTTTCCGAGCTTAACGCCGGGCGCATAACCACCTTGCGCGAGCAGCCTGAAGGCTTGGCGCTGGCCCGTGAACCAGAGGACTATTCGAAGAAGTTTCGCTACAACCAGCGTCGCGAACTGCGTCTGCTCGAAGAAGCCGGTGGGGCGATGCGCCCGATCTGCGAGTTCACGCCCGCCCAGCAGGCGGCCATGTACACCGACCTGTTCGAGCGCCGTTGGGGCTTTGAAGTCCCTGGCAAACGAGGGTTGGTTGAGGTATTCACGCTGTTGCGCGAGTTCATGACCGGCTCGGTGGCGATGCTGGAAGATACGCCGGTGGCGATACAAGTGTTGTACCGAGTTGAGGCGCCGCAGTGGGTTTCGCTGGAGTACATCAATGGAGGGGTCGACCCGCAAAGTCGTGCGTTCAGCCCCGGTAGTGTGCTCAGTTTCGTCAATACCCAGCAAGCCTGGGAAGAGGCGAGGGCATTGGGTAAGCCATTGCGCTACTCGTTTGGACGGGCCGACCGCGAATACAAGGATCGCTGGTGCCGCAGGGTGCCGGTCTACCAGGTTTGAACCATGAGCGCGCGTAAACAATTGCTGTTGAAGTCCCATCGGCGCAACAAGCGCATGATGTTGCTGGGGGCGTCGGTGCTGCTCGCGGTGGTGGGGATTGGCGTTGCCTGGTGGCTTGTGCCATTGCTCCTGCTGTTGGGATGGGTGGCTCACGAAGCGTGGTTTGCCGACCATCTGTTCTACCGCGGTAGCGACGACTATCACTATCAGTTTCCAGGCGAGGCTGTTTCCCAGCCGGTGACACTGGAAAACGACCGGGTGCGCCTTTCGGCCGAGCTGGCCGAGGGCGAGACGCTGGTCTTGGCGCTGCATTTGCGCCATCGCTGGCTCGGTCGTTGGTTAGACCCCTTCGTCGAAGTGGGCGATGACCGGCAGGACTTCGAGCGCGGCGTCGCCGGCCTGCGTTACCTGAACCTTTCTGGGCAGCGCGAGCAGCTGGCGCGGGGCGAACTGAGATTGCGTGGGCGTCGTTGCCGGCTGGCCAGCAGCGGCACGCTGCATGTCATGAGCAATCCAGACTACACCCGTCAGCGCACCCTGATTCTGGCGCCTCATGCTGACGATGCCGAACTCGCGGCATTCGGTTTCTACCGTCGCAGTCCTGAGGTCAGCATCGTCACCCTGACCCAGGGCGAGATCGAAGCGCAGGCATTCCAGCGCCTTGGCCTGAGCATGGCCGACGCCGCACGACTTAAGGGCCGTTTGCGCAGTTGGGACAGCCTCGCCATACCGTTGTGGGGGGGGGTGAAAGCCAGCCACTGCGTGCAGTTGGGTTATTACTGTCTGCAACTCCCAGCCATGGCCAAGGAGCCGGGCAAGGGGTTTGGCTCGCGTGAGTCGGGCGAGAGCGATATCCGCAGTGTGCGTCGGTACAACCCGTTTCAATTGCCCGCGGATGCTGACGGCTTGCCTAGCTGGAACAACCTGATCGCTGACCTGGTGGCTCTGCTTGAACACTATCGGCCCGAGGTGATCATCACGCCTCATCCCGAGCTGGACCCTCACGCCGATCATGTGGCGACTACCCAGGCGGTCTTCGAAGCTATTGCGCTGAGCCGCAGCAAGCCGGATATCGCGCTGTTGTACGCCAATCATCTACACGACAATGACCGTTGGCCCATGGGCCCGGCGGGCATGGGTATTCCTTTGCCACCGGCGATCGAGGCATTGCCGGCAGATCGCCTGTGGAGTCCGTCGTTGGAGCCTGCCGTGCAGCTGGACAAGGCCATGGCCTTGGGGATGCAGCATGATCTACGAGGGCCGCTCTCGTTGAAGCGGCGCATGCGCCGGGCCATTCAGCGTTTGCTCAGTGCTCGCCGCTGGCCGGTCACCGGTGAGGACGAGTTCTTCCGCAAAGCGGTGAGACGACACGAGCTTTTCTGGGTACGCCGTATCGTCAAGTGAAGACGTGGTGCTATCAACCCTATGCTAATATCCCGCCCCTGTTCATTCTGTTTATTGGGTTGCCCATGAAGTTGTCCATGCCGCGTTTCGATCAAGCTCCGGTCCTGGTGGTCGGTGATGTCATGCTCGACCGTTACTGGCATGGCGGTACCTCACGGATCTCTCCTGAAGCGCCGGTACCGGTGGTCAAGGTCGAGCAGATCGAGGATCGCCCCGGCGGTGCGGCCAACGTCGCACTGAACATCGCCGCACTCGGCGCGCCCGCTTCGCTGGTCGGCGTCACCGGGCAGGACGAAGCTGCCGACAGCTTGGCCAACAGCCTGCAGGCCGCGGGTGTACGTTCGGTCTTCCAGCGCATTGCCCACCAGCCAACCATCGTCAAGCTGCGGGTCATGAGCCGTCACCAACAGCTGCTGCGCATCGATTTCGAAGAACCGTTCGCCACCGACCCGCTGTCGCTGGGCGAAGAAGTTGATGACCTGCTCGAGGGTATCAAGGTGCTGGTCCTGTCCGACTACGGCAAGGGAGCACTTAAGAACCACCAAAGCCTGATCCAGGCGGCCCGTGCCAAGGGCATTCCGGTTCTGGCCGACCCCAAGGGCAAGGACTTTTCCATCTACCGCGGCGCCAGCCTGATCACGCCGAACCTCAGCGAGTTCGAGACCATCGTTGGCCGTTGCGCTGATGAGGCCGAACTGGTCGCCAAGGGCCTACAGCTGCTCCAGGACCTGGAGCTGGGGGCGCTGCTGGTGACCCGTGGCGAGCATGGCATGACGCTGCTGCGTACCGGTCACCCGGCCCTGCACCTGCCTGCTCGGGCCCGCGAGGTGTTCGATGTCACTGGTGCTGGCGATACAGTGATCTCCACCTTGGCCGCTGCCATCGCTGCGGGCGAGGATCTGCCTCACGCCGTCGCCCTGGCCAACCTGGCGGCTGGTATTGTGGTCGGCAAGCTGGGTACCGCGGCCATTAGCGCCCCGGAGTTGCGTCGGGCTATCCAGCGTGAAGAAGGTTCCGAGCGCGGCGTGCTGACCCTCGAGCAGTTGCTGCTGGCCATCGACGACGCCCGTGCACACAACGAGAAGATCGTCTTCACCAATGGATGTTTCGACATCCTCCATGCCGGCCATGTGACCTACCTTGAACAGGCCCGTGCCCAAGGCGACCGCCTGATCGTCGCGGTCAATGATGACGCTTCGGTGAGTCGCCTCAAGGGGCCGGGCCGACCGATCAATAGTGTCGATCGGCGCATGGCCGTGCTCGCTGGCCTGGGGGCGGTTGACTGGGTCATCAGCTTCCCAGAGGGCACGCCGGAAAACCTGCTTAGTCAGGTCAAGCCCGACGTGCTGGTAAAAGGGGGAGACTATGGTATCGACCAGGTGGTTGGCGCAGATATCGTCAAGGCCTATGGCGGCACCGTGAAGGTGCTGGGGCTCGTGGAAAACAGCTCGACCACCGCCATCGTCGAGAAAATTCGCAACAAGGAATGATGCATGGTCGAACCGTTGTATTTGCGATTGCGCGATATCGCTTACAAGAACCGGCGCACGATCCAAGCCGGCAATCGCTTTGAACTTCCCTTGAGTGCCCAGCGTTTGATGAAAAAAACCACCATCAAACTGAGGGGGGAAAACAATCGGCTGGTCCTGGGCGAGGGGGCCGAGGTCAGCCATTGTGAGATTCGCCTCGACGGAAAGGACAACCTGATCGAAATCGGCCCACGCGTGCGCATTAGTTCCGGCAAGATTTACCTGCGTCATACGACCGGACAGCATATTCGCATCGGTGCGGATACGACGATTGAAGATGCCTACCTGCTGGTGGACGAATCGGCGAGCATCGAGATTGGCAACGACTGCATGTTGTCCACCGATATCTTGATCCGCACGGGTGACAAGCATTCGATCATCGATGTGGCAACCGACCAGCGGGTCAATCATTCACGTGACATACGCATTGCTGATCGGGTATGGATTGGCCGTGGTGTTCAGATTCTCAAGGGCACCGTCCTGCAGCGCGAAAGTGTGGTAGGTACGTGTTCGCTGGTGACCAAGGCATTCGACGAAGGCAACTGTGTGATCGCCGGGGTGCCGGCGAAGATCGTGAAACGTGGTATCCGTTGGGATCGCCAACTTATTTAAAAAAAGAAAAAACTGTCTGTCGGCTTAATATTTATCTGTTAACGCCTTCTTACTGCCGTTGCGTCGACGGCGATACAAAACCGCGCCCACAGTTTATCAATCTGTGGGCGCGGTTTTGTATCGCCAGCAGTGCCGGTCACTGAAAGGCATCGACCGATGGGCATTAATGCTGTGTTTAGAGTGCTGGGGAGAGTACTGAGTGAGTGCAGCGACAAGCGCGGTGGCGCAAGAGTTTCGGCAAGATATCAATGGATTGCGCGCTTGGGCGGTCATGGCCGTGGTGCTGTACCATTTTGGCGTCAGCGGCATCAATGGCGGCTTTGCCGGTGTTGACGTGTTCTTCGTCATTTCCGGTTACTTGATGTGCGGGATCATCTTTACAGGTATATCGCGGGATGACTTTTCGGTCTGGCGTTTCTACCTGGCGCGTGCCCGGCGTATTTTCCCGGCGTTGGTCGTACTGTGCATCGTTGCGCTGATCGCTGGCTGGTTCTTCCTCATGCCAGAAGAATACAAAATACTGGGCAGGCATGTCCGGGAAAGCCTGACGTTCGGGTCCAACCTGCGTTACCTCAATGAATCTGGCTACTTCGATGTTGCGTCCCAGGAGAAGTGGCTGTTGCATACGTGGTCGCTGTCGGTGGAGTGGCAGTTCTACTTGATCCTGCCGTTGGTGCTGATGCTGTTGGGCAAATGGATGCCTGGACGACAGGCGATCACGATCGCGCTGGGGCTGCTGTTTGCCGCTTCGCTGGGCCTTTGTGTGTGGCGTTCGGCGGTGGCGCCGAGTGAGGCGTTCTATCTGCTCCAGACCCGGGCCTGGGAAATGCTGGCTGGGGCGCTGGTTTTCATGGCGGGGCAGCGTCCAGGGTCAGACCTATTGCGTCGGGCCTTGGAGTTGCTCGGTTTTGGCCTGATCATCGCGACCATCGTGCTGTTCGACAAGCACAGTGTCTGGCCAAGCTGGCGCGCCATCCTGCCCGTGGCAGGGAGTGCCTTGGTCTTGTTGGCCGCACGGGAGCGTTCGATGTGGACTGCCAATCGTCCTGCGCAATGGTTGGGGACCCGCTCCTATTCGATCTATCTCTGGCACTGGCCGTTGGTGGTTGCGCTGGCCTACCTGGAAAAGCTCGATCAACCCCTTTGGGTCGCGATGGCCATCGTGATGTCGTTGTTGCTGGGGCATGCCTCCTACAACCTGGTGGAGACCCCCGCTCGACGCCGCTTGAGCCAGTTTTCTGCAAAACGGGCAGGAACCGTCCTGGTCGTGACGTTGATCCTGGTGGCCGCGATGGCTCAGCATGTCCGTCGTACTGGCATTCCTGCGCGTCTGCCAGAAAGCGTGGCGATGGTTGAGGCGGAGCGTGAGAACCATAACCCACGCCTAGAGGAATGCCTGGATCCCGATAAGCATTGTGTCTACGGCGAGGAGCCTGTGCGGGCCATTCTGATCGGCGATAGCCATGCCGATGCCGTGGTCACGGCGCTGGAGGCGGCGTTACCGAGCCAGAAGGGCGGTGTGTTGTTCCGTGGCGGCAGCGGTTGTCTGTTCGCGTTCGGCATGCGCAGTACCAATGACAAACCTTACTGCGAAAAGCTGAACAAAGACATCGAGCAAGAGTACTTGCGTTACCCGGCGGGCGTGCCGATTGTCGTCGTCGGGCGTACTTCCGAATACATCCGTGGCGGTCAACCAAGCACAGACAAGCCGAGCTTCGACTTTGGCGATTCATTTTCCTCCTTTGATGAGGCGTTTTTGGCCCAGTTTCGCGCGCGCTATGTGGATACCATGTGCCGCCTCGCCAAGGATCGACCGCTCTATCTCTTGCGCCCGCTACCGGAAATGGCCGTCAGCGTGCCAACTCGCATGGGACGTGGGATTCTGCTAGGCCATCCCCGTGAGATCAGCCTGACACTCGACGCTTACAAGAAGCGTCATGCGTTCATCTGGGCGTTGCAGGATGAAGTGGTCGAAAAATGCGCGGCCCACCTGTTGGATCCGCTGCCTTACCTGTGCGCGGATGGCGTGTGCCATAGTGCCGAAAAGGGGCGCCCGCTCTATCGCGATGCCGACCATCTCAGTGAGTTTGGTAATCGGATGTTGATCCCCATGTTCAGTCAGGTGTTCCAGCACTGATCGGATAGCCGCCTTGCCAAGGGCACGATAATGTCGTGCTCATGGCTGGGAGCGCAGGGACAGCCAGTCTTTCCAACGGATGCGCTCGTCCCGGACAAGCCAGCCATCCTGTGCGGCGAAGCTTTCTGCGAGCCACAAGCCGCGCGTGCTGACGGGGCGAAGTTGGCCTTGGGCGAGGGTGAACAGCTCGGCGCTCGGTTGGCCTTGGTCAAGCGGTAGCAGGAACAGGCCTGGGCTACGGCGGTCGAGACGGGTAATCAATTGGCCGTCGTGCAGTTGCTCATCGACATGCTGCAGGCTGAGTTGGCGGGCCTCCCTGGGGACTTCAAGGCGCAGGTCATAGACCAGTTGCAATGATGCGGTTGGCAGGTGCACGTAGGCGTGCGGCCGCTCTAGCAGCATTAAGCTGGCGTAATGCACTGGCCGTGCGGCGCCCGATAGAGGGCAGAGATTGAAGTGCAGGTTGGGCCGATAGTTCAGGCTGTCCTGATAGGGCGTCGGTAGCCATGTGTCGGCATAACGTCCCTGCAGCCACCCTTCCGGCGTCTCCAGCAAGCACTCCTCGGCAACCTCCTGCAAGGCCGTATGGAGTGGCAGATTGAGCTCCTGGGCGGGGACATAACCGGAAATGAGCTTGAGCACCACATCGCCGCGATCCTGACGGCGCTGGCGCACCAGCACCCAGTAGTCGCGATGCTGCCAATGCAATGTCAGGCGCACCGATACCCCGAGGTTGGCCAGTTCGGCCACGAAGCGCTCCGGGTTGCCCAGCTGGATGGCTTTGCGTCGCTGCTGCACTTGGGAGAAGTTCAGCGGCATGCCGATCGGCTTGTAGGTCAGGCCGTCGGGTGTGGCTTCGACATGCAGCGGCAAGGTCTTGAAGTTGCTCGGGTTCTTGCGGATCAGCGTTCGCGGCACGAGGCTCCTCCTTGCGTTGGGCGCCCGTCTGGGCGATTCAAGGCCGTCCCAGGATTCGGGCGACGGTGGCCACGTTATGGGCCAGGTGCAACGGGTTGATAGTGCCGACGATAGCACTGCTCACCCCAGGGTGGGAGAACAGCAGCTCGAAGCTGGCCTGCACTGGATCGACCCCGGGCGCTAGGCAAATGTGCCCGCTGGCCAAGGCCTTTTTCACCAGGATGGCCTTGCCGTGTTCGGCAGCGTAGTCCAGCACCGGGCGTTCCGCCTGCTCGTTGAGGTTGTAGGTGACCATGGCACAGTCGCCTTGCTCCAGCGCCTTGAGTCCGCCGGCCACGGTCTTGCCGGACAGGCCATAGCCGAGGATCTTGCCCTCCTGCTTGAGCTCGGCGAGGGCCTGGTAGACGCCTTGCTGTTCGAGGATTGCCAGGTCGTTGCCGTCCGAATGCACCAGCACCAGCTCGATGCGGTCGGTCTCCAGACGACGCAGGCTGCGCTCCACCGACAGGCGTGTATGGGCGGCGCTGAAGTCGAATCGGGACTGGCCGTCCTCGAACTCCTCGCCCACTTTGCTGACGATCACCCACTCATCGCGCTGGCCGCGCAACAGCGGGCCCAGGCGTTCTTCGCTGCGGCCATAGGCAGGGGCGGTGTCGATGAGGTTGATGCCCAGCTCACGCGCCTGGGCCAGCAGCAGCCGGGCCTCGTCATCGCCTGGAATGGTGAAACCGGTGGGATACTTGACGCCCTGGTCCCGGCCAAGCTTGACGGTGCCCAGGCCCAGGGGCGAGACCTTAAGGCCGGTGCTGCCCAGCGGGCGATGGAAGTCGTGCAGGGTTGGCAGGCTCATGGCAGCAGTTGCTCCCAGGCAGGCACGCCAACCGGTGGGCGGGGCACGTCGACCAGGTTCGGTTGGGCGGTGGGGCGGATGCCGTCCCGGTCCAGGCTCGCCAAGACGCGATCAGCGAAATCCGGAGCCAGGGCCAGCTTCGTCGGCCAGCCCACCAGCAGGCGCTGTTGGTCGGCCAGGAAGGCGTTGTCCGGGCGTACCAGGCCTGATTGCGCAGGTTCTGCGCGGTCGACACGCAGGGTGGCCCAGCGTACTGGGTTCTGGTCGACCCACGGCAACAGGCTGGCGATTTCCTTTTGTGCCGCGGCGATCTGCGCCGCAGGCTCGCGGGCGACCCCCTCGGCCTCGGCCAGATCCCCACCCAGGTACCAGACCCACTGGCCGTCCGCAGCTGGGTGGGTGGTGACGGTCACCCGAGGCTTGGGGCCGCCGCCCAGGCAGTGGGCGTAGAGCGGTTTGAGGTTCGGCCCCTTGGCCATGACCATGTGCAGTGGTCGGCGTTGCATGGCGGGTTGGCTCAGGCCCAGGGCCTGCAGCAGCGCCTCGGTGCCCGCGCCGGCGCTGAGGACGATGCGTTGGGCACGGATCTCACGGTCATCGACACGCAAGCCGACGAGCTCCTCGCCTTCTTTCAGGGGTTCGATGCGCTCACCGGCCAATAGGCTGTCGCCGGCCAGTTCGGCCAGGTTGGCGAGCAGGCTGGGCACATCGATGACCAGTTCGGCCAGGCGATAGACCTTGCCCTTGAAGGCGCGATCCTGCAGGGCAGGGGGTAATTGATCGCCCTTGACCTGATCGACCCGGCCCCGCACGGCCTTGCTGGCGAAGAAGCTGGTGAGGTTGCCGGCCAGGGTGCCGGGAGACCACAGGTAATGGGCTTCGGAGAGAATGCGGGTCTTGCCGAGGTCGAGTTCGCCGTTGCCGGCCAATGCTTCGCGCCAGCGGCGAGGCATGTCGGCGATGGCCTCCGATGCACCGGTCAGGGCGCCGTGTAGGGCGTACTTGGTACCGCCGTGGATGATGCCCTGGGACTTGATGGTCTGCTCGCCGCCGAGGCTGGCGCGCTCGACCAGTACGGTCGAGTACCCCAGGCGCTGCAGCCGGGCGTTGAGCCAGAGGCCTGCGACCCCGGCGCCGACGATCAGCACGTCAGTGGAAATGGCAGATGGCATGCGGGCACCTCTAGAACTGGGACAGTTGCCCAGTATACAGGCTGTGGCGCGATGCTTGTCCGGGGAGAGGTGCAGACCGTGTTGTCGCGTTCGCGGGTAAACCCGCTCCCATCGTTACAGCGGTGCTATTGAGAGCGCCGAGGAATCGGAGAGAGCAGGTTTGCCTGCTGAAGAGGACACCACAGCGCAAGACACTTGCCGCCCTTGGGCGTGCAAGAAATGCGCTGTCGTTCAGTGTCCCGCGGTCTTGGAGAACAGCTGGATCACCACCACGCCGCCGACGATCATGGCCATGCCCAGCATGGCCGGGAAGTCCAGCTTCTGCCCATAGATCACCAGCGCCACCGCGCTGATCAGCACGATGCCCAGGCCCGACCAGATGGCGTAGGCGATACCCACCGGAATGCTGCGTACCACCAGCGTCAGCATCCAGAACGCCACGGCGTAACCGCACACCATCAGCAGCAGTGGCAGCGGTGTGCTCAAGCCCTTCACTGCTTTCATGGAAGCGGTGGCGATGACTTCTGCGCAGATGGCGATGGTCAGGTAGGTATATGCGTTCATGGTGCGAGTCTCCGTTGCCAGGCCTCGCATTCTAGGCCTTGGTGAAATGCGGTAAAGTCATTACCTATCTAACTTGGAGATAGGTCGAATGGCTGAGCAGTGGAGTCTGGATCAGTTGCGTCTGTTCCTGCGGGTGGCCGAGTTGCGCTCGTTTTCTGCTGTCGCACGGGAGCAGCGCAAGGCGCAGTCAGCCATCAGCAATGCAATCGCGCTGTTGGAGGCAGACCTGGGCGTAACTTTGTTCGAGCGCAGCAGCGGCCGCCAGCCACGCTTGACCGAGAGCGGCGCAGCCCTGCTCGAGGATGCCCGCGAGTTGCTACGCCAGTGCGAGCGTCTGGACGGCCGGGCCTTGGCATTGATGCGGGGGCAGGAAGCACTGCTGCGGGTAGCCAATGACGAAGCCATGCCCTACCAGCCGGTGATCGACAGCTTGGACGAGCTGTCTACCCGCTTTCCGTTCCTCGAGGTGCAACTGGCCAGCGGCGCCCAGGGGGATGTGGCGCGCAAGCTGGTCGAGCGGCGCGCGGACCTGGGGTTGTTCTTCCATCACGAGCAGATTCCCGCCTCGCTGGAGCGTCGGGCGCTGGGCAGCGTCGAGATGGTCACGGTCTGCGCCGTAGGGCATCCGCTGGCCGGCGAGCAACGGGTCAGTCGTCAGCAACTGGCGCGTCATCGGCAATTGCTGATCACGCCCCAGCAAAGCGGTTATCCTGGTGGCGAGGCGATCAGTCCGCAGGTATGGCGCGCCGACAGCTTCTATTCCATGGCCGAGCTGCTAATGCGTGGCCTGGGCTGGGCCTGGCTGCCGCGGCATGTGGTGCAGTATCCGACCTACCAGACGCACATGGTCGAACTGGACAGCGAGTGGCGCCCGCCGGCGCTGGTGGTCGAATTGGCGTGGCGCCGCGACCAACCGCTGGGGCCGGCGGCGCAATGGTTGGCCGAGCGCTTCGCCGTGCACCTGCGGGCGATTGGCTGAGGGCTGCCGCTCGCAGGCCTTTTCCTGCAGTTCCTAGTACACTGCCTCGCCATGAACAGAACCCTCTATACCTTGCTGTTTCACCTGGGCCTGCCGCTGGTCGCGCTGCGCCTGTACCTGCGCGCCCGCAAGGCTCCGGCCTACGGCCAGCGCATCGCCGAGCGCTTTGCCTGCAAGCTTGCGCCCATGCGCCAGGGGGGCATCTGGGTGCATGCGGTGTCGGTGGGCGAGAGCATCGCCGCGGCGCCGATGATTCGCGCCCTGCTCAAGGCCTACCCGGACTTGCCCATCACCCTGACCTGCATGACGCCGACCGGGTCGGAGCGGATCCGTGCGATGTTCGCCGACGAGCCGCGCATCCAGCATTGCTACCTGCCATACGATCTGCCCTGGGCCGCCGGGCGTTTCCTCGATCATGTACGGCCACGGCTAGGGATCATCATGGAAACCGAGCTGTGGCCAAACCACATTCACCAATGCACCAAGCGCGGTATCCCGGTGGCCTTGGCCAATGCGCGGCTGTCCGAGCGTTCGGCGCGCGGCTACGCGCGCTTTGCCGGGCTGACCGGGCCGATGCTCGCCGAGATGAACCTGATCGCCGTGCAGACCGAGGTCGAGGCCGAGCGTTTCCGCAGCTTGGGCGCGCGACCCGAGTGCGTGCAGGTGACCGGCTCGATCAAGTTCGACCTGACGATCGATGAGCAACTGCAACCGCGCGCCAGGGCGCTGCGCGAGCAGTGGGGCGCCGAGCACCGCCCGGTGTGGATCGCCGCCAGTACCCATGAGGGGGAGGACGCGCTGATTCTGGAGGCCCATCGGCAGTTGTTGCAGGTTCATGGCGATGCGCTGCTGATTCTGGTACCGCGTCATCCGGAGCGCTTCGATGCGGTGTACGCCTTGTGCCGCGACCAGTTCGCCACGGTGCGGCGCTCCTTGGGGACGCCGGTAACCGGTCAGACCACGGTGCTACTGGGCGACACCATGGGCGAATTGCTGTTCCTCTACGCACTGGCCGACATCGCCTTCGTCGGCGGAAGCCTGGTGGCCACCGGCGGGCACAACCCGCTGGAGCCTGCTGCGCTGGCCTTGCCGGTGATCATGGGGCCGCATGTGTTCAACTTCCTCGAAATCAGCGCCATGTTGCGTGAGGCCGGTGCCTTGCAGCAGGTGGACGATGCCGAGGGGCTGGCTGGCGCTGTACGCCGCTTGATCGAGCTGCCACAGGATGCCCGGCGCATGGGGCAGGCGGGCAAGGCCGTGATGCAAGCCAATCAAGGGGCGCTGGATCGGCTTGTGCAGGCATTGGCCAAATGGCTTTGAGGACGCCAGAGGTGGCAAACAGATAGTCCATTTGCGCTGTGCGTGCTGCTTACGCTCCTGTCCAGAACGCCAACAGGCGTCTCGGAGACTTGAGGAGAAGACGCATGTACAGCAAGACACTCACCGCGTTCGGCCTGATGACCGCCTTGTCGACACAGGCCTCGATTGGTGAGCCGAATTACCCGAAGTTCTTCGAGCCGTGGGCCAGCGTGAGCGTGACCCACCAAGATCCCAAGGCCAGCATCCAGCACACCGGGGCATATTTCATCGACGCCCTGAGAGGGCCGCACTTCACCATCAATAGCAACGCCGGTCGGTCGACGGATGACGGCGATCAGGGCCGGCTGGAGATGGTGCCGAAGGTACTGGGAAAGCATAGCTTCGTTGAGGAAGTCCTCGTGGTCTCGGGCGGGCAGGCGTGCAATTTCAGCATCATGTACGACCTGCGGCGTGTCAGACTCCACGCCGGGTCCATCGGCAAGGCACACGCCGATTGCAGGTCTTTCCTGCATGTCGATGGCGATCACAATGCCATCCGCTTTTTCATGAAGTGACGTGCATCGACAGCACGCGCCTGCTTCCTCACGAGCCGCAGGGCAGGCTGCCCGTGAAGAGCCGGTAGCGCGCGGCGTCAGGGGCGCCGCTCGAAGTTCTTTGCCGCCGCCGCTGCCAGGTCGGGTGGGAGGAAGTCCTTGTCTGGGTTGTAGTCGGCTTTCAGATAGCGGCCCAAGTCCTGCAGGTCTTGCGGGCTGAGCGTCCCGGCGGCTTGCTTGAGGCGCAGGTTGTCGAGAATGTAGTCGTAACGGCTGTTGTTGTAGTCGCGCACCGAGGTGTACAGCTGGCGCTGGGCATCGAGTACGTCGACGATGTTGCGGGTGCCGACCTGATAGCCGATCTCGGTAGCCTCCAGGGCGCTCTGGTTGGAAATGATCGATTGCTTGCGCGCCTGTACCTGTTCCACGTCAGTGTTTACCGCGCGGTGCAGGTTGCGGGTGTTCTCCACCACCTGACGACGCAGGCTTTCGCGCTGCTGTTCGCTCTGGCTCAGGCGCTGGTAGGCCTCGCGAACCTGGGAACTGGTCAGCCCGCCGCTGTAGATCGGGATGTTCAACTGAAGGCCGATGCTGGTCTGCTCCACGTCGCCACTGTAGCGCCCGATCGGCGAGGGGTTGGTGAACCCGAGACTGTCGTTGTCGCCTTTTTGGTATTTGGCCACAGCATCGAGCGTCGGGGCGTGGCCGGCCTTGCGCTGGCGCAGGGTTTCCTCGGCGGCGGTCACGGCATGATTGGTGGCAAGCAGGTTGAGGTTCTGCCGCGCCGCGGTGTCGACCCATGCCTTGGCGTCGTTGGGAGTCGGCACCTGCACCGGCAGGGTATGGACTACGCCCTGGATCGAGCTGTATTCGCGGTTGGTCAGGGTCACCAGAGCCTCGAAGGCATCCTGTACCTGGCGCTCGGCGATGATCCGGTTGGCCCGGGCGGTGTCGTAACTGGCCTGGGACTGCAGCACGTCGGTCTTGTCCGAAAGGCCGACGTCGAAGCGCTCGTTGGACTGGTCAAGCTGGCGCTTGAAAGCCGCTTCCTCTGCTTTGGTCGAGGCCAGGTTGTCCTGGGCGCGCAGTACCGCGAAGTAGTTTTCGGCGGTTTGCAGGATCAGGTTCTGTTCGGTGGCCGACAGCTCAAGGGCCGCCTGTTCGTTGACGGCTTCGGCCGCCTGCAACTGGAACCAACGGTCGGCACGGAAGATCGGTTGCGCCAGGGTGGCGCTCCAGGAATTGCCGCTGCGGTTGGAGGTGATGGACGGCTCGTCGATCTTGGTGCGGGTGTTGAGCATCTCGGCACCGGCCGACAGGTTCGGCAGCAGTCCGGCCCGGGCCTGGGGGACCACTTCACGGCGGGCGCCGTAGTCGGCGCGGGCGGCGGCCAGGTCGGCGTTGTTGTCGACCGCCTCCTGGTAGACGCTGACCAGGTCGGTTTTCACCGTCGTGGGCATATCCGCTGCCCAGACCACTCCGTTGGACGCACAAGACACGGCTATCGCCAGTGAGAGTTTGCGCAGCATAGGCAATCCTTGAAATGAATTTCTGAACTGTTGAGTATCGAACGATGGGCCAGTGTAGTGCCGGGCGCACCTGGCAACAATCGCCTGATGTGCCTTTCATCATTCGCCAATCTACACGCTTGGCTTTGCCGACCACTTGAGTCTAGACTGCGCATGTTCTTGTCGGGGTGCCTTGAATCGAAGGCTGAGATCGGATAGTTCCGGATCCCGTTGAACCTGATCAGGTTAGCGCCTGCGTAGGGAACAAGATTGCTCGCTTTCCCGGCGAGATCTTGTGCCAGGTCCGGGATTGTCGAAGCTCAAGCTCAAGGCATTTCTCGCATCCGGCACCACACCGTCCTAGGTGTATCCGCGCCCCTTCAGGTTCTCCCCGACATTCCACGCTGTCTGGAGAGCCTGTGATGAGCCAACAAGAAAAATCGATCCACCTCAGCGAGTCGGCGCAAGTCGACCAGCAGTCCGTGCAACCTTTCCCCCGTTCGCGCAAGGTCTATGTCGAAGGCTCGCGCCCCGATATCCGCGTACCCATGCGCGAGATCAGTCTGCATGACACGCCCACTGACTTCGGCGGTGAGCAGAATGCTCCGGTGCTGGTGTACGACACTTCTGGCCCCTACACCGATCCCAACGTTGTCATCGACGTGCGCAAAGGCCTGGGCGATGTGCGCTCTGCATGGATCGAGGCCCGTGGCGATACCGTGCGCCTGGATGGCCTGAGCTCGAATTTCGGTCAGCAGCGCCTGAATGATCCCGAACTGGCCAAGCTGCGCTTTGCCCACGTGCGCAACCCACGCCGCGCCAAGCCAGGCGCCAACGTCACCCAGATGCACTATGCACGTCAGGGCATCATCACCGCCGAGATGGAATACGTCGCCATCCGCGAGAACATGAAGCTGCAGGAGGCCCGCGCCGCTGGCCTGCTGGACCAGCAGCACGCCGGGCACAGCTTCGGTGCCAGCATTCCCAAGGAAATCACCCCTGAGTTCGTGCGCGAGGAAATCGCCCGCGGCCGCGCGATCATCCCCGCCAACATCAACCACCCGGAGCTTGAGCCGATGATCATCGGCCGCAACTTCCTGGTGAAGATCAACGGCAACATCGGCAACAGTGCACTGGGCTCCTCGATCGAGGAGGAAGTGGCCAAGCTGACCTGGGGCATCCGCTGGGGTTCGGATACCGTCATGGACCTGTCCACCGGCAAGCACATTCACGAAACCCGCGAGTGGATCATCCGCAACTCGCCGGTGCCGATCGGCACCGTGCCGATCTACCAGGCCCTGGAAAAGGTCGGCGGTGTGGCCGAGGACCTGACCTGGGAGCTGTTCCGCGACACCCTGATCGAACAGGCCGAGCAGGGCGTGGACTACTTCACCATCCATGCTGGCGTGCTGCTGCGCTACGTACCGCTGACCGCCAAGCGGGTCACAGGTATCGTAAGCCGTGGCGGTTCGATCATGGCCAAGTGGTGCCTGGCGCATCACAAGGAAAACTTCCTGTATACGCATTTCGACGAGATCTGCGAAATCATGAAGGCCTACGACGTCAGCTTCTCGCTGGGCGACGGCCTGCGTCCGGGTTCGATTGCCGATGCCAACGATGCGGCCCAGTTCGGTGAACTGGAAACCCTGGGCGAGCTGACCAAGATCGCCTGGAAGCATGACGTGCAGTGCATGATCGAAGGCCCTGGCCACGTGCCGATGCAGTTGATCAAGGAGAACATGGACAAGCAGCTCGAGTGCTGCGATGAGGCGCCGTTCTATACGCTCGGCCCCCTGACCACCGACATCGCCCCTGGTTACGACCACATCACCTCCGGTATCGGTGCCGCGATGATCGGCTGGTTTGGCTGCGCCATGCTCTGCTACGTGACGCCCAAGGAGCACCTGGGCCTGCCGAACAAGGACGACGTCAAGACCGGCATCATCACCTACAAGATCGCTGCGCACGCCGCTGACCTGGCCAAGGGCCACCCGGGCGCACAGATCCGCGACAACGCCTTGTCCAAGGCACGCTTCGAGTTCCGTTGGGAAGACCAGTTCAACCTCGGGCTGGACCCGGACACCGCCCGTGCGTTCCATGACGAGACGTTGCCCAAGGAGTCGGCCAAGGTCGCGCACTTCTGCTCTATGTGCGGGCCGAAGTTCTGCTCCATGAAAATCACCCAGGAAGTCCGTGAGTACGCAGCCAACCAGCGTATCGAGGCGACGGATGTGTCCGTGGAAGAGGGCATGCGCGAGCAGGCCGAGCGGTTCCGCCAGGAAGGCAGTCAGCTGTACAAAAAGGTGTAACGCATCACGGCCCCTTCCTGTGGGAGGGGCACATTTTTCTGTGCGGGGCACGCCCCTGTGGGAGCGGGTTTACCCGCGAATGCTTTGGTGAATTCACTGACGCATTTGCGGGTAAACCCACTCCTATAGGGCTGTGCCCTTCGTCAGTTTGACTCGGTATCCCCAACAACAACTCTGGTAAGCCCGCCGATGACCACTCCCAGTCACTTCTCTCCCGACCATCCGGTCCCCCATGGGCAACGCCAGTTCGGTGCCCGCGACCTGTTTTCCCTTTGGTTCTCCCTTGGCATTGGCCTGATGGTCCTGCAGGTCGGTGGGCTGCTGGCTCCAGGCCTTGGCTTGGCAGGCTCGGTGTTGGCGATCGTGCTGGGCTCCGCGGTAGGCGTGCTGCTGTTGGCGGCGGCCGGGGTCATCGGCAGCGACACTGGGCTATCGGCCATGGCCACCCTGCGCCTGAGCCTGGGGCGTCATGGCGCGCGTCTGCCGGCGCTGCTCAACTTGTTGCAACTGGTGGGCTGGGGTTCGTTTGAGATCATCGTCATGCGCGATGCCGCCAGCCTGCTCGGCACCCGGGCGTTCGGCGAGGGCAGCGGCTGGAGCAGCCCACTGCTCTGGACCTTGTGCTTTGGCGCTCTGGCCACTTTGCTGGCGGTGAGCGGCCCACTGACCTTCGTGCGCAAGGTGCTGCGCAAATGGGGTATCTGGCTGCTGCTAGGGGCGTGCCTGTGGCTGACCTGGAACCTGTTCGCCAAAGCGGACCTGGCGGCCCTGTGGCGCCAGGCGGGCGACGGTTCGATGTCGCTGGCGGTGGGCTTTGACATCGTCATTGCCATGCCGTTGTCGTGGTTGCCGCTGATCGCCGACTACTCACGTTTCGGCCAGCGTGCCAGTCGCGTGTTCGGCGGCACGGCGCTGGGCTTTTTCATTGGCAATGCCTGGCTGATGAGCCTGGGCGTGGCCTACACCCTGGCCTTCGCGCCAAGCGGTGAAGTCAATGCACTGCTGCTGGCCTTGGCGGGCGCAGGGCTGGGCATTCCCCTGCTGCTGATCTTGTTGGATGAGTCGGAGAACGCTTTTGCCGACATCCACTCGGCTGCAGTGTCTACTGGTTTGCTGGTGCGCATGAAGGTCGAGCACCTGGCCCTGGCCATCGGTGTGCTGTGCACATTGATCGCCCTGCTGGCGCCGCTGGCGCAGTACCAGAACTTCTTGCTGTTGATCGGATCGGTATTCGCGCCGTTGTTCGGTGTCGTGCTGATGGACCACTTCGTCATTCGTCGTCGGCAGATGCCGGCTGCGATCAGTGGCTTACACTGGCAGGCGCTGGTCGCCTGGGCGGTGGGGGTGGCGGCGTATCACTTCATGGCCAATGTCGCACCGGAGCTTGGGGCGACCCTGCCGGCACTGCTGCTGGCAGGGGTACTGCATGGCCTGCTGAGCCTCAACCGCGGCCAGGAAACAGCTCGGGCTTGAGCACGCCATTGAGGCGTGGGTAGGGGATCTTCAGTTCGATGTGGCCCATGGAATAGGGCGCAATGGCATAGACTTCGTACTTGACCACCACCGCACCATAGGTCAGCGCCACGTGCGGGGACTTGCGGAACGGCCACGTCTTGACGAACTCGGGGTCCTTGTCCATGCCGGTGCTGATCATCCAGGCGCGGTGGGACTCCTCGACTGTCTTCCAGAAGGTCTCCTCCTGGCCGGGCAGCAGCATGTCCTGCAGGGTCAGGACCTTGTCCAGCTTGCGCGAATAGTTGATGAACCCGCGCCCCGGCATGCCGTGGGCGCCGCCGCTGTCCAGGTAGCTGGACAGTTCGATGATCACCAGCCCGTCATGCTGCTCGCGTACCTTGGCCTGCAGGTAGCTGCTGTTGCGTTTCTCGGCACTGGCCAGGTATTGCTGCTCGTAGGCTTGCAGCGAGGTAGGCGCGGTGCTGCGCTGGTTGTCTTCGGTCAGCTGCAGCAGGCGCTGTTCGACGATGGCGTCGAGCTTGGGCAGGGCCGGAAAATGAATGGTGTCGATATTCACCAGCGGGCAGTCGCTTTCGCTGCAACCGGGCTTGACGTGTTCCCAGGCGTCGCGCTTGACCTCGAGCGGGGCTCGGTAGTTGGGCTCGAACAGGCTTTGGCAGGCGCCAAGGGCCAATGCCAGCACAGCCACGGAAGTCAGTTTGACAAGCGTCATGATGATCCTTGCAGAACAGATGGAGTCGAGCTTCGACCGTCAGCGCGGCCTTCAGTTCGCCACTAAGCTAACAGAGTAGAGACGCTCTGTCCTGGCTGCCTGAACGGTCACTGGAAAGGGGTGAAACACGGCGGCTCGCAGAGTAGGATGGCGCGATGCGGTAAATGAGGTAACGAGGATTCCCATGTCAGATACGTTGAATTCAGTGCCCAAGGCGGTCGAGATCGTCGAGCAGGCCAACTGCTTCCAGGGCTTCTACCGGCTCGACAAGGTGCGCTTGCGCCATGAGTTGTTCGCTGGCGGCATGGGGCGGGAGATCAGCCGGGAACTGTTCGTGCGCCATGATGCGGTCTGTGTGCTGCCATACGATCCTCAGCGTGACGAGGTGGTACTGATCGAGCAGTTCCGCGTCGGTGCCCTGGGCAAGGTCGAGAACCCTTGGCTGATCGAGATGGTCGCCGGGCTCATCGACAAGGACGAGGAGCCGGAGGAGGTCGCCCATCGCGAAGCCCAGGAGGAAGCCGGCCTGACCTTCAGCGCACTGTGGCCCATGACCCGCTACTTCCCGTCGCCCGGAGGCAGTGACGAGTACGTGCACCTGTTCCTCGGCCGCTGCTCCAGCGAAGGCGCCGGCGGGCTGCATGGTCTGGAGGAAGAGGGCGAGGACATCCGCGTGCGCGTCTGGTCGTTCGAGGACGCCCTGCAGGCTGTGCGGGATGGGCGTATCTGCAACGCCGCGACCATCATCGGCCTGCAATGGTTGGCGCTGAACCGTGCGGAAGTGCGAGGAATGTGGTCGTGAACCTGTTACGCGAGCGCTATCGGGTCGACCTGGCCGGGCTGCAGGCAGCCTGCGAGGCCAACTACGCCCGCCTGATGCGCCTGTTGCCAGACATGCGCACCACCCAGAGCTCGCGGCGCATCGGCATGACCCAAGGTGACCAGATGCTGGGCGTGCTGGTGCTTGACGTGCTGCTGGCCTGCCCTTACACCACCACCTTGCGCGTGCGTCAGGAACACAGCCTGCCGTGGTTGCCGGTACCGCACCTGGAGGTGCAGGTGTACCACGACGCACGCATGGCCGAAGTGGTCAGCGCCGAGCATACCCGGCGCCTGCGCAGCATTTACCCCTATCCCAACGCGGCCATGCACCAGCCAGACGAAAAAGCCCAGCTCAACCTGTTCCTGGGTGAATGGCTCAGTCATTGCCTGGCCTGCGGCCATGAGTTGGAAGCCGTTCGCTGAAATGTGACGGCGGTCGGTTTCAGCCCTTTGCTCACGGCCCTTCGGCATCCCATAATCGCGCTGAATCCGTTCGAGGAACCGGCCGTTGCCGCAATCCAATCTCCCTCAAGCTCCGGCACCCCTGAAGGTGGTGCAACTGACCGATGCCCACCTGTTCGCGGATGCGGGCGCTACCCTGCTGGGCATGAATACCCGAGACAGCTTGCGCCATGTGGTCGAGCAGGTGCGCCGCGAGCAGCCGCAGCCGGACCTGCTGCTGTGCACTGGTGATCTTTCCCAGGATGGCAGCGTCGCGTCCTATGAAGCCTTCCGCCAGCTGACGGCGGTGTTGGATGCGCCGAGCCGCTGGCTGCCGGGCAATCACGACGAGGCCAAGGTGATGGCCGAGTTCGCGCAGGGCAGCGACTTGGTGCAGGCCGTGACCGATCTGGGCGCCTGGCGCATTGTCATGCTCAACTCGAATGTGCCCGATGCCACCCATGGTTGGCTCGCCGACGATCAACTGGCCCTGCTGGACCAAGCCCTGATTGGTGCGGGGGAGCGCCACTGTCTGGTCTGCCTGCACCATCAGCCGGTGGATGTCGGTTGTGCCTGGATCGCGCCGATCGGCCTGCGCAATGCCGATGAACTGTGGAAGCGACTGCGCGGTTATCCACAGGTAAGGGCAGTGCTCTGGGGGCATATTCACCAGCCCTGGGATGAGCGGCGTGAAGGTGTTCGACTCCTGGCCACGCCCTCGACTTGCATCCAGTTCGCGCCCAGCAGTGAGGACTTCCAGGTCAGTGAGGAGCAGCCGGGCTACCGGTGGTTGCGCTTGCATGGCGATGGGCGGGTCGAGAGCGGGTTCGAGCGGGCCCGGGATTTCGAAGTACAGCTGGACTTCAACAGTCCGGGGTATTGAGGCTCGGTGTGCTCCGGGTGAGGGCCCGCGAACAAGGGCCAAGCTCTTGCTGTCTACGGCTTGAAGAATTTGTTGCGAAAAGCCCGAAGCTGCGCCAAAACCCAGCGAACAGGCTACACTGCGCGTCCCTGCGCCCGCACGGACGGGCGCGCCGCAGTACACTCCGGGGGCAGCATGTCGGGTTCCATCCTTTATATCCATGGCTTCAACAGCTCGCCGCTGTCGAGGAAGGCGCTCCAGCTTGAGGCGGTGATGCAGCAACTGGGCCTGGCCGATCAACTGCGAGTGCCTGCCCTGCATCACCACCCACGCCAAGCCATTGCCCAGCTCGAAGGGGCCATCGCCGAGCTGGGCCACCCCTTGCTGGTGGGCAGTTCGCTCGGCGGCTACTATGCCACCTACCTGGCCGAGCGCCATGGCCTGAAGGCACTGCTCATCAACCCGGCGGTCGGACCGCACCGGCTGTTCGACGGATACCTCGGTACCCAGCGCAACCTCTACACCGACGAGACCTGGGAGCTCACCCTGGATCATGTACAAGCCCTGGCCGAGCTGGAGGTGCCGCCCCCGCAGGATGCCAACCGCTATCAGGTATGGTTGCAGACCGCCGACGAAACCCTGGATTATCGCCATGCCGAGCGCTATTACCGAGCCTGTGCCCTGCGCATCCAGGCTGGCGGCGACCACAGTTTCCAGGGCTTCGCCGAGCACCTGCCGGCATTGCTGGCCTACGCCGGCATTGCGCGTGGGCAGTATGCGGCGCTCGATTTTTCTGTATTTTGATCTTTTTGCATTCACCAGACTGACGACGAGAACCCATGGCCAATCCCAGCGCTAGCGCCTATAACGCAGACGCCATCGAAGTCCTCTCGGGCCTTGATCCGGTCCGCAAGCGGCCGGGCATGTATACCGATACCAGCCGGCCCAACCACCTGGCCCAGGAAGTCATCGACAACAGTGTCGACGAAGCCCTGGCCGGCCACGCCCGTTCGGTACAGGTGATTCTCCACGCCGACCACTCGCTGGAAGTCTGCGACGACGGTCGCGGCATGCCGGTGGACATTCACCCCGAGGAAGGGGTGTCCGGGGTCGAGCTGATCCTCACCAAGCTGCACGCTGGCGGCAAGTTCTCCAACAAGAACTACCAGTTCTCCGGCGGCCTGCATGGGGTGGGCATTTCGGTGGTCAACGCCTTGTCCAGCCAGGTACGCGTGCGCGTCAAGCGTGATGGCACCGAGTACCAGATGACCTTCGCCGATGGCTACAAGGCCAGCGAACTGGAGGTGGTCGGCACTGTTGGCAAGCGCAATACCGGCACCAGTGTCTATTTCAGCCCCGATCCGAAGTACTTCGATTCACCTAAATTTTCCATCAGCCGTCTCAAGCATGTGCTCAAGGCCAAGGCCGTGCTTTGCCCAGGCCTTTTAGTCAGTTTCGAAGACAAAGCCAGCGGCGAAAAGGTCGAATGGCATTACGAGGACGGCCTGCGCTCTTACCTGGTCGACTCGGTCAGCGAGTTCGTGCGTCTGCCTGACGAGCCGTTCTGCGGCAGCCTCGCAGGCAACAAGGAGGCGGTCGACTGGGCCTTGTTGTGGCTTCCCGAGGGCGGCGACAGCGTCCAGGAAAGCTATGTCAACCTGATCCCCACCGCCCAGGGCGGTACGCATGTCAACGGGCTGCGCCAGGGGTTGCTGGATGCAATGCGCGAGTTTTGCGAGTTCCGCAACCTGCTGCCGCGTGGCGTCAAGCTGGCGCCCGAGGACGTCTGGGAGCGCATCTGCTTCGTCTTGTCCATGAAGATGCAAGAGCCGCAGTTCTCCGGTCAGACCAAGGAGCGCCTGTCCTCCCGTGAGGCGGCGGCGTTTGTTTCCGGCGTGGTCAAGGATGCGTTCAGCCTGTGGCTCAATGCCCACCCCGAGCTGGGCATGCAACTGGCGGAGCTGGCCATCAGCAACGCCGGACGCCGTCTGAAGGCGAGCAAGAAGGTCGAACGCAAGCGCATCACCCAGGGGCCGGCGCTGCCTGGCAAGCTGGCCGACTGTGCAGGCCAGGACCCGATGCGTGCCGAGCTGTTCCTGGTCGAGGGTGACTCGGCCGGTGGTTCGGCCAAACAGGCGCGTGACAAGGAGTTCCAGGCGATCCTGCCGCTGCGCGGCAAGATCCTCAATACCTGGGAAGTCGACGGTGGCGAAGTCCTCGCCAGCCAGGAGGTGCACAACATCGCCGTGGCCATCGGTGTCGATCCGGGCGCTGCGGACCTGTCGCAGTTGCGCTACGGCAAGATCTGCATCCTCGCCGACGCCGACTCCGACGGTCTGCACATCGCCACGTTGCTATGTGCCTTGTTCGTTCAGCACTTCCGCCCGCTGGTGGAAGCCGGTCACGTGTATGTGGCCATGCCGCCGCTGTATCGCATCGACCTGGGCAAGGAAATCTACTACGCCCTCGACGAGGCAGAACGCGACGGCATCCTGGACCGCCTGGTGGCCGAGAAGAAACGTGGCAAGCCGCAGGTCACCCGATTCAAGGGCCTGGGCGAGATGAACCCACCGCAGTTGCGCGAGACCACCATGGATCCGAACACTCGGCGCTTGGTCCAGCTGACCCTGGACGATGTGCAGGGCACCACCGAGATCATGGACATGCTGCTGGCCAAGAAGCGCGCCGGCGATCGCAAGAGCTGGCTGGAGACCAAGGGTAACCTCGCCGAGGTACTGGTTTGACCCGCCTGATTGCAGCGGTTTGCCTGCTGTTGGTCGCCTTGCCGAGCCTGGCGGCCAACTGGCCGGCGCTCAAGATGAGCGAGGAGCACCCGGTCGACGGCATGCGCGGAGGCAACCTGTCGGGCCTGGCCTGGTGCCGTGGGGCTTTGTGGACGGTGTCCGACCGGGACGACGACCGCATCTACCGCCTCGATCAGCAGGACCGGACCTGGCGTGCCCAGCCACTGACTTTCACCCCGCCACCGGTGCCGGAGAGTGGCCTGCCCTGGGGATTGAAGTCGCGCAACTGGGCGGCGTCTTATATCCGTGGCGGCGAGCTGGACTTCGAGGGCATCACCTGTGATAAGGCCGGCAACTTCTATCTGATCAGCGAAGCCCATGCCGCGGTGTTGCAACTGCCTGTCGATGGCGAGCCGCGCTGGTTGAAGATCGACCCGGCCATGGTTCGCCAGGCGCGTGCCAGCGGCATGCTACTGCACTTCAATGCGCTGTTCGAAGGGCTGGCAATCCACCCGTCCGGTGATCGTCTGTGGCTGGCGGCCGAGCGTGAGCGACGTGGGTTGCTGCTGGTCGAACGCCAGCAGTCGGTCTGGAACTGCGCACGCAGCTGTGTGTTGCTCAGCGAGGCGGGCGTCGAGATGCAGCCCGAGCAGATGCCCAACCCACAGGCCATGGCGCGGGACTTCTCCGACCTGGCCTGGTACGAGGGCAAACTGTACACCCTCGAACGCAACGCCTATCGCATCTGCCGCCGTGATAGCGAGAATGGGCAGGTCGAGCGTTGCTGGTCGTTCGCCGCCGATGCATTGGTGGAATCGCGCCGCTACGACCAGCCGTATGGGCTGGCCGAGGCATTGGTGATCGACGCCAAAGGCGCCTGGGTGGGTGTGGACAACAACAACGGCGACCGTGCCGATGGCGAGGCTCGTCCAATCGTCTGGCGTTTCGCGGCCCCTGAAGGTGGCTGGAACGCCAAGCCGTAGGCTTGCCGGCTGATTTGAATTTACCCGGCGCGGCGGTAATTGCCGTCGTGCCAGAACCTGAAATGACGAGGCCCGCATGAGCGACTCACTGGAACTCAGTCTCGAAGGCGTCGAACGCCGCTCCCTGGCTGACTTCACCGAACAGGCCTACCTCAACTACTCCATGTACGTGATCATGGATCGTGCCTTGCCGCATATCGGCGACGGCCTGAAGCCGGTGCAACGACGCATCGTCTACGCCATGAGCGAGTTGGGGCTCGATGCCGATGCCAAGCACAAGAAATCGGCGCGCACCGTCGGTGACGTGCTCGGCAAGTTCCACCCCCATGGCGACTCGGCCTGCTACGAGGCCATGGTGCTGATGGCCCAGCCATTCAGCTACCGCTATACCCTGGTCGATGGCCAGGGCAACTGGGGTGCGCCGGACGATCCGAAGTCGTTCGCCGCCATGCGGTACACCGAGGCGCGCCTGTCGCGTTATTCGGAGGTGTTGCTCAGTGAGCTGGGCCAGGGCACTGTCGACTGGGTACCGAACTTCGATGGCACCCTCCAGGAGCCTACCGTGTTGCCGGCACGCCTGCCCAACATCCTGCTCAACGGCACCACCGGCATCGCCGTGGGCATGGCCACTGACGTGCCGCCGCACAACCTGCGTGAAGTCGCCAGCGCCTGCGTGCGCCTGCTCGACGAGCCCAAGGCCACCATCGAGCAGCTGTGCGAACACATCCAGGGGCCGGACTATCCGACCGAAGCCGAGATCGTGACGCCGCGCGCCGAGATCCTCAAACTCTACGAGAGCGGCCGCGGCTCGATCCGCATGCGTGCCGTGTACCGCGTAGAAGACGGCGACATCGTGGTGACGGCCCTGCCGCATCAGGTCTCCGGTGCCAAGGTGCTGGAGCAGATCGCCGCGCAGATGCAGGCCAAGAAGCTGCCGATGGTCGCCGACCTGCGCGATGAGTCGGATCACGAGAACCCCTGCCGCATCGTCATCATTCCACGTTCGAACCGTGTGGATGCCGACGAACTGATGCAGCATCTGTTCGCCACCACGGACCTCGAGAGCAGCTACCGGGTCAACGTCAACATCATCGGTCTAGACGGCCGGCCGCAGCTCAAGAACCTGCGTGCCTTGCTGCTCGAATGGCTGGAGTACCGCATTGGCACCGTCCGCCGCCGCTTGCAGCATCGCCTGGAGAAGGTCGAAAAGCGCCTGCACCTGTTGGAAGGCTTGCTCACTGCGTTCCTCAACCTGGATGAAGTCATCCACATCATTCGCACCGAAGACCAGCCCAAGCAGGCGCTGATTGCCCGCTTCGACCTCACTGAGGTTCAGGCCGACTACATCCTCGAGACCCGCCTGCGTCAGCTGGCGCGCCTGGAAGAGATGAAGATCCGCGGCGAGCAGGACGAACTGCTCAAGGAGCAGGCCAAGTTGCTGGCGCTGCTGGGCAGCGATGCCAAGTTGCGCAAGCTGGTGCGCAGCGAGCTGATCAAGGATGCCGAGACCTACGGCGATGATCGCCGCTCGCCGATCGTCGAGCGAGCCGAGGCCAAGGCACTCTCGGAAAACGAGTTGATGCCGACCGAGCCTGTCACCGTCGTGCTTTCCGAGAAGGGCTGGGTACGCTGCGCCAAGGGGCATGACATCGATGCTACTGGCCTGTCCTACAAGGCCGGTGATGGTTTCAAGGGGGCTGCCGCGGGCCGCTCCAACCAGTATGCCGTGTTCATCGATTCCACCGGACGCAGCTATTCGCTGGCCGCTCACAGCCTGCCTTCGGCACGTGGCCAAGGTGAGCCGCTGACCGGTCGTCTGACGCCGCCACCGGGCGCGAGCTTCGATTGCGTGCTGCTGCCTGATGACGATGCGCTCTATGTGGTAGCCTCCGACGCCGGCTACGGCTTTGTGGTCAAGGGTGAAGACCTGCAGGCGAAGAACAAGGCCGGCAAAGGCCTGCTCAGTCTGCCCAACGGTGCCAAGGTGATGACTCCGCGGCCGGTGACGGACCGGGAGCAGGACTGGCTGGCTGCGGTGACCACCGAAGGCCGCCTGCTGATCTTCAAAGTCAGCGACCTGCCGCAATTGGGCAAAGGCAAGGGCAACAAGATCATTGGGGTGCCCGGTGACCGGGTCGCCAGCCGTGAAGAATTTGTCACTGACCTTGCGGTAGTGAGCGAGGGCGCGACCCTTGTATTGCAAGCGGGCAAGCGTACGCTATCTCTCAAGCCTGATGATCTTGAGCATTACAAAGGTGAGCGGGGACGGCGTGGCAGCAAGTTGCCGCGTGGCTTCCAGCGCGTGGACGGCATGGCGGTCGAACGGCCCGAATGAACCGGCTGTCTGTCTGGAACGGCAATTTCAGCGTCATTTCAGGCAGAAATGCTGGAGTCGGGCGGTTATTTCGCGGATGATAGTGCCCTTGCGGTACCGGCGTGGCCGTGTGCCCGTAAGAATCTACATGAGTATCACTGCGGTTTGCCCCTGGGCGACCGCCTGGACGGGATGAATGAAATTTCTGCGCCTTCCATTTGCGCTGTTGATGACAGGTCTGCTGGGACTGAGCGGATGCAGTATGCATCAGCCGGTGGCCTTGTATCAGCTGGACAGCGGTGATCCAGGCCAGCCCTCGCAGAGCGCCGGCATGGCGGTTGTGCTCGGCCCGGTATCGGTCGCCGATTACCTGCAACGCGAAACCTTCCTGCAGCGTCAGCCTGATGGCAGCCTGACCTCGGCGACCGACGGTCGTTGGGCCGGCAGCCTGTCTTCGGACATCGATCAGTTGCTGGTTCGCCAGTTGGCCTGGCGTCTGGACAGCCAGCGCGTGGTCCTGGCACCGGCGACCGCCGGTTTCAACCCGGACGTGCAAGTGTTGCTGTCGATTACCCGCCTGGATTCGGGCAAGAACCAGCCGGCCATTCTCGACGCCCAGTGGCGCCTGCTCGATCGTCGCGGCAAGGTACGGGATAACCGTATCGTCCACCTGGAGCAGCCACACGAGGGCTCCGAGGCGTCCCAGGTGCAGGCCCAGGGGCAATTGCTACAGAAGTTGGCCGAGCAGCTCAGTGTGGCGGTCAAGCCGCTGGCTAACCAGCCGGCAATTGCTGAAGAGTCCCCGCCTCAACGCAAGTCAGCCCCGGTCCAGGTCAAGAAGGGGCCTGAGAAACCAAAGATTCCGATGGCTTCGCCGATTCGGACCGACATGGAGGTCTACCGGTTCTAAACCGATAGACACAAAAAAGCCCGCAGCAATGCGGGCTTTTTTATTGCTTCGAGAAGTGCTGGTGATTCGAGCTGTCGAACAATTGCGCATTTGAGGGCCGCTGTACGGCCCATCGCAGGCTGCGCCAGCGCCTACGGTACGCTGGCTTGGCCCCACTCTTTGTCGAACTCAGGCCCGGCGTTCGTGCATGCGCGCCAGCTGACGCTCGAGCATGGACGGGTAGGGCTCCATCAGCCGCTCGACGCAGCAGGCGCCTTCGGGGCTGGCTATCGGGCGGATGCGAGCGCGCTGACGAATCAGTCCATCGTCGCTGATCTTGCGCTCCACCAGCAGCAGGTTGCGACTGTGCTGCGAAAGCGCCAGGGCATCCTGGGCTTTTTCGGTCATCAGCAGGTCGACCTGCTCCAGGCCCTGCAGGTCGTCCGCCAGGACCAGGCCCAGTTGCAGTTGCAGGGTGATACCGCTGTCGGCCACCTCGATCTGCAAGGCATGGCCCAGTGCCCGCAGCAGTTCGCCGCAGCAGATGGCATTGGTCAGGTAATCCTCACCGCAGTCGCGGCTGTGGAACAGCAGCAGGGTGCTGCCATCGTTGAGGGTGTAGGTTTCGCCGTCATACAGCGATGTGGCCTGCTCCAGGCAGTCGCGATAGCGCTCCAGCAGTTCGGTCAGGCGTGTGCGGGGCAGGCGGCGCAGTTGCTCCTGGGAGCCCAGTTGCACGGCGAGCACGGCGCTGTACTGCGGCTCGTCGGATACCGCGGCGACAGGCTTGGCGTGGCTGTCCTCGGCGTCGATCAGACCGGCGAACGCGTCATCGTCCTCGTCGTCTTCGGTCGCGATCTTGGCTTTTGCCGTGGCCTTGGGGGCGGCGGCGACTTCGTCCAGGTCCTCGAAGTCTTCTTCGACTTCCTCAGGCTCTGGCGGCGGCGGGGCCAGGCGGGCGTGCAACTGACGCGCCAGGTCGCCGATCTCGTCCTGGCGATCGGTAGCAGGGGTATAGGGATGCGGGTCACGCAGCCACACGCGCAACTGCAAGAGCGGCGTCGTGATGTGACGACCCAGGCGCAGGCTCAGGGCCAGTGCCAAGGCCAGCAAGATGCCGCCGAGGATACCCATGCTCTGCAGGCTGATGGTCATTGGCTGCTGGAACTGGCTCATGTCCAGGCTGATGCGCAGTTGACCAGCGGTCACGTCCTGGAAGGTGATCTTGGTCTGGTAGAGCCCTTCAGCCTCGCCCAGCAGTCCGTTCTTCGGCCGCTGGCCGGCTTCGGCCAGCATACGGTTGTCCACGCTGTAGATTGCCGCATGGGCCACCAGCGGGTTCTTCACCAGATTGCCCAGCAATACGTTGAGGCTGAGGATGTCGTTCGACACCAGCAGCTCGGTCGCCGAGTTGGCGGTCTGGATGGTCAGGCTCTGGCCGAGGGCGTCGGCCTGTTCATGCATGGCCTGCCGGAACTGCAGACCCATGACGCAGGCATAGATCACCAGCGCCAGGGCCACCAGGAAAATATTGTGGCTGGCGATGCGCAGAGCCAGCGGAACGCGACGCTGGCGCAGGGCTCGGAAGATCATCAGGAAGAAGTTATCAGGTTTGACTGGCGTGGGCCGGTTCACAGAGCGCGGCTCTTTATGGCGAAAAAGGTGTTGCGCAGTATAGCGAGCCGTGTTTTGTCGGCAAAGTATCGGTAGCGCCCGATGGTCACGGAAAATCGGTAGAATGCGCATTTTTCATCGAAGTCGGAGCCCGGTCTTGCGCGAAATCGTCCTGATCAACATCACTGGTGAAGACCGTCCCGGTCTCACTGCGGCCATCACCGGCGTCCTGGTCCAGGGCGGTGTGAACATTCTCGACATCGGCCTGGCGGTGATGCATGGCACCCTGTCCTTTGGCATTCTGGTCGATATTCCGGACAACGAAGTGGCCACCAACCTGCTGCAGAGCGTTCAGGCCAAAGCCCATGCGCTTAACCTGCAGGCCCGCTACACGCCCATTTCCGAGGCCGACTACCAGCATTGGGCCGACAGCCAGGGCGAGGCACGCCATATCGTGACGTTGCTCAGCCGCAAAGTGACCCCCGAGCAGTTGCAGCGGGTCAGTGCGGTGATCAGCCAGTACGGCCTGACCATCGAGCGCATCGAGCGCCTGTCTGCGCGGGTGTCGCTGGATGCCTCGTGCGAGAAGAGCAAGGCCAGCCTCGAAATTTCCGTGCGCGGTGAGCCAAGTGATTCCCAGGCTCTGCGCGCGGACTTCTTCGCCCTGGCCGAGGAGCTGAGCGTCGACATCGCCTTCCAGAAGGATGACCTGTTCCGCCGCAACCGGCGCCTGGCGGTGTTCGACATGGACTCGACGCTGATCGAGGCTGAGGTGATCGACGAGCTGGCCAAGGCCGCCGGGGTGGGCGAGCAAGTGGCAGCGATCACCGAGCGCGCCATGCGCGGTGAATTGGATTTCCGTGCCAGCTTCAAGGAGCGCATGGCCTTGCTCAAGGGCCTGGATGTTGGCGTGCTGGACCAGATCGGCGCCTCCCTGCGCCTGACAGAGGGTGCCGAGCACCTGTTCGCCGAGCTCAAGCGCCTGGGCTACAAGACTGCGATCCTGTCTGGTGGCTTCTCCTACTTCGCCAAGCAGGTGCAAGCGCGCCTGGGCATCGACTACGTCTTCGCCAACGAACTGGAAGTGGTTGATGGCAAGGTAACCGGCGTCGCCGTTGAGCCGATTGTCGATGCGCAGCGCAAGGCCGACCTGCTGCAGCAATTGGCGAGCGAAGAAGGCCTGCAGTTGGAACAGACCATTGCCGTCGGTGATGGCGCCAACGACCTGCCGATGCTGTCGCTGGCCGGGCTGGGTGTGGCTTTCCGTGCCAAGCCGCTGGTGCGCCAGTCGGCTAAACAGGCAATCTCCACCCTGGGGCTCGATGGCGTGCTGTACCTGCTGGGGCTGCGTGATCGCGACGCGCGTAGCTGAGGTTAGCGCCTACTGACGTAGCACCATGAAAAAGGCCCCGCTTGTGCGGGGCCTTTTTTCGTTGCGATGACTCAGGCTTGGGCAGGCTGAGCCAGCAACTCGCCCATGCGTACCGCGGAGCCTGCACCCAGGCTTTGCGCCCACTTCACCTGCTCTGGGCCAAAAAGCACGATTGCGGTCGAACCCAGCTTGAAACGCCCCAGTTCGGCGCCTTTCTCCAAGTGGATAGGGGCACGGCTGCCTTCGTCGTAGCGGAAGGTCTTGAGTTCACGCTTGGGTGGCGTGACCAGGCCTGCCCAGACCGTCTCGATCGAGGCCACGATCATCGCGCCGACCAGTACCACAGCCATCGGGCCGCGCTCCGTGTCGAACAGGCAGACTACACGCTCGTTGCGGGCGAACAGTTCGGGTACGTTCTCGGCGGTGGTCTGGTTGACCGAGAACAGCCGGCCAGGCACGTAGACCATTTCACGCAGGGTGCCGGCCAGCGGCATGTGCACGCGGTGGTAGTCCTTGGGCGACAGGTAGATGGTGGCGAACTCACCCCCCATGAAAGGCGCGGCCAAGGCGGGATCGCCGCCGAGCAGTTCCAGGGCACTGAAACTGTGCCCTTTGGCCTGGAAGATACGGCCATGTTCGATCGGGCCGAGCTGACTGACGGCACCATCGGCCGGGCACAGGATGGCGCCTGGGGTTTCGTCCAGCGGGCGGGCGCCCGGCTTCAGGGCGCGGGTGAAGAAGGCGTTGAAATGTTCGTAGGCGGTCAGGTCTTCGACCAATGCTTCGGACATGTTCACCTGGTAGCGCTTGGCGAACCAGGCGGTGAAGGCGTTCTTGAACCAGCGGGCGCGGCATTCGGCGACGCAGCCGGCCAGCCGCGAGAGCAGGTGATGCGGCAGCAGGTACTGGCTGATGATGAACAAACGGGATTTCATTGGGTTTCCTTGGAATTTCAAACTTCTACAGGCGTGTCCGGATGGTTGCCCCATTCGCCCCAGGAGCCGGCGTAGGCCTTGACCCGTGGATAGCCGAGGGCCTTGGCCACCAGATAGGTGAAGCCGGAACGGTGGTGGGTCTGGCAGTGAGTGATCACTTCCTTATCCTTGGTGATGCCGAGTTGTTGCAGGATGTCGGCCATGTCCGAGCGGATGCGCAGGTGGTCGTTCAGGTCCATGCCTGCGGTCCACTCGAAGTTGACCGCGCCCGGAATGTGCCCGCCTTTGGCGGCCAGGACTTTCTCGCCCTTGTATTCGCCTGGGCTGCGGGCGTCCCAGATGACCAGGTCGGCCGCGCCCAGTCGGCTTTGCAGGTATTCGCGGGTGGCGGTGGGCTCTGCATGCAACTGCAGGCTGACCGGGCCGCCGCTGCTTGGTGGGATTTCAACGCTGAGCTTGTCAGCGGGCCAGGCCTGGATGCCGCCATTGAGGTAGTGGTAGCGCGTGTGCCCGATGACATCGAGCAGCCAGATGAAGCGCCCGGCCCAGCCGCCCCCTTCATCGTCGTACACCACATAGACCGCATCGTCCCGGTGGTCGAGCTCACCGAACAGCTTCTCCAGGTCAGCCCGCGCCGGCAGCAACCCTGGCGCCGGTGGTTGGCCCAGCTGGGTGCGCTTGGGATCGACGAACCGGGCGCCAGGGATGTGCCCGCTGCCATAGCGATTGACGCTGGTCAGGTCGACGAGGATCAGCTGTGGCGAATCCAGGCGCGCGAGCAGGTCGGCCGGTTCGATCACCAGGGGCAAGCCGGAAAAGTCAGTCATCCACGATCTCCAGGGTGGAATAGAGGAGGCGATTGTAGCCTAAGGCTCAAGCGTTGCGGTTGGTAAAGGCCGACAGCGCACGCTCGGTGCATTGGGCTGTCTTGCCGAAAGCCTGCACGCTGACATCGGCCATGGGCCTGCCGCCTTGGTCGGCGATCATCAGCATCGCCACCTGGCCGTTGACTGCCAGTGAGCGCAGCAACAGATGCTCGCTGGACAGGAGTGCTTGCAAAGGTGGGGGTAGCAAGGCCGAGAACTGGGCGTGGTTCTCCGGCGTCAGGCGCAGTTGCGCCGCTTGGCCCATTAGCCGTTGCAACAATTTGCTTTGGGCCAGCGGCAGTACCAGCGAGGCCGCTTCCGGTGGCAGGCCTGCGGTCTGCTGCACGCGCAGGCATTCATTGGGTCTGTCGAGCGCCAGCAGCATGACCCGCTGCATGCCGCAGGCCAGCAGGGCTTCGCGCGCCTGGGTGCTCAGGTGCAGGATGGTGGTGAACGGGCTGGGTTGGACCAGCAACTCGCCACAGATTTTGCGCCAGTGTTCCAGATCCTTACTGGTGGGTGGCTCAGGTGCGAGCATGTCCGGATGCGGTCGCCGCTGGTGCCAGGGCCAGAGTAGTGCTTCGGCGGGATGGAACAGGGCGTGCCGGGCGTGGTGCCGGGCACTGGCCGCCGCTTGCTGGTGAATTTGCTGCTGGACATCATCAAGCGAGGTCTGCAGGTACAACGCCGTCAGCAACTGCCAGCGCAGCAGGTGAGGATTGTCCCAGCCCACCTGCGCCGCCAGGGCCAGTCCGTTGGCCAGCAGCACGGTGTTGGCCGGCTGGTTGAACCAGCGGCGCAGCCCGGGCTCTTCATCCAGGCGCTGTTGCTGGGTGAAGGCATCCTGCTCGCGCGCGATGCTCAGGATCTGGGCCAATTGTTCGCGCTCATCGAGCAGCAGGCGATAGCCTTGGGTCACCCAGCCGGGCAGGCGCCATTGCTCGGCCATGGCCTGGCACAGGGTAACGATGCGCACGCCGAACAGCGCCTGCTCGACCTCGGCAGCTTCCTCACCCTTATGGATCACCCGCAGCTCCCAGGCATCGAGCAACTTGGGATAGGCCAAAGCCAGGGGCCACAGTGGCGACAGGAACAACAGGCTGCCCCAATGGATCTCTTGCCACAACCGGGCCAGGCGGCTGGCGAACAGGCCACTGGCCTGCTGGGCAGCGTGCTGGCTGATCAGCAGGAACTGACGCAGTACCGGCGGAATATCTTCGCCGGGGACGGCAGGCAGACGTGCCAGCAGGCTCGCGGTGCGGGCCAGACCTAGGCGATTGAGGGCGACTTCCAGGCTTTCGGCGGGTTCGGCCTGGCTGGCGTTGGCCGGATGGTTCGCCTCGCGCATCACCGAAAGCACCAGCGCTGGGCTGTCCTGCATGAGTTCGGCGATGTCGCGCAAAGAGCGCCGGCTATCGTTGATGGCGGCCAGTACCCGGTCATGACTCTCCTTGGGTACTGGCAGGCGGATGCCGTCGAGCAGTTTTACCCAGGCATCGAGCGTGGGTGGAATCTGGCTTGGTACCTTAGCGTCCATTGGCATTTTGACATCAGTCCGAACTGGCTTTTCGCATTTTGTGCCTATAGTCTGGCGCAGTTCTGTCGATAAGTAGAAGAAGAGTTTTAAAGCTCCCGCCCCTGACCCTGACCACCACAGCAAGTGCTTTGAACCTATGGCTAAAATTATCGGCATCATCGTCGTATTCGCGAGCGTGCTCGGCGGCTACGTGCTATCCCACGGCAAGATCGCGGCGCTGATCCAGCCGTTCGAAGTGCTGATCATCGGCGGTGCGGCCTTCGGTGCGTTCCTTCAGGCCAACCCTGGTCACATGACCATGCATGTGATCAAGAAGTCGCTGAAGATGTTCGGCACCCGTTTCACTCACACCTTCTACCTGGAGGTGCTGGGCCTGGTCTATGAGATCCTCAACAAGAGCCGCCGCGAGGGCATGATGGCCATCGAGGGTGATATCGAAGACCCAGCCGCCAGCCCCATCTTCGCCAAATACCCGGCCGTTCTGGGCGACGAGCGCATGACCGCGTTCATCTGCGACTACCTGCGCATCATGTCCACCGGCAACATGGCGCCCCACGAGCTCGAAGGCCTGTTCGACATGGAGCTGTTGAACATGAAAGAAGAGCTCGAGCACCCTTCCCATGCGGTGACAGGCATCGCCGATGGCATGCCCGGCTTCGGTATCGTGGCCGCGGTTCTCGGGATTGTCGTGACCATGGCATCGCTGGGCGATGGCGACCAGAAGTCCATCGGTCTGCACGTGGGCGCCGCGCTCGTGGGTACGTTCTTCGGTATTCTCGCGGCCTACGGCTTCTTTGGTCCGTTGGCCAACGCCCTGCGTCATGACGCGAAGGAAGAGCTGAACGTCTACGAGGCAATCAAGGCATCGCTGGTGGCCTCTGCCTCTGGCATGCCGCCGTCGCTGGCCGTGGAGTTCGGGCGCAAGGTGCTTTATCCGGCGCACCGTCCAAGCTTCGCCGAGCTGGAACAAGCGGTTCGCGGTCGCTAAATCATGGAGAACAATCAGCCCATCATCGTCAAGCGCGTCAAGCGCTTTGGCGACGGTCACCACGGCGGTGCCTGGAAGATCGCCTTTGCCGACTTCGCCACCGCGATGATGGCGTTTTTTCTGGTGCTCTGGCTGCTGTCCACGGCCACGCCTGAACAGAAGCTCGCCATCGCTGGCTATTTCAAGGACCCGATAGGCTTCTCCGAGAGCGGCACCCCCTACGTCATCGACTTGGGTGGTTCGCCACAATTGGCGCCGGAGAAAACCATCAATCCGGAAGAAAAATCCGAGCCGACACCTGACACCAGCATCCAGTTGGACAAAGACAAAGTCGAGACCTTGGCCGAGCAGGTCGAGCAGGAGCGCTTGCAATTGCTGTTGCAGGAACTGCAGAACAAGGTCGAGGAAAACCCGCAACTGCAGAAGTTCAAGGACCAGATCCTGTTCGAGATCACCCAGGACGGCCTGCGCATTCAGATCATGGATGCCGAGAACCGGCCGATGTTCGACCTGGGCAGTGCACGCCTGCAGCCGTACTTCGAGGACATCCTGTTGGCCATGGCCGACACCATCAAGGCGGTGCCGAACAAGATCAGCATCAGTGGTCATACCGATGCCAAGCCCTATGCCGGTACTGGCGAATTCGGCAACTGGGAACTGTCGGCCAACCGCGCCAATGCCGCGCGACGTGCGCTGGTCGCCGGGGGGTACCCGGATGAGCAGGTGGCACGGGTGGTGGGTTACGCCTCGTCGTCGCTGTTCGATCGCAAGGACCCGTTCAACCCGGTCAACCGACGTATCGACATCATCGTCCTCACCAAGAAGGCTCAGCGCAGCATCGAGGGCGAGCAGGGCGCGCCGGATGCCCCGGTGCCTACCGAGCAAACGCCCCCTGTCAATGGCACACCTGGCGCTAGCGCACCAGCCACTCCGGGCCAGGGCGATACGGCCCAGGCGCCGATGCAGCCGCGAGAACTGCGTCAGAAGCTGAACATCTTCGAAGATGGCGTCTTGAAAATGGACAACACCCAGGAGTGAGACCTGGGCTGGGCCAGTCGACAAAAGGCCGCTCCTGCAATCACTGCAGGAGCGGCCTTTTTGTCACCGAGGGGGCTCAGTAGGTGTCTTGCGGCAGGCTGGCGATGATCGAGCGATAGCTGTTCATCCGCTGTGGCTTGATACGCCCGTCATCCAAAGCCTGGAGCAAGGCGCAGCCGGGTTCACGGTCGTGCTTGCAGTCGCGGAAGCGACAGTGGCCGAGCAGCTCGCGGAACTCGATGAAGCCGGCCTCGACATCGTCGCGGCTGACATGGCCCAAGCCGAACTCGCGGATGCCGGGTGAGTCGATCAGGTCACCCCCATTGGGGAAGTGGTACAGGCGGGCCGTGGTGGTAGTGTGCGTGCCCTGGCCGGACCATTCGGACAGATCGCCCACACGAGTCCTGACCTCCGGCAGGAGGCTGTTGACCAGCGATGACTTACCGACCCCGGACTGGCCAACGAACACGCTGATGTGCTTGTCCAGCGTCTGTTGCAGACGCTGCATGCCCTCGCCCTGATGAGCCGAAACCTCCAACAGGGGATAGCCCAGGTCGCGGTAGACCGCCAGGAGGGCTTCTATGGTCGGACCGTTCTGCTCATCGATCAGGTCGGCCTTGTTCAGCAGCAGCAGAGGGCGGATGCCGGCATGTTCGGCGGCGACCAGGTAGCGGTCGATCAGGTTGGCCTGGGGTTCGGGGGCAGGGGCGAAGACGATCACGATCAGGTCGACGTTCGCCGCCACCGGCTTCAACTGGCCGTGGTTGTTCGGCCGGCACAGCTCGGCGGTGCGGGGCATCTGCGCGACGATGACACCGTTGCCCTGATTGCCCGCTCGCCATACCACCCGATCGCCCGTGACCAGTGCCGGTAAATTGGCTCGCAAATGACAGCGAAACACCTGGCCCTTGGCTTCGCCATCCTGCGCCTCGACCTCCACCTGTACGCCGAAGTGAGCGATCACCAGCCCCAACTGCTCAGGGCCCAGGTCGCCCCCTTCCAGCTCCTGCAGAGCGTGTTGCTCACGTTTGGCGGCGCGAGCGGCGCGCTCGCCTTGGATTTTTTCGATACGCCAGTTCTGGCGACGGTTGAGCTGGCGTTTGGCCATGAAGGTTCCGTGTTGGCGGGGCAGAAAGAAAAACGGCTGGCAGTTTAGCATGGACCATCCTGTCCCTTGTGTTGGCGTTTGCGCCACGAAAGCCGCGTCGTGGGCTAAAATGACGGCCTATTCGAGGAGCCCTTCATGCAAAACGCACAGAACCTGATCTGGATCGATCTGGAAATGACCGGTCTGGATCCGGACAACGATGTCATCATCGAGATGGCGACCATTGTCACCGACAGTGAGCTCAATACCCTGGCCGAAGGTCCGGTCATCGCTATCCACCACAGCGATGAGGTGCTGGCGCGTATGGACGACTGGAACACCCGTACCCATGGTGCTTCCGGCCTGACCCAGCGTGTGCGCGAGAGCCGCATCGACATGGCTGAGGCCGAGGCGCAGACCCTGGCCTTCCTCGAGCAATGGGTGCCCACGGGCAAGTCGCCGATCTGCGGCAACAGCATCTGCCAGGATCGCCGCTTCCTTTATCGCCACATGCCTAAGCTCGAAAGGTTCTTCCACTATCGCAACCTGGACGTCTCCACGCTCAAGGAGTTGGCCGCTCGCTGGGCCCCACAGGTGCGTGACAGCTTCAAGAAGGGTGGGACCCACCTGGCGCTGGACGACATTCGTGAGTCGATCGCCGAGTTGCGTCACTACCGCGAACACTTCATCAAAGTCTAAGTTTCGAGCCTCGAGCCAAGCATCAGCGCCACAGCGGCTGAGTGACCAGCCCGCCGTGGCGTTTTGCTTGTGGGTTTGGCGTTTGCCGCTTTTTTTTGGACATGCACCATGTTGTTGATGCTCTACCTTGTCGCCATTACCGCCGAAGCCATGACCGGCGCGCTTTCCGCGGGGCGCCGCGGCATGGATTGGTTTGGCGTAGTGCTGATCGCCTGCGTCACCGCGCTGGGTGGCGGTTCGGTGCGCGATGTGCTGCTTGGGCACTACCCACTGACGTGGGTGAAGCACCCTGAGTACCTTGTGCTGACCAGCTTCGCAGCCTTGCTGACCATCTTCATAGCGCCGTTGATGCGCCATCTGCGCTCACTGTTTCTGGTGCTCGATGCGCTGGGGCTGGTGGCGTTCACATTGATTGGTTGCATGACAGCCCTGGAGATGGGGCAGGGCATGCTGGTGGCTTCGATCAGTGGCGTGATCACTGGTGTGTTCGGTGGCATCCTGCGGGACATCTTCTGCAACGATATCCCCCTGGTATTCCGCCGGGAGCTTTATGCCAGCGTCTCTTTTGCCGCCGCCTGGTTCTACCTGGGCTGCGTGTACTTCAAGGTGCCGGCCGAGCAGTCCATGCTGCTGACCTTGTTCGGTGGGTTCCTGGTGCGATTGCTGGCGATCCGCTTCCACTGGGAAATGCCCAAGTTCCACTACAACGACCAGCAATGATTGCCCCTCTGCAGGCCTGAGGGGCTGGGTCGCTACTGATCTTCGTGCTGTGCCAGCGCCCATTCCACGTGCTCGCGTACCAATGCCGAGGGATGCTCGCGCCGGGCTCGCAAGGCTTCGAGCACCGGGATGGTAGTCGGCGCATTCCCCAGCCCCACCGCCAGGTTGCGCAACCAACGCTCGTAGCCGGCGCGGCGCAGGGGGGAGCCCTCGGTGTTGTTCAGGAAGGTCGCTTCATCCCAGAGGAACAGTGCGGCCAGCTCGGCGTTGTCCAGTCCGTGACGGGGCTTGAAGTCGTTTTCCTGGGTCGGGCGTGCGAAACGGTTCCAAGGGCAGACGATCTGGCAATCGTCGCAACCGAACACCCGATTGCCAATCAGCGGGCGCAACTCGACCGGAATTGCGTGCTTGAGCTCGATGGTCAGATAGGAAATGCAGCGCCGGGCGTCGAGCACATACGGCCCGACAAAGGCGGCGGTCGGGCAGATGTCCAGGCAGGCCTGGCAGCGCCCGCAATGTTCGCTGGCCTGGGCCTGGTCCACCGGTAGTGGCAGGTCGACGAACAGCTCAGCAAGGAAGAAGTAGCTGCCGGCCTTGCGGTTGAGCAGCAAGGTATTCTTGCCGATCCAGCCCAGGCCGGCCTGTTCGGCGATGGCTTTTTCCAACACCGGGGCACTGTCGACGAAGGCGCGAAAACCAAAGGGGCCGATGGCCTGCTGGATGCGCTCGGCCAGGTGCTGCACGCGTTTGCGCACCAGCTTGTGGTAGTCGCGACCCAGGGCATAGCGGGAAATGTACGCTTTCTCAGGGTGCGCCAGCATCTGGGTCATGCGTGTATCGCCGGGCAGGTAGTCCATGCGCAGCGACACCACACGCACGGTGCCGGGTACCAGTTCGTCGGGGTGTGAGCGTTTGCTGCCATGGGCGGCCATGTAGTCCATCTCGCCCTGGTAGCCGGCTTCCAGCCAGCGCTGCAGATGGTGTTCGTGCTCGCCAAGCGCCACGTCGGCGATACCGACGTGGGCGAAACCGAGTTCGCGGCCCCAATCCTTGATCGATTGGGCCAGCGTATTGAGATCAGGAAGGCAAGCGGACATGGATGGACAAGGCAATACAGGCAGAGGTGCGTATAATTCTGCCAGACATCGGAGCCTTTGACCCCATGCCTCAGACCAAACACCCCGGTAATGCCCCCCAGCTGCTGAGCAGCCTGACTACTGCGCACCTGCCACCGCGCCGCGCCGACGCCCACAAGGGCGACTTCGGTCATGTGCTGGTGGTCGGGGGCGACCTGGGCACCGGCGGAGCGGTGATGCTCAGTGCCGAGGCGGCCCTGCGCTGTGGTGCTGGCCTCGTGAGCGTGGCGACACGCCCCGAGCACGTCGCTGCGGGTCTTGCGCGTCTGCCCGAAACCATGTGGCTCAGCGTGAGTTCGGCCAACCAGTTGATGGGCGTGCTCGAGCGTGCCTCGGTGCTGGTGGTCGGCCCTGGGCTGGGCCAGGCGGCTTGGGGCCGCAGCCTGTTGTCGGCGGCGGCCAACGCGCCTGTGCCGCAGGTTTGGGACGCCGATGCGTTGAATCAACTGGCGCACAGACCCCTGGCCTTGCACAGCGGCAGCATCCTAACTCCGCATCCAGGGGAGGCGGCGCGCATGCTGGGTATTTCCACCGAAGCGGTTCAGGCCGATCGCCCGGGAGCGGCCCGCAAGCTTGCTCGCAAGCATGCCAGTGTCTGTGTGCTCAAGGGCGCCGGTACCTTGGTGGCGGGCCCGGACGGGCAGTTGGCGCTGTGCGAGCGTGGCCATCCGGCCATGGCGGGCGCGGGCCTGGGCGATGTGCTGACCGGTGTGCTGGCCGCCTTGCTGGCCCAAGGCATGGACGCGTGGTCGGCCGCTTGCCTGGGCGTGTGGTTGCACGCCTGTGCGGGGGAGCGCTTGGGTGTGAAGGGAAGAGGCTTGGCGGCCAGTGATCTGGTTCCGGTCATTCGTGAGTTGTTGGAGGAGCATTCAGCGTGTCTGGCATAACCCTGTTTCTGGCCGACGAACCGGCCACCGTCGCATTTGGTGCGCGCTTGGCCGAAGTGACCGGCGGTCATGGCGTGATCTTTCTCGAAGGCGACCTGGGCGCCGGCAAGACCACGCTTTCGCGCGGGCTGATCCGCGGCCTGGGCCATACCGGGGCAGTCAAAAGCCCGACCTTCACCGTGGTCGAGCCCTACGAGATTGGCGATGTGCGCGCCTTCCATTTCGACCTGTACCGTCTGGTCGATCCGGAAGAGCTGGAGTTCATGGGGATCCGTGACTATTTCGAAGGAGACCCGCTGTGCCTGTTCGAATGGCCACAAAAGGGTGCGGGCGTTTTGCCAAAGCCCGACCTGACCATTACCATAAGCCCGCAAGCGAGTGGACGCTCGCTTCTCCTTTCACCGCAGGGGGCTCGCGGTGAGGCCTGGTGCGCCGCCCTGGCCACAGAATTCAAACAGTAAATGGGGTTAGGTATGCGCATACGCGCACTGGTCGCCGTCGTTGGGCTGCTGCTGACAGCGGTGACCGTTGACGCTCTGGCCGTCACACAAGTCAAGAGCATGCGTCTGTGGCGCGCACCGGATAACACACGGCTGGTCTTCGACCTATCCGGCCCTGTGCAGCACAGCGTCTTTACCCTGACCGCGCCGGACCGCCTGGTCATCGACATCAACGGCGCCACCTTGGGGGGGGCGCTGAATGTCGCCACCTCCAATACACCGATCAACAGTGTGCGTTCCGCCCAGCGCACGCCCACTGATCTGCGCGTGGTCGTCGACCTGAAAAAGGCCGTGACGCCCAAGAGCTTCACCCTGGCGCCCAACGCCCAGTATGGCAACCGCCTGGTGGTCGACCTGTACGACCAGGAGGCCGACGCCGTTGCCGCCACTACCCCGACCCCGCCGCCCGCGCAGACACCCGCTACCGCCCCGGCCGTGCCGGTGACGCCTGCCCAGCCGGCTATCAAATTGCCGCCGGTACCGAGTGGCAAGCGCGACATCGTCGTCGCCATCGACGCCGGACATGGCGGCGAGGACCCGGGTGCATCGGGCTCGCGTGGCCAGCATGAAAAAGACATCGTCCTGCAGATTGCCCGCGAGCTGCAGCGCCAGATCAACACCGAGCGCGGCTATCGCGCCGAGCTGACTCGAACGGGCGATTACTTCATCCCGTTGCGCAAGCGCACCGAGATCGCGCGCAAGAAGGGCGCCGATCTGTTCATTTCCATCCATGCCGATGCCGCGCCGTCCAAGGCCGCTTTCGGTGCATCGGTGTTCGCGTTGTCCGATCGGGGCGCAACCTCCGAGACTGCGCGCTGGCTGGCCGATACGGAAAACCGCTCCGACCTGATCGGGGGCGCCGGCAATGTCAGCCTCGACGACAAGGACCGCATGCTCGCGGGCGTGCTGCTGGACCTGTCCATGACCGCCACGCTCAGCTCCAGTCTCGATGTGGGGCAGAAGGTGCTGGGCAACATGGGGCGCATTACCCCGCTGCACAAGCGCCGCGTGGAGCAGGCTGGGTTCATGGTTCTGAAATCCCCGGATATTCCGTCGATCCTGGTGGAAACCGGGTTCATCTCTAATGCCAACGAAGCCGCCAAGCTGGCGACCACGAGCCACCAGCAGGCCTTGGCTCGCTCGATCCACACTGGTGTGCGTCAGTACTTCCAGCAAAGCCCCCCACCGGGGACGTACATCGCGTGGCTGCGCGACAGCGGCAAGATTGCCCAAGGGCCGCGCGAGCATACCGTGCGCCCCGGTGAGACCTTGGCCATGATCGCTGTGCGCTATCAGGTCAGCGTGGCTAGCCTGCGGACCACCAACAGCCTCAAGAGCGATGAGCTGAAGGTCGGCCAGCACCTCGACATCCCTGGCACTACCCTGGCTGCCCAGCAATGAGTGGTGGTTCGCGCATCCAGTTGCTCAGCCCTCGGCTGGCCAACCAGATCGCCGCAGGCGAGGTGGTCGAGCGCCCGGCTTCGGTGGCCAAGGAGCTGCTGGAGAACAGCCTGGACTCCGGTGCTCGACGTATCGATGTGGAGGTCGAACAGGGCGGAGTGAAGCTGCTGCGCGTGCGGGATGACGGTGGCGGCATCGCGCCTGATGATCTGCCGCTGGCCTTGGCGCGCCATGCCACCAGCAAGATTCGCGAACTGGAAGACCTCGAAGGCGTGCTCAGCCTGGGCTTTCGCGGCGAGGCCCTGGCGTCGATCAGTTCGGTGGCGCGCCTGACGCTCACCTCGCGCACCGCCGGCGCTGGCGAAGCCTGGCAGGTAGAGACAGAGGGGCGTGACATGACGCCGCGTGTGCAGCCTGCCGCGCACCCTGTCGGCACCTCGGTCGAGGTGCGTGACTTGTTCTTCAATACCCCGGCCCGGCGCAAGTTCCTCAAGTCGGAGAAGACCGAGTTCGATCACCTGCAGGAAGTTGTCCGTCGTCTGGCTTTGGCCCGCTTCGATGTCGGCTTCCACTTGCGCCATAACGGCAAGAGCATCCTCAGCCTGCACGAGGCGCCCGATGAGCTGACCCGGGCGCGGCGGGTCGGAACGATCTGCGGTCCGGGCTTCCTCGAGCAGGCCATGCCGATCGATGTCGAGCGCAATGGCCTGCGATTGTGGGGCTGGGTGGGGCTGCCGACGTTTTCGCGCAGCCAGGCCGACCTGCAGTATTTCTTCGTCAACGGTCGCGCCGTGCGTGACAAGCTGGTGGCGCACGCGGTTCGTCAGGCCTACCGCGATGTACTGTTCAATGGTCGCCACCCGACGTTCGTATTGTTCCTTGAACTCGAACCGAACGGGGTTGACGTCAACGTGCACCCCACCAAGCATGAAGTGCGCTTTCGTGAAGGGCGCATGGTCCACGATTTTCTGTATGGCACCCTGCACCGTGCCCTGGCGGACGTGCGTCCGGAAGACCAGCTCGCTGCGCCGGCTGCGGCTACCGAGATCGTACGTCCCAGTGGTCTACAGGCCGGTGAGTTCGGGCCCCAGGGCGAGATGCGCCTGGCCTCGCCAGTGCTGGAGCAGCCTCAGGCCGAGCCGCGGCAGTCGTTCGCCGGTGGCGGTGGTTCGGGTTATCAGTACCAATACACCCCGCGCCCCTCGCAGCCTGTGCCGGTTGCCGAAGCGCAGGCTGTCTATCGTGAGTTCTTCGCCCCGCTGGAGGGCGGCGTCCCTGCCCCGGTGGCGCTGCCGCAAAGCCAGGGCGATGTACCGCCGCTGGGCTTTGCCCTGGCCCAGCTCAAAGGCATCTACATCCTGGCCGAGAACGCCGTTGGCCTAGTGCTGGTGGACATGCATGCCGCCCATGAGCGCATCATGTACGAACGCCTCAAGGTGGCAATGGCCAGTGAAGGGCTGAGTGGTCAGCCGCTGCTGGTGCCCGAGTCGCTGGCCCTGAGCCAGCGCGAGGCTGATTGCGCCGAGGAGCATGCCCAATGGTTCCAGCGCCTGGGCTTCGAACTGCAGCGCCTGGGCCCAGAAACCCTGGCGATCCGACAGATTCCTGCCTTGCTCAAGCAGGCCGAGGCCAACCGGCTGGTCCAGGACGTGCTCGCGGATCTCATGGAGTACGGCACCAGTGATCGTATCCAGGCGCACCTCAACGAGCTGCTCGGTACCATGGCTTGTCATGGCGCGGTGCGTGCCAACCGCCGCCTGGCCATCCCCGAGATGAACGCGCTGCTGCGTGACATGGAGAATACCGAGCGCAGCGGCCAGTGCAACCACGGTCGGCCGACCTGGACACAGCTTGGGTTGGATGATCTGGACAAACTTTTCCTGCGCGGTCGATGACATGAGCGGCAAGCCCCCAGCGATATTCCTCATGGGCCCGACGGCGGCCGGCAAGACCGACCTTGCCATCGAGCTGACCAAAGTGCTGCCCTGTGAGCTGATCAGTGTCGATTCGGCGCTGGTCTATCGCGGCATGGACATTGGCACCGCCAAGCCCTCCAAGGATGTGCTGGCCGCACACCCCCATCGGCTGATCGACATTCTCGACCCGGCCGAGAGCTATTCGGCGGCGCAGTTTTGCACCGATGCGCTGGAAGCGATGGCTGAGATCACCGCCCGGGGCAAGATCCCTTTGCTGGTGGGCGGCACCATGCTCTATTACAAGGCATTGGTCGATGGCTTGGCGGACATGCCCGCCGCAGATGCTACCGTACGCGCCGAGCTCGAAGCCCAGGCGCGGGACTTGGGCCTGGCCGCGTTGCACCGGCAACTGGCCGAGGTGGACCCGGAGTCGGCGGCGCGCATCCATCCCAACGACCCGCAGCGACTGATCCGCGCCCTGGAAGTCTATCGGGTGAGCGGCGAAAGCATGACCGCGCACCGACAACGTCAATACGCGGAAAGTCGCGGCTCAGACGCAGGCGCGGGCGGCCATTTGCCCTATACTGTCGCCAGTTTGGCGATTGCTCCTACAGATCGTCACATTTTGCATCAGCGAATTGCGCTACGATTTTCGCAAATGCTGGAACAGGGGTTCGTCGACGAGGTCCGAGCACTGCGCGCCAGAAGTGACTTGCACGCAGGGCTGCCGTCTATACGGGCAGTGGGGTATCGGCAGGTCTGGGACTACCTGGACGGCAAGCTGACAGCCGAAGAAATGCGTGAACGCGGTATCATTGCCACTCGCCAATTGGCCAAGCGGCAATTCACCTGGTTACGTGGTTGGTCCGGCGTAGAGTGGCTCGACAGCCTGGCCTGCGACAATCTGTCCCGCACCTTGAAATACCTGGGGGCCATCTCCATATTGAGCTGAGTCCCTGCAATTGCCGTCTATTCTTGCGATTAGAATGGCTTGAATTACCGATTTTATTGTTTTTTTACTATTGATCCTTACAGGAGTGCGGCATATGTCAAAAGGGCATTCGCTACAAGACCCTTACTTGAACACCTTGAGAAAAGAAAAGGTCCCGGTTTCCATTTACCTGGTAAACGGTATCAAGCTGCAGGGCTCGATCGAATCCTTCGACCAATTCGTAGTGCTGCTGAAGAACACCGTCAGCCAGATGGTCTACAAGCACGCCATTTCGACCGTGGTTCCTGCCCGTCCGGTTCGCCTGCCAAGCCCGTCCGATTCCGAACACGGCGACAGCGAGCCAGGCAACGCCTGATAGGAGCCTGCATTGTTCTTTGAGCGCCACGGTGGTGGTGAGCGAGCGTTGCTCGTTCACTTGGAAGGTCAGAACCCTGAGGCGCGCGAAGACCCGCAGGAGTTTCAGGAACTGGCGCTGTCGGCCGGAGCGGAGATCGTTTCGCTGGCCACGGTGGCCCGGCACCAGCCTACAGCCAAGTACCTGATTGGCAGTGGCAAGGTCGAGGAACTGCGCGATCTGGTCCACGCCGAACAGGTCGATCTGGTGATATTCAATCACACCCTCACGCCCAGCCAGGAGCGCAACCTCGAACGCGTCTTCGAGTGTCGTGTGCTCGACCGTACCGGGCTGATCCTTGACATCTTCGCCCAGCGGGCGCGCACCCATGAGGGCAAGCTGCAGGTCGAACTGGCCCAGCTCGAGCATATGAGCACGCGGCTGGTACGCGGTTGGACCCACCTGGAGCGGCAGAAGGGCGGTATCGGCCTGCGCGGCCCGGGTGAGACCCAACTGGAAACCGACCGCCGCCTGTTGCGGGTCCGCCTGCGGCAGATCAAGGCGCGTCTGGAGAAGGTGCGCAGTCAGCGCGAACAGGCCAGGCGCGGCCGCAAACGTGCGGATATCCCGTCCGTTTCGCTGGTGGGCTATACCAACGCTGGCAAGTCAACGCTGTTCAACGCCTTGACCACCTCCGACGTCTACGCCGCCGATCAGTTGTTCGCGACCCTCGATCCGACCTTGCGTCGACTCGAACTCGCGGACCTGGGGCCGATCGTGCTGGCCGACACCGTGGGGTTCATCCGCCACCTGCCGCACAAGCTCGTCGAGGCATTTCGGGCTACGCTCGAAGAATCGAGTAACTCCGACCTGCTGCTGCACGTCATCGACGCTCATGAGCCCGAGCGCATGGAGCAGATCGAGCAGGTGCTGGCGGTGCTGGGCGAGATCGGCGCTGAAGGCTTGCCGATCCTCGAGGTCTATAACAAACTCGACCTGCTCGAAGATGTCGAGCCGCAGATCCAGCGAGATGCCGACGGCAAACCGCAGCGGGTCTGGGTATCGGCACGTGATGGACGTGGCCTGGAACTGGTTGGCCAGGCGATTGCCGAGTTGCTGGGGGATGATCTGTATGTCGGAACCCTGCGTCTGGAACAGCGACTTGCCCGCTTGCGCGCGCAATTCTTCGCTCTAGGCGCGGTGCAAGGCGAAGAGCACGATGAAGAAGGTCGCAGCCTGCTGAGCGTGCGATTGCCCCGGGTGGAGCTCAATCGCCTGGTCAGTCGCGAGGGCATGGAGCCTGAACTTTTCATCGAGCAACACACTTTGCAATAAATGCCCGTCGAGGTCGCCGGGCGACCGTGACAGGCATTCTGTAGCATTGGACGGCGCGCCGTGGGCGCGTCTTTGCTTTATCAGATGGAGAGCGCTATGGCTTGGAATGAGCCGGGTGGCAACTCGAACAATCAGGATCCCTGGGGCGGCCGTCGTGGCGGCGGTGGTGGTGGCGACAAGAAAGGTCCACCGGATCTGGACGAGGCCTTCCGCAAGCTGCAGGACAGCCTCAACGGCATGTTCGGCAGCGGCAAGAAACGCGGTGGCGGTGGTGACCGCAATGTTGGCAAAGGTGGCGGTCTGGGCCTGCTGGGCATCGGCCTGGCCGTGCTGGCGGCCATCTGGCTGTACAGCGCCGTGTACGTCGTGGACGAACAGGAACAGGCTGTGGTGCTGCGCTTTGGCAAGTACTACGAGACTGTCGGCCCGGGCTTGAATATCTATTTCCCGCCCATCGACCGTAAGTACCTTGAGAACGTGACCCGCGAGCGGGCCTACACCAAGCAGGGTCAGATGCTCACCGAGGACGAGAACATCGTCGAGGTGCCGCTGACCGTGCAGTACAAAATCACCAACCTGCAGGACTTCGTGCTCAACGTCGACCAGCCGGAGGTCAGTCTGCAGCACGCGACCGAAAGCGCCCTGCGCCATGTGGTGGGTTCCACCTCGATGGACCAGGTGTTGACCGAAGGCCGTGAGCAGATGGCCGTCGATATCCGTGAGCGCCTACAGCGCTTCCTCGACAACTACCGCACCGGTATCACCGTCACCCAGGTCAACGTGCAGAGCGCGGCAGCCCCACGTGAAGTCCAGGAAGCCTTCGACGACGTGATCCGTGCCCGCGAGGACGAGCAGCGTGCACGCAACCAGGCCGAGTCCTACGCCAACGGCGTGGTGCCGGAGGCCCGTGGTCAGGCCCAGCGCATCATCGAAGATGCCAACGGCTACCGCGATGAAGTGATCGCCCGCGCCAAGGGTGAGGCCGATCGCTTCAGCAAGTTGGTTGCCGAGTACCGCAAGGCACCGGACGTGACCCGTCAGCGCCTGTACCTGGAGACCATGCAGGAGGTCTACAGCAACTCGAGCAAGGTCCTGGTGACCAGCAAGGATGGGCAGAACAACCTGCTCTACCTGCCTCTGGACAAAATGGTCGAAGGCAGCCGCCATTCGGCTGCACCGGTCAGCACTGTACCGGCGTCGGCCAACGATGCGGCCGCGCGCGCGGCGCAGGAAATGCAACAGCAGCAACAATCGCTGCGTTCTAGGGAGAGCCGCTGATGAGCAATAAATCGCTGATCGCCCTGATCGCCGCCGTGGTGCTGGCCATCGTGGCCTGGAACAGCTTCTACATCGTGTCCCAGACCGAGCGTGCGGTATTGCTGCAATTCGGCCGCGTGGTCCAGGCGGATGTCCAGCCAGGCCTGCATGTGAAGGTCCCCTACGTCAACCAGGTGCGCAAGTTCGACGCCCGTCTGATGACCCTGGATGCACCGACCCAGCGCTTCCTGACCCTCGAGAAGAAAGCGGTGATGGTCGATGCTTACGCCAAATGGCGCGTCAAGGACGCTGAGCGCTTCTATACCGCGACGTCGGGCCTAAAGCAGATCGCCGATGAGCGTCTGTCCCGTCGTCTGGAAAGTGGCCTGCGTGACCAGTTCGGTAAGCGCACCCTGCATGAAGTGGTCTCCGGTGAGCGTGACGCGTTGATGGCCGACATCACCGCTTCGCTGAATCGCATGGCCAGCAAGGAGCTGGGTATCGAGGTCGTCGACGTGCGCGTCAAGGCCATCGACCTGCCGAAAGAAGTCAACCGCAGCGTGTTCGACCGCATGAGCACCGAACGTGAGCGTGAGGCCCGTGAGCACCGCGCCAAGGGTAACGAACTGGCCGAAGGTATCCGTGCCGATGCCGACCGTCAGCGTCGTGTGCTGCTGGCCGAGGCCTATCGTGAAGCAGAAGAGACCCGTGGTGACGGCGACGCCCAGGCGGCCGCCATTTATGCCAAGGCCTACAACCAGGATCCGGACTTCTACGCGTTCTACCGTAGCCTGCAGGCTTACCGCGAGAGCTTCTCCAGCAAGAGCGACGTGCTGGTCCTCGATCCGAAGAACGAGTTCTTCCGCTTCCTGGACAAGAGCAAGCCTTGAGTCTCTCCTGAAGGGCGCGCCCCGCCCGGCAGCTAAAATGCCAAGCGGGGTGCATCCTGAAGGAAAAGGGGTGTATGATGAGTCAGCCGGGAAATTCCCGGCTTTTTTGCGTCTGCAAGGTTGATCGGCAACGCGTCGGTTGACGAATTGGTCAGGTCGCAAGGCTATTCGAGGGTATTGGGTACGGTGGTAGCGCTGGGATCAGTGCTGCCCGCTGCTGTGCGCCAATGCCTGCTTTACTGACGGCTCGCCAGCAGGCAAGCCGCCCGGACCAGAGGGGAAATGGCGTAATGGCAACGGTAGACCGCTGGCTGCTGCCAGATGGCATCGAGGAAGTACTGCCGCCTGAGGCTGCGCGCATCGAGATCGCGCGTCGCCAGGTGTTGGACCTGTTCCAGAGTTGGGGTTACGAGCTGGTCGTCACCCCGCATATCGAGTACCTGGAATCGCTGCTCACCGGTGCCGGCCAGGACCTGGACCAGCGCACCTTCAAGGTGGTCGACCCGCAGTCCGGTCGCCTGATGGGCTTCCGCGCCGACTTCACCCCGCAGGTGGCGCGCATCGACGCCCACACCTTGCGACGCGAAGGACCGAGCCGCCTGTGCTATGCCGGTAGCGTTCTGCACGCTCAACCCCGTGCGCTGTCCACTTCGCGCAGCCCCATTCAGCTCGGTGCCGAGTTGTACGGCGATGCCAGCCCCACCAGTGACGTCGAGGTCATCAGTCTGATGCTCGCCACGTTGCAACTGACCGATGTCGCCGATGTGCACATGGACCTCGGCCATGTGGGCATCTACCGTGGCCTGGCCCGTGCCGCCGGCTTGTCCGGGGCGGTCGAGCAGCAGTTGTTCGACGCCCTGCAGCGCAAGGCCGTCGATGAAGTGCAGGCCCTGACCGCCGACCTGCCGAAGGATCTGGGCAACATGCTGCGCGCCCTGACCGAGCTGTGCGGTGGTCGTGAAGTACTGGCCGAGGCCCGTGTCCGCCTGGGTCGCGCGCCAGCCAGCGTGCTGGCGGCGCTTGACGATCTGCTGGCGATCGCCGATCGCCTGGCGGCGCGTTATCCAGACTTGCCGCTGTACTTCGACCTGGGCGAGCTGCGCGGTTACCACTATCACACCGGCGTGGTGTTCGCCGTGTTCGTTCCTGGTGTCGGTCAGTCGATCGCCCAGGGAGGACGCTACGACGACATCGGTGCCGATTTCGGCCGGGCACGCCCGGCCACCGGTTTCTCCACGGATTTGAAGACCCTGGTCACACTGGGGCGAGCGGAGGTCGTATTGCCTTCTGGCGGGATCTGGATGCCCGACAGCGGTGACACGGCCCTCTGGCAGATGGTCTGCCAGTTGCGCAACGAGGGCCAGCGTGTGGTCCAGGCTCTGCCTGGACAGCCGTTGAGTGCTGCTCTCGAGGCGGATTGTGATCGGCAATTGATTCAGCAAGACGGGCGCTGGCAGGTACTGCCGCTGACCCATTGAGATTCTTCGTCGGCCGTGGGCCGGCAACCAAGTTTGCGTGAATGAGGACAAGTGTTATGGGTAAGAATGTCGTCGTCCTGGGCACCCAGTGGGGTGATGAGGGCAAAGGCAAGATCGTCGATCTGCTGACCGAACATGCTGCCGCCGTAGTGCGCTACCAGGGTGGCCACAACGCGGGTCACACCCTGGTGATCAACGGTGAGAAGACCGTTCTGCACCTGATTCCTTCCGGCATCCTGCGTGAAGGCGTGCAGTGCCTGATCGGCAACGGCGTGGTCGTGGCTCCGGATGCCTTGATGCGTGAAATCACCAAGCTGGAAGAGAAGGGTGTACCGGTGCGCGAGCGCCTGCGCATCAGCCCGGCTGCTCCGCTGATCCTGTCCTACCATGTGGCCCTCGACCAGGCCCGTGAAAAGGCGCGTGGCGAAGCCAAGATCGGCACCACTGGCCGTGGTATCGGCCCAGCCTACGAAGACAAGGTCGCTCGTCGCGGCCTGCGCGTTGGCGATCTGTTCCACCGCGAGCGTTTTGCCGCCAAGCTCGGTGAGCTGCTGGATTACCACAACTTCCAGCTGGTGAATTACTACAAAGAGCCGGCGATCGACTTCCAGCAGACCCTGGACGAGTGCATGGCCTACGCCGAGCAGCTCAAGCCGATGATGCTCGACGTTACCGCCGAGCTGCACAACCTGCGTCGCGCCGGCAAGGACATCATGTTCGAAGGCGCCCAAGGCTCGCTGCTGGATATCGACCACGGCACCTACCCGTACGTCACCAGCTCCAACACCACCGCTGGCGGTATCTCCACGGGTTCCGGCGTTGGCCCGATGTACCTGGACTACATCCTCGGCATCACCAAGGCCTACACCACCCGCGTGGGTTCCGGCCCGTTCCCGACCGAGCTGTTCGACGAGACCGGCGCCACCCTGGCCAAGCGCGGCCATGAGTTCGGCTCCACCACCGGTCGTGCTCGCCGCTGCGGTTGGTTCGATGCCGTGATCCTGCGTCGCGCCATCGACGTCAACAGCATCTCGGGCATCTGCCTGACCAAGCTGGACGTGCTGGACGGCCTGGAAACCATCAACATCTGTGTTGGCTACAAGAACGAGAACGGTGCGGTCATCGACGCGCCTTCCGACGCTGACAGCTACATCGGCCTGGAGCCGGTGTACGAAGAGATGCCAGGCTGGAGCGAGTCGACCCTGGGCGTGAAAACCCTGGAAGAACTGCCGGCCAACGCCCGCGCCTACATCAAGCGCATCGAAGAGCTGATCGGCGCCCCAATCGACATCATCTCGACTGGCCCGGACCGCAACGAGACCATCGTACTGCGTCATCCGTTCGCCTGATCAACTGCTTCGGCAGTTGATCGAACGCCGCGCCCCCGCAAGGAGGTGCGGCGTTTTCATTTGAGCGCCATGCAGAAATGCCTTGCCCAGCGCCAGACATTGGCGTTTATCCCTGCTGCGTCGGGCACAACCCTTGCTGTATGAAACTCCTGTCGGTGCCATCAAAGTAATGGCGCCAGAAAACACGGGAGTTACAACGTGTCTGCCATTCTTTCACTGTTACGAAGCCGCCTCTTGCGGCCAGTGTTTGTTGCACTTGGTATCGCTCTTCTGGTGCAGGTGCTGGTTGCCGTTGCACTGACGCGGAGCACGGTCACGGCCTTGGAAGCCGATTTGGGTGCACGCCTGGGCAGCGACAGTCAGAAACTGGCCGGTGAACTGGAGCAGGCCGGGCAGGATGTCCGCGCCGGGCTCGACAGCCTCTCGGCCAGCACTCGTCAGCGTTTGAGCGCCGGCCTTTCCGAGCGGCTGCAGGGCGAGCAGCAGCAACTGCGCGCCACACTGGAGAAGAACCTCAAAGACTCGGCCAACGACATGGCCGAGCTATTGGCCTCTGTTGCGCCGCGCGCCATCTGGGACAACGACGTGCCGACGCTTTCGGACTTTGCGCGTCGCGCTCAGCGTAATCCCAACGTGCTGTTTGTCATCTATGACGACGCCCAAGGCCAACACCTGACCCGCTACCTGAACCGGCAAAATCCCATCAACCAGACGCTGATCGAGCGCGGGCAGGGCGAGCGTGCACTGGACAAGGTGCTCGATGCCGCGCGCAAGGACCCTTCGGTGTACTACGTCGAGGCGTCCATCAACCCCAATGGCGCCGAGATCGGCAAGGTGCTGATGGGCGTGTCCACTGCCGGCGTGGAGCAGGAGCTCAAGGCGCTGGACCAGCGCTTTGCCGCCTTGATCGCCAGCGGCGAGCAACTGGTGGGCGATAGCCTCGTCGCGGCCGCCGCCGACAGTGGCAAGGCCCTGCGGTCGCGTCTCGAGACCGCACAGAACAGCGCCACCGCCATGCAGGCCAACACCGCGCAAACCGTGCGCGATGCCGCTGCCGAGCTGCGCTGGCGGATCGGTCTGGGCCTGGTGCTAGTGGGCTTGGGCGTGCTGTTGGTGGTGGCCGTGGTGCTGGGGCGGCGTGTGGTCAACAAGCTGCGCTTGCTGATTGGGGCGCTGAACGACCTGGCGGCGGGCGAGGGCGATCTGACCAAGCGGGTGACCCTCGACAGCCGTGACGAGATCGGTGACATGGCCTCGGCGGTCAATCGCTTCGTCGACAAGCTGCAACCCATTGTCCGCGAGGCTGGCGAAGTGGCTCAGCGTACGGGTGTGGAAATCGACACCATGGCTCAGCGCAACGCGGGCGCGGACGCAGCCGCTGCGTTGCAGCGTGACGAGGTCGCCGCCAGCCTGCGTGATCTTTCGAGCATGGCAGACGAGGCCCAGGCCGAAAGCCAAGCCATGCAAGCGGCCTTGCAGCAAGTGGTGGATATCCGCCAGGCCACTGACGAGAACAGTCGCGCGTCCACCCAGCTGGCGCGTTTGATCGAGAACCTGGCCGGGGAGGTGGAGACGGGGTCTCAGGTAATCGAGCGTCTGGCCAAGCAGAGCGAGCAGATCGAAGTGGTGTTGACCGTGATCCACGGCATCGCCGAGCAAACCAACCTGCTGGCGCTCAACGCTGCCATCGAGGCTGCCCGGGCCGGAGAGACGGGGCGCGGCTTTGCCGTGGTCGCCGATGAGGTGCGCGCCCTGGCAAGCAAGACCCAGAGCTCCACGGGCGATATCCAGGCGCATATCGCCGCCTTGCAGGCCGGAGCCAAGGAGGCGGTGGCCACCATCAGCCAGGCGGGCCGCCAGGCCAGCGAGGGGTTGCTGGTGCTGCGTGACAACGAGCGTCGTCAGCAGTCGGTGCAGGCAGCGGTGGAGCAGGTGCACTCGGCCATCGGTCTTGCGACCCGGGCGGCTGAACAGCAGGCTCACGGGGCGCAGGCTGTGCGCGGACGAGTGGAGAATATCCATGCCCAGGCTGAGCGTTCGGCAGAGGTGGTGATGCAGACCACGGCCAGCAGCAAGGTGCTGGATGATCTGGCGGCACAGTTGCGGGCGAGCCTGGGGCAGTTCCGCGCCTGAAAAAGATCGTTGGGGGTTGTGACTGGGCAACTGTTGCCCTGCCGGACCTTTGGTGTG
>NZ_JBEGDO010000010.1:0-165886 GCF_051913525.1 Pseudomonas sp. PKS | reverse complement strand
AATACCGGCCTGTCACGCCGGGGGTCGCGGGTTCGAGTCCCGTCCGCTGCGCCATCTTCGCCTCGAGGCCCCATGAACACCTCGAAGCAACAAGAAAGCGACCTTATGGTCGCTTTTTTGCTTTCTCGACCCGTCTCATTCAAGTGGGCCAGCTTGTCGGTTATATGAATTTTGCCCAGCCAAGCGTGTAACGCGGTTTCAGTGATGAGCCATGTGTTGCACAATAGGCGCAGTTTGTCCTACCCGGAACCCATGATGTCCAGAACCTCCGTCTTCGGTGCGCTCGGGCTAGCCCTTGTGCTGGCGGGCGTATCCGGTTGCTCCTCGAAGAAGCCCGCCATCTATGAGCACGAGAACTTCGACGACTCGGGCACGTTTTCGCGCAGCTTCCCGGTCAGCGAAGCCGGCTCGTGCGAGGCTGCCCGGCGCGCATTGCTCAGCCAGGGTTACATCATCACCAGCAGCGCTGCCAACCAGATCGCGGGTAACAAGAGCTTCCAGCAGAACGCCGAGAATCACCTGCAGATCAACTTCAACATCACCTGTGTTCCGGACAGCGGTGATGAACAGCGCTCCACCATGTTCGCCAACGCCCTGCAGGACCGTTATGCGCTGAAGAAATCCAACACCTCCGCGAGCCTTGGCGTGGGCGTGCTGGGTTCGGTGTCCATGCCTATCGGTTCGACTGACGACTCCATGGTCAAGGTGGCCAGCGAGACAGTCACTGCACCGCAGTTCTACGAGCGCTACTTCGCCTTGGTCGAAAGTTACCTGCCAAAGCCTAAGAAAGTGAAAAAAGCCGAGCCCAAGGCCGAGGTGCCAAAGCCGGAAAAGCCAGCTGCTGATCTGGGGCTGCCGGAGCAGGCCTCTGCACAGCCTGTGGCCGCGCCGCTTGCGGTAAGCGCACCGGCTTCGACAGCCGAACCCGTACCGGTCCCAGCCCCAGTGGCAGCCCAAGCGCCCGCAGCCTTCACGGCGCCTGCCAGCGAAGTGCCGGCGGCCCCCGTGGTCGATGATAGCCAGGGCTCGCAGCCTGTTGCCCCGCCTGTCGAACCTGCGCCGATCCAGGTGCAGCAGGAGGCTCCTGTGACCGAGGCGGCTCCTGCGCCGCTGTAAAGGCAATCACCTAACTTCCCGAATGTCGGCTACGTTTACCTTTCATAAGTCTGTCATGAAACGTTCATCCGGCCCGCTTAGCGTGGCGGCATGACCCGAACAGATGAATGAGAAGAGGAAGCAAGCCAATGGATGACTATCAGGAAGAGTTGCTCGAATACCAGGCCTACGAGCTGGACCCTATGGAGCCGGCAGACGACGCCACCGAGCTCTAGCATTTCACACAGACTTTAGCCCACCCGCCGCTGATTGCGGCGAAACTCCCCCGGTGTCAGGCCGGTCCAGCGCTTGAATGCGCGCTGGAAGGCCTCCGCCGACGCAAACCCCAAAAGATAAGCGATTTCACCAAAGGCCAGCTCCGTGTCGCGGATGTAGGTTTCGGCGAGGTCGCGGCGTGTGTCATTGAGCAGGTTGCGAAACCGCGTGCCCTCCTCAGCCAGCTTGCGGCGCAGGGTCCAGGTGGGCAGTTGCAGGTGACGCGCCACAGCTTCAAGGTCCGGCTCCTGGCCGCCATTGAGCAGCGGGCCGAGCAGATGAGTGATGCGCTCACCCAGGCTGCGCACGCGGGTGCGTTGGGCCAGTTCCGCTTCGCACAGCTGCAACAGGTGCTGCCAGGTGCTGGGGCAATGCTGGAGGTTGGGCAAGTCCAGGGTGGCGCGGTCCAGGCGTAATTGGTTGCTGGATGCGCCAAACTGCACCGGGGTTGCGCTCAACGCCTGGTATTGGGCCGCATAGCTGGGCGCCTGGAACTCGATCTCCATGCGCTCGGCCTGCACCGAACGGCCTGCCAAGTGCGAGAGTTGGGCCAGCCAGCCGGCCAGCAGTGAGTCGACCACGAAACGGTTATAGGCGTTGTAGGGGCTGATGGAGTAGAAGCGCAGCCAAGCGCCGTGGGCGTCCTCCAGGAAGCTCGACTGACCCCGGTAATTGGCGGCATACAGTGGCTCGAAGTGCAGCAGGACACGCGCGGCCTCGCCCAGGGTCGGGGCCTGGGCTGCCGTGACGCCAGCCAGCCCTGCCTGGGCCAGGCGGCTTAGGCGGCCTATGTGCAGGCCCAGTGCCGGATCGCCGCACAGCTCGATCGCGGCATGACCCAAGTGCATGTAGCGGGGAATCGACAGGCGTGCGCCAGCTTCGGCCAGGCGAGGGCGGTCCAGCCCATAGCGGCGTAGAAGAGGAACCGGGTCATGGCCCAATTGCTGGAGTGCTTCGCCCAGCGGCTGGACGAAGCCCACCGAAAGGTCGCCCAGGCGCACGCGAGGCCGAGTCATGGGATTACAACCAGAGGTTGAGCAGGCGGGCACCCTGGCTGGAGCTGCCGGCCAAATGCGTGCCTGCCTGGTTGGCAAAGCCCTGGCCGTCACTGCCCTGTTCCCAGAACTGGCCACGCAGGAATACGCTCAGGCTTGGCGTGATGCTGTTGGCGCTCAGGGTCAGTTGCTGCCAGGCCATTTGTTCGCTGACTTCGCCACGTTGCAGTGGCAATTCGGCCGTCGCATCCTGGTGGCGGTTGCCGCGCCAGGGCGTGTTCCAGGAGTCCTTGCCGCTGAGGAAAACAGGATTGGCGATCAGATCCACCGACTGCTGCGCCAGTTGGCGGTAGTTTTCCGGATACCAGCTGTCGCTGCCCACCAGCACGCCCAGGCGGCCAGCCGGGGTCTGGATGACATGCAAGGGGAACTTGCGACCGTGATGGACGTAGCGGCGTACTTCGCTGTCCGGATACTGCTGGCGTTGGGGTTGGCCTAGTACCGAACCGTCACCGCCGAACACCAGGCTGCTGTTGAACAGCGGGCCGCTGCCAGGGCGCAGCACGCCATTATCCAGGTAGGGCGCGGGCAGGATGATGGAGCCGGCCACCAGCGTCACGCCGAACTCCTTGGCCAGGCCGCCGAACAGTTGTTGGTAGTCGCTGGCCATCTGTTCGGCCTTCATTCGCAGATGGGCGTCGGAGCGGCGATCGTCACCGGTGGCGGTGAGCATGGCCAGGCCATAGCGCAGCGGGTTGCTCACCTCCAGCCACTGCCAGGCCTCGTGGCGCTGGGTGACCTGGTACAGCTCGTTCTTTTCACCCCGAGCCCAGAGCCAAGTGCCGATGTGTTCCGGCAACACCACCACCGTGCGCGGACCGACCAGTCCTTGGGCGCGAGCCTGTTCAAGGTAGGCTGACAGCTTGCGGTGCAGGCGTTGCAGGTTTTGGTAGTCGCCCGGGTAGAGCACCGGTTCGATACCCAGCAGGTTGCCGTGTTCGCCCGGTACACCGTGGTTGAGCGCCAGTTCGATACGCAAATCGGAAAGGTAGTGGCCTTCCGGGCGCTGCATCGTCCAGAAGCCGTAGCCGCAGAGGGCGGCGATCATCACCAGCGCCAGAGCGCCTGCCAGGAGTTTTCGCATGAAGCGCCAGGGCACCTTCACAGTCTAGGGTGTCCTAGGGTAGACCTGCTGTGCAGGAGGATCAATAAGTTGTCAGTTTCGATCATTGAGCCTGTTCAAACGGCTGTTTAATGTCGATGTCTATAAACGACGGGGCCTGCGAGGCACCCGCGCTCCGTGATCCTGCCACCTGGGAGTTCATCCATGGCCGCCACCCTTTATCCGCACCTGCTGGCCCCGCTCGACTTGGGCTTTACCACCTTGCGCAATCGGACCTTGATGGGCTCGATGCACACAGGTCTTGAGGAGCGCCCTGGTGGTTTCGAGCGCATGGCCGCCTATTTCGCCGAGCGGGCTCGGGGTGGTGTCGGCCTGATGGTCACCGGTGGCATCGCGCCGAACGACGAAGGTGGGGTGTATTCCGGCGCGGCCAAGCTCAGTACCGAGGAGGAGGCCGACAAGCACCGGATCGTCACCGAGGCCGTGCATGCCGCCGGTGGCAAGATCTGCCTGCAGATCCTCCACGCCGGGCGTTACGCCTATAGCCCCCGCCAGGTCGCGCCCAGCGCCATCCAGGCGCCGATCAACCCGTTCAAACCCAAGGAGCTGGACGAGCAGGGCATCGAAAAGCAGATCGCCGACTTTGTCAATTGCGCCACGCTGGCCCAGCGCGCGGGCTACGATGGCGTCGAGATCATGGGGTCGGAAGGCTACTTCATCAACCAATTCCTCGCCGCCCATACCAATCAGCGTACCGACCGTTGGGGCGGCAGCTACGAGAACCGCATGCGCCTGGCCGTGGAAATCGTGCGCCGGGTGCGTGAGGCAGTAGGGACCGACTTCATCATCATCTTCCGCCTGTCGATGCTCGACCTGGTGGAAGGGGGCAGCACCTGGGACGAGATCGTGCAACTGGCCAAGGCCATCGAAAAGGCTGGGGCTACCCTGATCAACACCGGTATTGGCTGGCACGAGGCGCGTATTCCGACCATTGCCACCAAGGTGCCGCGCGCGGCTTTCACCAAAGTGACCGCCAAGTTGCGTGGCGCTGTGAGCATTCCGCTGATCACCACCAACCGTATCAACACGCCGGAAGTGGCCGAAGCCGTGCTGGCTGACGGCGATGCCGATATGGTGTCCATGGCCCGGCCTTTCCTGGCTGACCCGGAGTTCGTCAACAAGGCCGCTGCAGGCCACAGCGAAGAGATCAACACCTGCATCGGTTGCAACCAGGCCTGCCTGGACCACACCTTCGCCGGCAAGCTCACCAGTTGTCTGGTCAACCCTCGTGCCTGCCACGAGACCGAGCTCAACTACCTCCCAGTCACCCAGATCAAGCGCATCGCCGTGGTCGGTGCGGGTCCCGCAGGCCTGGCCGCGGCCACCGTGGCCGCCGAACGCGGCCACCAGGTGACGCTGTTCGACAGTGCCAGTGAGATCGGCGGGCAGTTCAATGTCGCCAAGCGTGTCCCTGGGAAGGAAGAGTTCCATGAAACCCTGCGTTACTTCCGCAACAAGGTGGCGCGCACCGGTGTCGACCTGCGTCTGAATACTCGGGTTGGGGTCGATGAACTGGTGGCGGGCGGTTTTGACGAGATCATTCTCGCCACCGGCATTAGCCCGCGCACGCCGGCGATTCCAGGCATCGAGCATGCCAAGGTGCTGAGCTACCTGGACGTGCTGCTCGAGCGCAAGCCGGTGGGCAAGCGTGTGGCGGTGATCGGTGCGGGGGGGATCGGGTTCGACGTATCCGAGTACCTGGTGCATGAGGGGGTAGCCACCAGCCAGGATCGCGAGGCGTTCTGGAAGGAGTGGGGCATCGATACCCATCTCGAGGCCCGTGGTGGTGTGGCGGGCATCAAGGCCGAGCCGCATGCGCCAGCGCGGCAGGTGTACCTGTTGCAGCGCAAGAAAACCAAGGTCGGTGATGGCCTGGGCAAGACCACAGGCTGGATCCACCGCACGGGCCTGAAGAACAAGCAGGTGCAGATGCTCAACAGCGTGGAGTACCTGGCCATCGACAACGATGGCCTGCATGTGCGTATCGACGAGGGCGAGCCTCAGGTACTGGCAGTGGACAATGTCGTCATCTGCGCAGGTCAGGAGCCGTTGCGTGAGCTGTATGACGGCCTGGTCGCGGCGGGGCAGTCGGTACACCTGGTCGGTGGAGCGGACGTGGCGGCAGAGCTTGATGCCAAGCGGGCAATTAACCAGGGATCGAGGTTGGCTGCTCAGTTGTGATCGACCCATGGTCGCAGGGGGCGCTTTGCGCCCCTCTTCGCTGTACCTGGTGGCTTGGGAAGTTTCCTCAAAACGCTCGGAAACGTCGCCTATAGAGGGATTCAGCACAGCACATAGGCTCTTGGGCTACCCGGACTTATGAGAGCGCTGCATGTTTCCCTCAAAGATGCTCGAAGCATTTACATCCTTGCGTTGGTTCAAGACAAGCGTGCTTTTGGGGGCGCTGGCCGGGCCGTTGTGTGGCCAGGCGGCAGAAACCATCATCAGCGCTCGCTACAACGGCAATGCTTCTGGAGAATTCGAAAACACCACGCCAGCGGCAGCCTACTGCAAGATGTTCCCTGGGCGTTGCGTTGGCTACAAGCTGTTCACGGCCAACTTGCCCATTACCTACGACAAGCAGTCGGTGCATGGCTCCCCGAATCCTCGCCAGCAGTTCTACATAAAGGCACCCGCGCGCCGTACCGTTCGAGTGACCCATGACAAGGGCAGCGACGCCTATGATCTGTTGTTCGAGATCACTCACCTCAGCCAGGGACTGATGAACGACCCGAGATTCCCGGGTGCGGCGAATCCGGTGTTCACGGCCTACCCTCAAGGCGGTTGCAATCATGTGGTGGCAACGGCCAATGGCCGCGCGAGTTACTACCTTTGGGCCGTACGCTCACCGGCAAACCCAACCGGTTGTTATTCAAGCGGTGGGGGGGCGGGCACTGTGGGTGACGTTCACCAGAATCCTGTCGATGCGCTGGGCGTGGGCTACAGACTGGCCATGCCTTCGGCGCTGCGAATGAAGCAAGGTATCTATCGCGGCAGTCTTGACTTCACGATCGGTCCCGGTGGGGATATTGACCCGGGCGAGGGCGTCACCAATCTCAGTTCGCCAGCCCTGCGGATCAATTTCGAACTGGATGTCCAGCACGCGTTTGTCCTGAACTTCCCGGCAGCGAGTGATCGTGCCGTGCTGGAACCTCCAGGGGGCTGGTCGCGGTGGCTCGGGGGTGGCACGCCGCCTTCTCGCCTAGAGCGCAGCCTGCGCTTGAACCTGTGGTCCACCGGCCCGTTCAAGGTCTACAAGATGTGTCAATACGATCAGGGTACGAGCTGTGGCATTCGCAACGGTGCGGGCCACCAGGTGCCGGTAGACTTGGCTCTGACGCTACCCTCGGGCGTGCAGCATGCCAATGCGCCTGTGCAGCGACTGACCATTCCGACCGGCCGCGATGCCGCCTTGGCGTTTGAAATGGCGATGCCCGTGGCAGGCCAGGCGGGACAGTTGCACTTCGATGTCATCTCCCAGCATGTCAAATCCATGCTCGACTATCCCGGCAGTACGTATCTGGGCGATGTGACGGTATTGTTCGATGCCACGCTCTGAGAGAAGGGCCCAGGTGGTGCAAAGGCGGAAAATGGGGTGCACAGCAGCCCGCTGATCTCGATACACTCGCCCGATGTCTTACGCCTTTGCCGACCTTCCCCACGCACCTTTGCAGCCATTGTCCTTGCCCTGGCTCGAGCACGCCGGTGTCCAGCTCGCCGTGCTGCGTCTGGACCTGATCGACCCGCTGGTCAGCGGCAACAAAGGCTTCAAGCTTCACCACCACCTGCTCGACGCCCATGCCATGGGCGCCCCGGGGCTGATCAGCCTCGGCGGCAATCACTCCAATCACCTTCACGCCCTGGCGGCGGCGGGCAAGCGCCTTGGCTTCGCCACCGCCGGGTTGCTGCGTGGACATCCGCAGGACACTCCCACCGTTCGTGATCTGCAGGCCTTTGGCATGGAGTTGCACTGGCTTGGTTACGCCGGCTACCGGGCGCGACACCAGGCCGGTTTCTGGGCGCCCTGGCAGGCGCGTTATCCCGGGTGGTATTGCATTCCCGAAGGCGGGGGCGGGCTAGCAGGGGCTGAGGGTTGTCGATTGATCGTCGAGCAGGCACGGGCGCAGCTCCCGGCGCTCGGTTGGGAGGATTACCACGGCTGGTGGCTGGCGGTGGGGACCGGTACCACGTTGGCGGGCCTGGTGATGGCAGAGCAGGGCCGTCGAGGGGGGCATGGCGCCTTGGCGGTGCCATCCGGGCATGGCGTCGAAGAAAACCTCTCGGCCTTGGTGCAGGGCGGCTATGAACTGCATGACGCGTGCCGTGGCGGATTCGCCCGGATCGATGACGAACTGCTGGCTTTCATCGACCAGAGCGAGCGCGAAAGTGGCCTGCCGCTGGAAGCGGTGTACACCGGCAAGGCCTTGCTGGCCCTGCGCGATCAGGTCGTGGCCGGACGTTTCGCGCGTGGCACACGACTGATCTTCCTGCACACCGGCGGGCTGCAGGGGCGTCGCGGTTACTTGTAGGGCAGCATGCGCAGCAGCGTGTCGTCGCGGCGTACATAGTGGTGATAGAGGCCGGCCACGGCGTGCAGGCCGATCAGCCAGTAACCCCAGCTGCCGACTCGCTCATGCCAGCCTTTGACGAACTTGGCCAGGTCCTGATCGGGCGCGACCAGTGCAGGCAGGTCGAGGCCATAGAAAGGGATCGGTTTGTCGGCGGCGCTGAGGATGATCCAGCCGGCGATTGGCAGGCCAATCATCATCACGTACAGCAGCAGGTGCACCAGGTGCGCCAGGCCCGTCTGCCAGGCCGGTGGTTTGGGGACGATCGGTGGCGTCGGGCGGCTCAGGCGTAGGGCCAGACGCAGCCAGACCAGCACGAACACCGTCAGGCCGAGCATGAAGTGCAACTCTTTCATCAGGTCGCGCTCGGCGCTGCCTTTGGGAAACAGGCCGCGCAGCTCGATGGTGGCGTAGACCGCAGCCAGCAGCACCAGCATCAGCCAGTGCAGGGCGATGGACAGACGCGCGTAATGCGCCGTGGGCGTGGGTGAAGCCATGGTGGTTCCTCATCATCAGGTCGGGGTAGCGCTCTTGGGGGCGCGTGTGGGTATTTTAATGGCTGGCAGGATTTTTTCTTTGCGCCAGGTCGATGAAATTTGATGTCGATGGTGGCCCTGTCGCGAGGTAGGGGCGCTTTAGTATCAAGTCGAGAGTTGCGGCCAGCTGTCCGCGACCAGGAACACCCGCTCGGCCTCTTGCCAGGTACCGTCCCCGGCCACCTCCAGCCTGACCAGCAATTGCGCGCGCGCCTGATCGTCCAGTTCGGCCAGCCAGGCCTCGAACTGCTGGGGCGACCAGCACGCCGTGGTTTCCACTCGCGCCGGTGCCAGCCAGGCATGGCGGGGCAGGGGCTGCCAGCGTCCGGTTGGATTGGCCTGCTGGTAGTCAGGCCAGTCGCTTCGACGCAACCAGCGCCCGCGCAGATGCTGTGCGTTGGCGCCGACCGGTGAATCGGCAAGCACTGGCCAAGGGTAGAACAGGTAGCCGCCGAGCCAGGCATGTGCCCGTGCCTCGTGTACCCCTAGCAAGGCCAGGGCCTGGCGGCTCTGGGGCCAGGACGAGATCGTCAACTGATGGCGGGCCAGGTGGCCCAGCTTGCGGTCCAGGCGGTCATGGCAGCCCGGGCCCAGCCAGTGCGCAGGATCATGGCCGTCACCGCCGGATGGCCCAAGGTAGAGCTTGATAGCCAGTTCCAGATGGTGAACGCCTTCCTGGTCACGCAGGACGATATCCAGCTCTCCCAGGGTGTGTCCGCCTTCGCGGATCGGCAGATTGGCCGCCAGCAACTCAACGCCGGGCGCCTGGCCCAGGGCGAACTGCCACAGGCTTTCGTAGTACAGGCCAAGCCGGTGGCTGGTGAGGCGGGCGAGCCAGTCGAGCAGCGCCTGGTCGTCCTGGTCCAGCGCCAGCAGCCACTGTCGCAGGCGTTCGGGGTCGTCCGCCCAGGCGCTGGCTGTCAGCGGATGACGTTGCGCGCAGGGTGGCTGGCTCAGCAGGGCGGGCGACAACACTGTCCACGCCAGGTCGCGTACGGCGGGGCGGCGCAACTGGCCAGGGAGGTCGTGAAGATCGGCGAAGGGCGTCATCCAGCGAGCATAGCCGGTTTGCCGCTGGCTGGTCGTTTCGCCCATAATCCCAAGGGCCACACTGGCCATCCGTCACCCGTCGCAGAGCCTTGCAGGAGCACCATGGAGCAATTTCGCAATATCGGTATCATCGGTCGCCTTGGCAGCTCCCAGGTGCTCGACACCATTCGCCGACTGAAAAAATTCCTGATCGAGCGCCACTTGCATGTGATCCTCGAGGACACCATTGCCGAGGTGTTGCCCGGCCATGGCCTGCAAACCTCCACGCGCAAGCTGCTGGGCGAGGTCTGTGACCTGGTCATCGTGGTCGGTGGTGACGGCAGTCTGCTCGGCGCCGCCCGCGCCCTGGCCCGACACAACATCCCGGTGCTGGGCATCAACCGCGGCAACCTGGGCTTTCTCACCGACATCCGTCCCGACGAGCTGGAGACCAAGGTCGCCGAGGTGCTCGACGGCCATTACCTGGTGGAAAACCGCTTCCTGCTGCAGGCGGAGGTGCGTCGCCACAACGAGGCCATCGGCCAGGGCGATGCGCTCAATGACGTGGTGCTGCACCCAGGCAAGTCGACGCGGATGATCGAGTTCGAGATCTACATCGATGGCCAGTTCGTCTGCAGCCAGAAGGCCGACGGCCTGATCATCGCCACCCCCACCGGCTCCACTGCCTACGCGCTCTCCGCGGGTGGGCCGATCATGCACCCAAAGCTCGATGCCATCGTCATCGTGCCGATGTACCCGCACACCTTGTCCGGACGGCCGATCGTGGTGGACGGCAACAGTGAACTCAAGATCGTCGTCTCCCAGGACCTGCAGATCTACCCGCAGGTCTCCTGCGACGGTCAGAACCACTTCACCTGCGCCCCTGGCGATACCATCACGGTGAGCAAGAAACCGCAGAAGTTGCGCCTGATCCATCCGCTGGACCATAACTACTACGAGGTGTGCCGCACCAAACTCGGCTGGGGCAGCCGTCTGGGGAGTGGAGGCGACTGATGCTCGATCCGGCACGCAGTTTCGACATCATCGGCGATGTACACGGTTGTGCCCTGACCCTGGAGCGCCTGCTCGACGCCATGGGCTACAAGCGCCAGGGGGGCGTGTGGCGCCATCCCCGTCGCCAGGCGCTGTTCCTCGGCGACATCGTCGACCGCGGCCCGCGCATCCGCGAGGCCCTGCACATCGTCCATGACATGGTCGAAGCCGGCCAGGCCTTCTGCATCATGGGCAATCATGAGTACAACGCCCTGGCCTGGGTTACTCCGGCGCTGCCAGGCAGTGGCAAGACCTACGTTCGCGAGCACACCCCGCGCCACGCTCGGCTGATCGACGAAACCCTGACCCAATTTGCCCAACACCCAGGTGACTGGCACGATTTCCTGCAATGGTTCTATGAGCTGCCATTGTTCGTCGACGCCGGGCGCTTCCGCCTGGTCCATGCCTGCTGGGACCCGGGGCTGATCGAACCGCTGCGTCGGGAGTACCCGAACGGGTGCATCGATGAGCATTTCATCCAGGCCTCGGCAGTCTCCGGCAGCTTTGCATCCACCGTGTGCAACCGCCTGCTGCGCGGCACCGACATGCGCCTGCCGGACGGTCTGACGCTGACCGGTGGCGATGGTCTGACTCGCGCCTTCTTCCGCACCAAGTTCTGGGAAGAAGACCCCCAAACCTATGGAGACATCGTGTTCCAGCCCGACGCTTTGCCCGAGGACGTAGCCCGCACGCCCCTGAGCCACAGCCAGAAAAACGCCCTGCTGCGTTACGCCGAGGACGAGCCGTTGCTGTTCGTCGGTCACTACTGGCGCAGCGGCCGCCCGGCACCGATCCGCGGCAACCTGGCCTGCCTGGACTACAGCGCCGTGCTCTACGGCAAGCTGGCGGCCTACCGCCTGGATGACGAAACCCGTATCGACCCCCACAAGTTCGTCTGGGTCGACGTCGAACGCCCGCAGGCCAGCCAATGAACGTGATCGCAGCAATGCGCCTGCCGCTAACGGTCGACCTGGGCGGTTTCGTCAAGATGTTGCGCCGGTTGCAGGTCCCGCACCGGGTGGTCGAGCAGGGACAGGAGCAGATCCTCTGGGTGCCGGAGTCCCTGGCCGCGGATGTGCGCGAGCTGTATCAGCGGTACCCCGAGGGCAACGACGAGATCCAACTGCCCGAAGAGGTGCTCGCCGGCATGGCCCAGCGTCCTTCCCTGGCCGACCAGGCCCGGGCCTGCAAGGTCACCGCCGGGATGCTGCTGCTGTGCCTGGTCGTCGCCGTGCTGACCGGGCTGGGCGACAACCTGTCGACGGTCGGCTGGTTCACCTTCCTGGATTTTCGAGTGCAGGGCCAATACCTGTACTTCACCTCGTTGGAACAGGGCTTGGCCGAGGGGCAGTGGTGGCGGCTGGTATCGCCGATGCTCCTGCATTTCGGTGTGCTGCACCTGGCCATGAACGCCCTGTGGTACTGGGAGTTGGGGCGGCGCATCGAGTTGCGCCAGGGCCCTTGGGCGCTGCTGGGCCTGACCCTGCTGTTCAGCCTGGTGTCCAACCTGGCCCAGCATTACACCAGCGGTCCCAGCTTGTTCGGCGGCTTGTCCGGTGTGCTCTACGGTTTGCTCGGGCATGTCTGGCTGTATCAGTGGCTGGCGCCCAGCCCGTTGTTCAGCCTGCCCAAGGGCGTACTGGTGATGATGCTGGTGTGGCTGTTGATCTGCCTGACCGGCGTGGTCGGCCAGCTCGGCTTTGGCCAGATCGCCAATGCCGCCCACGTCGGTGGGCTGCTCATCGGATGCCTGACCGGGCTCTTGGGCGGGGCCCTGGCACGGCGTAAACTGTCGGCTTGATTTAGGAGATGTTATGTCCACCTTTGCGCAAATGATCGAAAACATCACCCCCGAGATCTACGAGAGCCTTAAACTGGCCGTGGAAATCGGCAAATGGGCCGACGGCCGCAAGCTGACCCCGGAGCAGAAGGCGCTGTCGCTGCAGGCGGTGATCGCCTGGGAGATGAAGAACCTGCCCGAGGAGCAACGCACCGGCTACATGGGCCCACAGGAGTGCGCGTCGAAATCGGCACCGGTCCCCAACATCCTGTTCAAGTCGGACTCGGTACATTGATCGAACTCGCTCGTGGCTCTCTGAGCAAAATGGCGGTGCGCCTGGAAGCACCGGTTGTCCAATACGCCTTTCGCCTCGGTGAGGAGCAGGTGCCGGTCAATCCACTGATCGGCAAGACCCTGCGCCTGGAGTACCTCGGCGCCATCCACTGCACCCACTGCGGCAAACGTACCAAGACCAGCTTCAGCCAGGGTTACTGCTACCCCTGCATGACCAAGCTGGCCCAGTGCGATGTCTGCATCATGGCCCCGGAAAAATGCCATTACGACGCCGGCACCTGCCGCGAGCCGTCCTGGGGCGAGCAGTTCTGCATGACCGATCATGTGGTTTACCTGGCCAACTCCTCGGGCATCAAGGTCGGCATCACCCGCGCCACCCAGCTGCCCACCCGCTGGCTCGACCAGGGCGCCAGCCAGGCCTTGCCGATCCTGCGCGTGGCCACCCGGCAACAGTCCGGCCTGGTCGAGGATCTGCTGCGCAGCCAGGTACCGGACCGCACCAACTGGCGAGCGCTGCTCAAGGGCGACGCCGAGGTGCTCGACCTGCCGGCCATCCGCGAACAGATCTTCGATGCCTGCGCCGAAGGCCTGAAGGGCTTGCAGGCGCGCTTTGGCTTGCAGGCGATCCAGCCGCTGGCCGACGCCGAAGTGGTCGAAATGCGCTACCCGGTCGAGGCTTATCCGAAAAAGATCGTGAGCTTCAACCTGGACAAGGACCCGGTGGCCGAAGGCACGCTGCTGGGCATCAAGGGCCAGTACCTGATCTTCGACACCGGTGTGATCAACATTCGCAAGTACACGGCCTACCAATTGGCCGTGCACCAGTAAAAGGACCAGCACGATGCGTACCGAACAACCGCAAGTGATCTACCTCAAGGATTACCAGGCGCCTGAGTACCTGATCGACGAGACGCACCTGACGTTCGAGCTGTTCGAGGACCACAGCCTGGTCCATGCGCAGCTGGTCATGCGCCGCAACCCGGCCCGTGGCGCCGGCCTGCCGCCGCTGGTGCTCGACGGCCAGCAGCTGGAGCTTCTGAGCGTGCAGCTGGATGACCAGCCACTGGCCGCTGGCGACTACCAGCTCGACGATGACAGCTTGACTGTGCAACCGAAGGCCGAGCGTTTCACCCTCGACACCAGCGTGAAGATCCACCCGCAAAGCAATACGGCACTCGAAGGCCTGTACAAGTCCGGCAAGATGTTCTGCACCCAGTGCGAGGCCGAAGGTTTTCGCAAGATCACCTACTACCTCGATCGCCCGGACGTGATGAGCACGTTCACCACCACCGTGATCGCCGAGCAGCATCGCTACCCGGTGTTGCTGTCCAACGGCAACCCGATCGGCAGCGGACCGGCTGAGGACGGTCGTCACTGGGCGACCTGGGAAGACCCGTTCATGAAGCCGGCCTACTTGTTCGCCCTGGTGGCCGGTGACCTGTGGTGCGTCGAGGACACCTTCACCCGCCAATCCGGTCGTGACGTGACCCTGCGTATCTACGTGGAGCCGGAGAACATCGACAAGTGCGACCACGCCATGGTCAGCCTGAAGAAGTCCATGCGCTGGGACGAGGAGGTCTACGGCCGTGAATACGACCTGGACATCTTCATGATCGTCGCGGTCAACGACTTCAACATGGGCGCCATGGAAAACAAGGGCCTGAACATCTTCAACTCCAGCTGTGTGCTGGCGCGCGCCGAAACGGCCACCGACGCCGCCCACCAGCGGGTCGAAGGCGTGGTGGCCCACGAGTACTTCCATAACTGGTCGGGCAACCGGGTGACCTGCCGCGATTGGTTCCAGCTGTCGCTCAAGGAAGGCTTCACGGTGTTCCGCGATGCCGAGTTCAGCGCTGACATGAATTCGCGCACCGTCAAGCGCATCGAGGACGTGGCTTACCTGCGCACGCACCAGTTCGCCGAGGACGCCGGTCCCATGGCCCACCCGGTGCGCCCGGACAGCTTCATCGAAATCTCCAACTTCTACACCCTGACCGTGTACGAAAAGGGTGCCGAAGTGGTGCGCATGGTCCGCACCCTGCTGGGCAGCGAAGGCTTCCGCAAGGGCAGCGACCTGTATTTCGAGCGTCATGACGGCCAGGCCGTGACCTGCGATGACTTCATCAAGGCCATGGAAGACGCCAACGGCGTGGACCTGACCCAGTTCAAGCGTTGGTACAGCCAAGCCGGTACGCCACGCCTGGAGGTCAGTGAAGCCTATGACGCCGCCGCGCAGACCTACAGCCTGACCTTCCGCCAGAGCTGCCCGCAGACCCCGGACAAAGCCCAGAAGCAACCGTTCGTGATCCCGGTGGAGCTGGGCCTGCTGGACGCCCAGGGCAACGACCTGCCACTGCGCCTGGCCGGCGAAGCCGCGCCGCAGGGTACCAGCCGCGTGCTGTCGGTGACCGAGGCCGAGCAGACTTTCACCTTCGAAGGCATCGCCGCCAAGCCACTGCCGTCGTTGCTGCGTGGCTTCAGTGCGCCGGTCAAGCTGAGCTTCCCGTACGATCGCGACCAGTTGATGTTCCTCATGCAGCACGACAGTGATGGCTTCAACCGCTGGGAAGCGGGTCAGCAGCTGTCGGTGCAGGTGTTGCAGGAGCTGATCGGCCACTATCAGCGTGGCGAGGCCCTCAAGCTAGATCAGCGGCTGATCACTGCCCTGGGCACGGTACTGGGCAATGCGTCGCTCGATGCGGCCATGGTCGCCGAGATGCTGTCGCTGCCGGGCGAGGCCTACCTCACCGAGATCAGCCAGGTGGCCGACGTCGATGCCATCCATGCCGCCCGCGAGTTCGCCCGCAAGCAGATCGCCGAACAGCTGTTCGACGCCCTGTGGGCGCGCTACCAGGCCAACCGCGAAGTCTCCGGCAAGACCGCCTACGTCGCCGAGGCCGAGCACTTCGCGCGCCGCAGCCTGCAGAACATCGCCCTGTCGTACCTGATGCTCACCGGCAAGCCGCAGGTGTTGGAGGCGACGTTGGAGCAGTTCGAGCACTGCGACAACATGACCGAGCGTCTCACCGCCCTGGCGGTGCTGGTCAACTCGCCGTTCGAGGCCGAGCGCGCCAAGGCCCTGGAAGCCTTCGCCGAGCACTTCAAGGACAACCCGTTGGTCATGGACCAGTGGTTCAGCGTGCAGGCCGCCAGCACCCTGCCGGGTGGCCTGGCACGGGTCAAGGCGCTGATGCAGCACCCGGCCTTCACCCTGAAGAACCCCAACAAAGTGCGTGCTCTGATCGGTACCTTCGCCGGGCAGAACCTGGTGAACTTCCACGCCGCCGATGGTTCGGGCTACCGCTTCCTGGCGGACCTGGTGATCGAGCTCAACGCCCTCAACCCACAGATCGCTTCGCGCCAGCTGGTGCCGCTGACCCGCTGGCGCAAGTACGACGATGCGCGCCAGGCACTGATGCGTGGCGAGCTGGAGCGCATCCTGGCTTGCGGTGCGCTGTCCAGTGATGTGTATGAAGTGGTGAGCAAAAGCCTGGCCTGAGCCGGTCTGACAGGGGCTGCTGGGCAGCCCATCGCAGGCTGCGTCAGCTCCTACACGCTAGGTAGGAACTGGCGAAGCCTGCGATGGCGCGCGCAGCGGCCCCTTTCTTTTTGCTTAACAAAACATAACGTCCCGCTCGTTGTTTTCCCGCCGATATCCCCGATAGGATGGCCCCAAAGCCATTGCAGTGCTCTGGAACAGGGTTTTCGCAGCACCTGCCAATAGGCTTACCCACTACAAGAACACAAAAGGGGAGCGGTCATGAGAGACCGGACAAGGGCGCGTGCCCGGCGTGGTGCCTGGCCACTGGCGGCCAGTATGTGGCTGGCGCTGGCCATGGCGACAGCAGCAGGTGGTGCCCAGGCCGCCGCTGCCGAGGAGTACTCGGTGGAGTCGGCCAGGGCCAGCCAGAGCCTGCTGATCGATGCCGCCAATCTCGGTAAACGGCTGGTGGTGGTCGGCGACCGTGGCCATATCCTGTTCTCCGACGACCAGGGCAAGACCTGGACCCAGGCCCGGGTGCCCACCCGGCAGTTGCTCACGGCAGTGTTCTTCCTCGACGACAAGCGCGGCTGGGCGGTCGGCCATGACGCCCAGGTGCTGACCACCAGCGATGGCGGCGCCACCTGGAGCAAACAGTTCGAGGACCTCTCCCGCGAAGCGCCACTGCTCGACGTGACCTTCCTCGATGCCCAGCACGGATTTGCCGTGGGTGCCTATGGCGCCCTGATCGAGACCACCGATGGTGGCCAGCACTGGCAGGACATCGCCGAGCGGCTGGACAACCCCGACCAGTTGCACCTCAACGCCATTGCCACCATCAAGGACGCAGGCCTGTTCATCGTCGGCGAACAGGGCAGCATGTTCCGTTCCAGCGACAACGGCCAGAGCTGGTCGCGCGTCGAAGGCCCCTACGAGGGGTCGCTGTTCGGCGTGATCGCTACCTCCCACCCCCGCACGCTGCTGGCCTATGGCCTGCGCGGCAACCTGTTCCGTTCCACCGATTTCGGCGATACCTGGCAGCCGATCCCGCTCAAGGCCGCCCGTGGCTCGCTGGAGTTCGGCCTGGCAAGCGCCACCTTGCTCAACGATGGCAGCCTGGTCCTGGTGGGCAACGGCGGCACGGTGCTGCGCAGCCAGGATGACGGCCAGAGCTTCACGGTCTACAACCGCGCCGACCGTCTCGCCCTGTCGGCCGCCGCGGCGCTTGCCAATGGCGGTCTGCTGCTGGTGGGCCAAGGGGGCGTGCACCTGGCCACCGCCGAAGGCGCAGAGGAGGGGCAGCAATGACCAGCCGGGAGAGTTTCGACATGCACCAGCAGCACCATCAAGACAAGGCGACCTTGCTCGAACGGCTGATCTTCAACAATCGGCCGGCGGTCATCGCCCTGTGCCTGCTGGTGAGCATCTTCCTGTTCTGGCAGGCCACGCAGATCCGCCCGTCCACCAGTTTCGAGAAGATGATTCCGCTGCAGCATCCGTACATCGAACAGATGCTCGAGCACCGCAATGACCTGGCCAACCTCGGCAACACCGTGCGCATCTCGGTGGAGGCGGTCAACGGCGATATCTTCGACAAGGACTACATGGAGACTCTGCGCCAGATCCATGACGAGGTCTTCTACATTCCAGGCGTCGACCGGGCCGGGCTCAAGTCGCTGTGGAGCCCGAGCGTGCGCTGGACCGAGGTGACCGAAGACGGCTTCGCCGGCGGTGAGGTGATCCCCAACACTTACAACGGCTCGGCCGAAAGCCTCGACGAGCTGCGCGACAACGTGCTCAAGTCCGGCCAGGTCGGGCGTCTGGTGGCCAACAACTTCAAGTCCAGCATCGTCGACGTGCCGTTGATGGAGAGTTACCCGGACCCTCAAGACCAGAGCAAGCAGGTCAAGCTCGACTACCAGCAGTTTTCCCATCAGTTGGAAGAGAAGATCCGCGACAAATTCCAGGCCCAGAACCCCAACGTGAAGATCCACATCGTCGGTTTCGCCAAAAAAGTTGGTGACTTGATCGACGGTCTGGTGATGGTGGTGATGTTCTTCGGCGTCGCCCTGGCCGTCACCTGGGCACTGTTGTACTGGTTCACCTGGTGCATCCGCAGCACCATCGCCGTGCTCATCACCACCCTGGTGGCCGTGGTCTGGCAGTTGGGGTTGATGCATGCGGTCGGCTTCGGGCTGGATCCGTACTCGATGCTGGTGCCGTTCTTGATCTTCGCCATCGGCATCTCCCACGGGGTGCAGAAAATCAACGGCATCGCCTTGCAGTCGAGCGGAGCCGACAACGCCTTGACCGCTGCCCGGCGCACGTTCCGACAGCTGTTCCTGCCGGGCATGATCGCCATCCTGGCCGATGCGGTGGGCTTCATCACCTTGCTGGTGATCGACATCGGCGTGATCCGTGAGCTTGCCATCGGTGCGTCGATCGGCGTGGCGGTGATCGTCTTCACCAACCTGATTCTGCTGCCGGTAGCGATTTCCTACGTAGGCATCAGCCAAAAGGCCATCGCCCGCAGCAAGAAGGACGCCACCCGCGAACACCCGTTCTGGCGCCTGCTGGCGAACTTCGCCAGCCCCAAGGTGGCCCCGGTGTCCATCGCCCTGGCCCTGGCAGCCTTTGCCGGCGGCCTGTGGTACAGCCAGAACCTCAAGATCGGCGACCTCGACCAGGGCGCGCCGGAGCTGCGTCCTGACTCGCGCTACAACCAGGACAACAACTTCATCATCAGCAATTACTCCACCAGCTCCGACGTGCTGGTGATCATGGTCAAGACCCCGGCCGAGAGCTGCTCGATCCATTCGACCATGGCACCGATCGACGAGCTGATGTGGACCATGGAGAACACCCCCGGCGTGCAGTCGGCGATCTCCTTGGTGACCGTGTCCAAGCAGGTGATCAAGGGCATGAACGAGGGCAGCCTTAAATGGGAGACCCTGTCGCGCAACCCGGACGTGCTCAACAACTCCATCGCCCGCGCCGATGGCCTGTACAACGCCGACTGCTCCCTGGCACCGGTGCTGGTGTTCCTCAACGACCACAAGGCCGAGACGCTGGAGCGGGTGACCGCGGCGGCCCAGGCCTTTGCCGACAGCCATAACAAAGAGGGCCTGCAGTTCCTCCTGGCGGCCGGTAACGCGGGCATCGAGGCGGCCACCAACGAGGTGATCAAGTCGGCCGAGCTGACCATCCTGGTGCTGGTGTACCTGTGCGTGGCGGTGATGTGCCTGATCACCTTCCGCTCGTTCGCTGCAACGTTGTGCATCGTCCTGCCGCTGGTGCTCACCTCGGTGCTGGGCAACGCCCTGATGGCCTTCATGGGCATCGGCGTCAAGGTTGCCACCTTGCCGGTGGTGGCCTTGGGCGTGGGGATCGGCGTGGACTACGGCATCTACATCTACAGCCGTCTGGAGAGCTTCCTGCGGGCAGGGCTGCCGCTGCAGGAGGCCTACTACGAAACCTTGCGCTCCACCGGCAAGGCGGTGCTGTTCACCGGCCTGTGCCTGGCCATCGGGGTGTGCACCTGGATCTTCTCGGCGATCAAGTTCCAGGCGGACATGGGCCTGATGCTGACCTTCATGTTGCTGTGGAACATGTTCGGTGCGCTGTGGCTGCTGCCAGCGCTGGCGCGGTTCCTGATTCGTCCGCAGAAACTGGCGGGCAAGGCGGGTGGGTCGATCTTCGCGCATTGATCCAAAGGGGGGGCCGCTTTGCGGCCCTTCGCAGGCTTGACCTGCGGCCACAGGTATCGCGTCGCCGAGGCTATAATGCCGGTCCATTTCTCTGCGGACCTCCCCATGACCACCCTTGCCACTGCCCTAGAATCCTGTGACATGCTGCTGATCGACGGCCTGCATGCCTTCGATTTCACCTTCGACGCCGATGGCCTGTCGGTCGAATGCATGGACGGTCGTCAACTGCGCCGCTGGCGCTTCACGCCAGAGCAAGTCGCCGCTGCAGTCGCCGAGGGCGATCAATGGCTGCTCGACGATGCCGACGGTGAGCATCGGCTAGTCTGTATGGATGCCTTGCGCGCCTCGGAAGATGATGACGATGAAGATCTGGAAGAGCCTGCTGACCGCTAGTCTCATGGGCCTGACGCTCAACGCACACGCAGGCGTGCTGTTGGTCGGTAGCTACACCGACGGCACCAGCCAAGGCCTCTATCGCTATAGCTTCGATACCCGCAGCGGCCAGATCGACGCCACGCCCCGGCAGGTGGTCAAGAGCGTGAGCCCCTCGTGGCTGGTGCTCTCGGCTGACCAGCGCCTGTTGTTCGCGGTCAACGAAACGCCCCAGGGCCACGTGAGCAGTTTTTCCCTGGGCACCCAGGGCCAGATCAAGCCGCTCAACCAGGTGGCCAGCCGGGGCGACGAACCGACCCACGCCAGCCTTAGTCATGACCAGCGCTACCTGTTCATTGCCAACTACGCTGTCGCACCCGTGCCGGGTGGTAGCCTGGTGGTGATCCCGGTGGCACGGGACGGCACGCTCAAGGATGTAGTCCAGCAACTGCGCCATGCCCCGAGCAAGGTCAACCCTGAGCGTCAGGCCGGTGCCCATGTGCACTCGGTGGTGCTCTCGCCCGACGGTCGCCATCTGTACGCCAGCGACTTGGGTGCCGACAAGGTATTCATCTACCGCTACGACGGTGCCAGCCCAGAGCACCCGTTGAGCCCGGCGATTCCCGCCTCGGTGACCTTGCCTGCCGGCAGTGGCCCGCGTCATCTGTTGTTCGACGCCAAGGGCCGGCACGCCTACCTGACCCTGGAAATGAGCGGCGAGGTGGTGACGTTCGACGTACACGACGGCAACCTGATCGAACGCCAGCGCCTGCCCCTGACCGAGCAGCAGGACGCTGCGGCCAAGGCGTCTGGTGGCCTGCACCTGTCGGCCGACGGGCGATTCCTCTATGTCAGCAACCGCGGCACTGCCAACGAAATCGTGGTGTATGCGGTGGGCAAGGATGACGGCCAACTGAGCCTGTTGCAGCGCCGCTCGGTGGAGGGAGACCACCCCCGGGAGTTCGCCCTTGATCCCAGTGGCAACTTCTTGCTGGTGGCCAACCAGAAGAGCAACCAGATCGTGGTCATGCGCCGCGACCCACGCAGCGGCAAGCTCGGCGAGACCGTTCAGACCCTGCCCCAGGACGCGCCGTCGGACCTCAAGTTTCTCGAGTGACTATCAATCGGCTTGATAATCGCTACTGGCGCAATGAATTTCTGCGGGCCTCCCTGGCGGCGTAAGTTTGACCCAAGGCCAACAACGGCCATCGTCAAACCACCGACGTCGAGGACAGCCCCCATGAACTTCAATCTCTTCCCGGTCATTGCCGCTTCCGCCATTTCCGCCTCCGTCGTCCTGCCGGCCCATGCCCAGGTCGAAGTGCGCGGCAAATCGTCCGTCACCCAGAGCTATACCGAAAAGTACCTGCAGCAAAGCGCGCATTTCCATGCAGCCCTGGGCGGCAAACACGCACATTGATCGTAGAGAGGGGTGGTAGTAGCACAACGCCATGTGTTTAAATTTGACGCTGTATTTTTGACTCCGGAGGTGGAGCATGATGTGGCGTATCGCGGCGGTGGTGCTGTTGCTGTTCTCTTCGCCGATCCTGGCTATCTAAAAGATACAAACCTGCTGCGCTGGCTTCTTAGCGGGTGAACCCCTTTCCACAGGTACAGCGGTGCTCTCAAGCACACCGCTGTACCTGTGGAAACGGGCTTATCTAGGCGTCGAGCCGCCGCGAATGGGCACCCTGCAGACAGAGTGCATCAGCGGGCCATGATGGCCTTGAACAGGTCTGATGCCAGCCAGCCCTGTAACCAGGTGCGCAAACGTGGGTACGGGGCCTCGGTAAACCAGGCCGGTTCCACCCCGGAAAACTGACGCATCAACGGGAGCAGGGCGGCATCGGCCAGGCTCGGGTGCTCTGCCAGCAGGTAGGGACGACCTTCGAGCAATCCCTCCAGCTCCGTCAGCCAGGGTTCGGCCTGCTGGCGATAGTGCTCGCGCGAATGTTCAGGGTAACGTTCGGCGTACTTGTACAGGTTCACCTGGGCCTTGAAGGTCTGGTCGTTGCGCGCAATCAGCTCCAGCGCCTGGGCCGCCGCCGCAGGGGCGGCCTGCAGACGCCAATCCTGCGGATCGTTCTGCTCCAGGGCCCAGCGCATGATGTCCAGGCTTTCTTCGAGCACCTGGTCACCGGTGTCGAGCACCGGCACCGTGCCCTTGGGCGACAGTGCCAGCAGTTCGGCGGGCTTGTTCTTCATCGCCACTTCGCAAATCTCCACCGCGCAACCGGCATAGCTCAGGGCCAGGCGTGCGCGCATGGCCCAGGGGCAGCGGCGGAACGAATAGAGCTTCACCCGCACACCTCCACATCGCTCAGGCCATTGCCCTGGCGGCGCACCTGGATCTGCACCGGGATGCGCTCATGCATCTCCTGCACGTGGGAAATCACCGCCACTTTGCGCCCCTGGGCCTGCAGGCCGTCGAGGGCATCCATCGCCAGTTGCAGGGACTCCGGGTCTAGGCTGCCGAAGCCCTCATCGATGAACAGTGATTCGATGCGCAGGGTGCTAGAGGCCATGGACGCCAAGCCCAAGGCGAGGGCCAGGGACACCAGGAAGGTTTCACCGCCGGAGAGCGAATGCACCGAGCGCAGCTCGTCGCCCATCTCGGTGTCCAGCACCAGCAGGCCCAGGGCGCTGCCGCCCCGCTTGAGGCGATAGCGCTTGGCCAATTGGCGCAATTGGCTGTTGGCGTGATGCAGCAACAAGTCCAGGTTGTAGCCTTGGGCGATCTTGCGGAAGACATCGCCCGAGGCTGAGCCGATCAGCGCGTTCAGGCGTGCCCAGCGCTGCCACTGTTGGTAGGCCTGTTCGATCTCGTTGGCCAACGCCTGGTGCGCTTGCTGGCGACGCTGATCGTCGGCCTGGCGGGCGCGCAGTTCGGCGCACTGCTGCTCCTGGCTGGCCAGCGCTTGCTCAAGGGTGCTCAGCGCTGCTTCCAGAGACTCGGGCTCCACTTCGACAGTGGCTTGGGCGGCGTGCTGCTGCAGGCGCTGTTCGCGCTCCTGCAACAGCACGCGGCCTTGCTCGATGGTTTTTTCCGCTGTTTGCAGACGCTGGCGCAGTTCGCCGAGCTGGGCATCGTCGATGGCCAGCAGGCGGTCGAGGCCGGTGTCGTCCAGTTCGGGATGTTCGCTGCGCCATTGGGCAATCTGGCCCTGCAACTGCTGGCACTCCTGCTCCAGCGTGTGCTGGCGCTGGCGGCTGGCCTTGAGCTCGCCGGCCAGTTGCACGCCTTGGGTGCGCAGCGCCTGCAAGCGCTCGGCGGTCTCGCTCTCGGCGAGGCGGGCGTGTTCCAGTTGCGCGTCCATGTGCTGTTGCCAGGCCTCGGCACTGGGCTGTTCGCCGAGCAGTTCGGCCAGGGTGGCCAAGGCTTGCAGGCGCTGTTCATCCAGGGTGGCGAGCTTGTGTTGAAGCTGCTGCTGGGTGTTCAGGCGCACTTGCTGCTGGTCGCGCAGCTTGTCCAGCTGAACCTGGCGCGCCTGCTGTTCTTGCTGCTCGTCCTTGCGCTGGTCGAGCTGCTGGCGGCGCTGGGCGATCTGCTGGTCGAGGCCGAGGAAGGCGTTGGCCGGATCGTCGCGCAGGGCCTGGAGGATGTCCGCGGGCAAGACGTTGGTCAGATCGTCCAGCGCTTGTTCGAGCTGTTGCTCGTCGGCGGCCAGGGCCTGGTGTTGTTGCTCGAGATGACGTTGGGCCTGCTGCTGTGCTTCGTTGGTGGCCTGCAACTGCTGGTTCAGGCGGGCAGCCTCTTTTTGCAAGGCGAGCAGGGTGCTCTGGCGTTTCTCGTCGCGGTTGATCTCTTCTTCCAGGCGGCGCAGCTGGCCGTCGAGCCAGGCACTGCGGGCTTTGTCGTCCTGCGGTGCGAGGGCCGGCCACAGGGCATGGGCCTGGAGCTGCTCGAGGATCGGTTGCAGTTGCTCGCCCAACTGTACCTGTTGCTGCTGGTAGTCCTTGAGCTGGGCGTTGACCACGCCCAGTTGGGTACGCAGTTCCATCAACTGGCTGTTGAGGGCCTCGACCTGGGTGCGGGCGGCGTCTTCTTCGGCCTGGTCATGGCGACCCAGGCTCTGTAACAGGGCTTCGGGCTGGTGGAAGGGATGCTCGGCGCTGCCGCAAACCGGGCAGGGCTCGCCGTCGCGCAGTTGCGCGCGCAGCTCCTCGACACTGCTGGTTCGGGCCAGGCGCTGGCGTTCCAGCAACTGGCGGGTCAGGGCGAGGGCCTGTTCGGCGGTTTCCAGCTCGGCCTTGGCGGCGGTGCCTTGGCCGATGAGCTGTTGGCGCTGTTGCATGGCCTGTTGCTGGCGCTCGCGCAGGCTAGCCAGGGTATGACGCAGTTCCTGTTCACGGCCATGCAGGCGTGACAAGTCTTCGACCAGGCGTTGCTGCTTGCGGTTGTCCTGAAGCATCGCGCCCAGCAGGTCGATCTGCTCGGCCAGCGCCTGGGGCTCGGCACCGGCTTCGCGGAACAACAGCTCGAAGCTGTCGCGTTGGGACTGCAACTGGGCATTGGCCTGGCTGACCTGGGCCTGCAGGCCCGGCAGCTCTTCGCGGCCCTTGGCCAGGCGGCCGCCCACCAGCATCACTTGCTTCAACTGAGGCAGATAGGCCTGCCAGGCATCGGTCAGCCCGGCCAGCTGTTCACTGTGCGCGAGCGCCGCGTCGATCTGCTCCAGGGTTTGCAGACTGCGTTGCTGGTTTTCCTCCAACTGCTGCAATTGCTGCTGGCCGTCGGCGACGTCCCGGGCTGCGTGCTCAGCGGCGGCGCGTTGGGCGGCCAGCTCTTCGCTCAGGCGCGCCAGGCTGTCCTGGGCGGCGAAGGCCTGGCGCAGGCGTGGGGCGTTTTCGCTGTGCTGGGCTTGGCGCTGGGCAAGCGCTTGGCGCGCGCCTTCAAGCGCTTGCTCAAGTTCGCCTGTGCGGCTCTGCAGGTCGTCTTGCTGGCGTGCTTGTTCGGCGAGTTCTGCGGCCAGTGGGGTCAACTGTGCGGTCAGTACTTGCTGGCGATGGAACTGGTGGCGCTGCGGCGCCAGGCGTTCCAGGCGCTGCAGGTCCAGGCGCTGCTCGGCCAGTTGCTGCCATTGTTGCTCGGCCGCTTGCAGCGCCTGTTGGGCCTCGGTGTGCTGGGCCTGCAACTGGCGCTGCTCCTGAAGCCAGGTGCGCTGTTGCTCCAGTTGCCGCTGGCGCGTCTGGTCGGTCTTGAACTGCTGCTGGGCCTGCTCCAGTTGCTGGTCGAGTGCGGCGCGGGCTTCGGTGTCCATGGGCAGCAGGTGCTCGGCCTGCTTCTTCAGGTCGTTGTGCTGCTCGCCGGTTTCCCTGGCCTTGGTGAAGGCACGTTGGCCCAGGCGGGTGTAGATGGCGGTGTTGGTGAGCTTTTCGAGCAGCTCGCTGCGTTCTTTGTCGTCGGCCTTGAGGAAGGCACCGAACTCGCTCTGGGCCAACATCACCGCGCGGGTGAACTGTTCGAAGTTCAGGCCCAGGCGTGCTTCGACCAATTGCTTGTATTCGTTCTTGCCGCTGCCAAGCAGTTGCTCGCTGTCCAGGTCGTACAGGCTCTGGCGGCTGTGTTGCAGCTTGCCATTGGCTTTCTCGCGGGCGCGGTTGGCTTCCCAGCGGGCGCGGTAGCGGCGCCCGTCGATGCCGACGAAGTCCACCTCGGCATAGCCGCTGCCGGTACCTCTGCGCAGCAGGTTGCGTGGGTCGGAGGTCGGGATCTCGCCGTCGGCATCGGGCACCTTGGCCTCCCGGCCGATGTCCTCGAGCCGAGGGACTGCGCCGAACAGCGCCAGGCACAGGGCATCGAGCAGGGTGCTCTTGCCGGCGCCGGTGGGGCCGGTTATCGCGAACAGGCCGGCGCTGGCCAGGGGCTCGGCGGTGAAGTCGATGTCGATCGGGCCTGCCAGGGAGGCGAGGTTTTTCAGGCGAATGGCAAGGATCTTCATGGTTGCTCCTCCTCCAGCTGGACGTCTTGCAGGAGCTGGGCGAAATCAGCCAGCGCCTGCTCATCGACCGGGTTGCCATAGGCCTGTTCCCAGGCGCGACTGAACAGGTCCTGCGGGGTCAGTTGCGACAGCTCGACGAAGGGCTGCTCGTCATCGTCCTGCCTGTCGCGCCCAGCGTATTCGGCGCTGATGCGCACCAGGCGCACGGCCTTGCCCTGCAGGGCACTCTCGATCTGCTGGCGCAGGTCTGGCTGCGGCTCGTCCAGGTGCACCCGCACCTCCAGCCAGGGCTGGCGGTTGGGATCGTCCAGAAGATCGACCACCGGCAGGTCGGCCAGCTGTTGCAGCAGCTCGCCCAGCGGTGCCGGACCGATGCGTTGCAGGGCCACGGCCCGCGGTACCGGGCGAGGCTCGACGCTGACCAGTTCGGCACCGTCGAGCTCGATTTCCAGTATCTGGTGCGGGTAGTTGATTTCAGCGAACGACAGCGGGATCGGCGCGCCGCTGTAGCGGATGCGCTCCTCACGGTTGACCCGTTGCGGTTTGTGCAGGTGGCCCAGGGCGACGTAGCTGATGGCTTTGTCGAACAGACGCGCCGGCAGGGCCTCGGCGTTGCCGATGATCAGGCTGCGCTCGGAGTCTTCCGAGACTGCGCCACCGGCCATGTGCGCATGGCTGATGGCGACCAGGGCCTGGTCTTTCTTGCGCTTGGCCTGGGCGGCGGCGATCAGTTGCTGGTGCACCTGGGTGATGCCTTGCAGGTAGTCGTCGCCCAGCTGTGGGCCGGTGACTTCCGCCGGGCGTAGGAACGGCAGGGCCAAACACCAGGCGCAGACTTTGCCGCGGGCGTTGGTCAGCGGGATCAACAAGCGCTCGGCGTCCAGCTGGCCTTCGTCGAGCCAGTGCACACGCCCCAGCGCGTGAGTGCGCAGGCGCCGCATCAAGGCAGCCGGCAGTTCGATCCGCGAGCCGGAGTCGTGGTTGCCGGCGATCATCACGATGTCGAGCTTGGGCTGTTGCTCATGGGCCTGGACGATGAAATCGTAGAGCCGCTCCTGGGCTTTGACCGGTGGGTTGACTGTGTCGAAGATGTCGCCAGCGATCAGCAGGGCGTCAGGTTGGCGCAGGCGCAGCTGGCCGAGCAGCCAGTCGAGGAAGCAGGCATGTTCGAAGTCGCGTTCCTGGCCGTGCAGGCTTTGGCCCAGGTGCCAGTCGGAGGTGTGAAACAGACGCATTGAAATTTCCGCAAGCATGCAGGGGTGGTGTCGGGCACCACGCGCTGAAGGTTATTTGGGGTAAAGCGGCGGCAGGCTGCCTGTTTCGCCCGAAGGCGCCAGGACCTGCTCGGCCGGGGGGATGGTGCCGATGGCGCGCCACAGCTCGTCGCCTTGCCAGTATTGGCCGCTTTCGCTGTACAAGGCGCCATTGAGCCCATCCAGGGCATCGGACAAGGGTACGAAACGGGCGGCCATCTCGGCCAGGGTTTCCGGCTGCTGGCGCGCCCAGGCGTCGAGCGCCTGACGGGTGGCCTGGGGGTCGTTGGCTTGGCAGGCACGCTTGAGATCGTCCAGCAGGCTGCGTGGGCTCGGACCGCTCTGGGTGGCCCGCAGCACCGCCGGCTGCGAGCGGGCGCGCCACCACAGGGCGAAGCCCAGCAGGGTGGTCAGCGCCAGCACCAGGGTCGCCAGTTGCCAGGGCCACAGGCGAGCATTGCTGGCACTGCTGTCGCCGACCGGCGTGTCGGCGCTCAGGGCCGGGTTGTCTTCCACTTGCAGGGTGCGCGCCGGCAGGCTGCTGTGCTCCAGGTGGTCTTCGCGGGTATTCCACCAGGTGATTTCCAGCGCGGGCAGGGCCAGGTCGCCGCTGTGGGTCGGAACCAGCGCCTCGCGCTCCTCGCGGTTGGCGGTCATGCCCCGTTCGCTGATTTCATTGCGCAGCACGGGTTGGTCCGGATAACGGCGCAAACCGCGGATCTCGGTGGCCGGCAAGGGCGGAAGCTGGGTGCTGGACAGCCCCTCGGCGCGCAAGGTGATGCTGCGGGTCAGGGAGTCGCCGATCTGCGTCTGCTGGCCGCTAGGGTCCGGGCTCCAGTGCTCTTCCAGGGTCAGGCTGCGCGCCGGCAGCCAGGGCTGGTTGGCGGGCCAGGCGCCGGGGATCGGCCGCACCTTCAGGTGCAGCGGCAACGAGCTGACCTGGACCTGGCGACCCACACGCGGGGTGCCGGCCGGCTGCTCGCCAGTGTCGGCGGCGGTGGCGGTGAAGGTCAGTGCCGGGAGCTCCAGGGTGCCGCTTTGTTGCGGGTAGATCGCATAGCGGGTCTCGATCACGCCGTGGCGTACGCCGTTGATTTCCTTTTCATAGGTGCGCGATTCGCCCAGTGGCTCGACCTTGGCGTTGTCCAGTTGCAACGGGCTCAGGCTGCTGTCGTCGTACAGCGACACCGAGTGATAAATGCGCAGGGTCAGCACCGCTTGGGCCTGGACGTAGACCTCTGGGCTGTCCAGGCTGGCCTCGACGAAGACCTGGGAGGCGCGTTCAGGACGGCTGGCATCGGCTTGCAGCACTTGCAGCTCGATGGCCTGGCTCTGCGATTGGCCCAGTTGCAGCTCAGGGATACGCAAGCTGCCACTGCGCTTGGGCAGCAGGGTGATGATCCAGCGGGTGCTTGCGCGGGTCTCTCCGTCAAGGGTGTGCAGGCTGTTGAGCTGGCGGGTGCCACGCACTTCGAAGTCGCCTTCCAGGGCGCGCAGGTCGGGTTTGCCGAACTGTGTGACGTCCTGGCTTTCCAGGGTCAGCTCCAGGGTTTCGCCGGCCTGCAGGCGGGTGCGGTCGACGCTGGCCTGCAGGGTAGGTTGGGCCTGGGCCTGGAAAAGCCACAGCAGGCTGAATAGAAAGACGCCGAGGCGACTCATCGTGAGGTGTCCTGATGCAATTGCTGTTCATACCAGAATTTGCGCCGCAGCAGTTGGGCCGGGTTGTCGGGGATTTCCCGCAACCATTGCTCCAGGGCCTGGCGCTGTTCGGCATCCAGGCTGGTGGAGACCGGCCGCTGCGGCGGCTGGGTGGTGCTGTCGTCATCGCCAGGCTGCGAGCTGCCAGGCCCTTGCGCATTGCTTGCGTTCTCGCCCTGGGCCTGGGCCGAAGCCTGCTCATCGCTGCCAGGCGTGCCCTGAGCCGGATTGGACGCCGAGCTGCTGTTGCCCTCGGTCTCGTTGCCGGGGGTACCTGCGGACTCGCTGCCTGCCGGTTGTTCCTCGGCTTTGGCCTGGCGTTGCTGCAACAATTGCTGGACCAACGCCTGGTTGTCCAGGGCCGGCTGCAGGTCGGGTTGACGTTCCAGGGCCTGCTCGTAGGCATCCAGCGCGGCTTCCAGTTCCCCGGCGCGGGCCAAGGCATTGCCTCGATTGTAGTGGGCTGCGGCGCTGCCGCCCTGGGCAAAGGCCTTGGCCGCGCCTTCGTAGTCGCCCGCCTGGTACAGCGCCATGCCGCGCCACTGCGGGTCTTCGAAGCGCCGGGCGGCGTCGGCTGGGTGTTTTTGCTCAAGCAGGCGCTGGCCTTGCTGGTCCGGGCGCAGCCATAGGTCGTTGAATTCGAAGGCCTGGCTCGGTTGCGGCAGGGCCAGCAGCAGCGGCAGGCAGAACAGCCAACCGCGCCGACCGGCGCAGGCGGCCAGCACCAGCAAGGGCAACAGCAGCCAGTAGCCCTGGTCGGCCCAGCTGTCCAGTTGCACGGTCTGGCCGTTGCTGCGCAGGGCGTGAGGGTTGTCGAACAGCCCCAGGCCACGCAGGTCCAGGTCGTCGATGCGTGCATGGCGGTAGCGTCCACCGGTGCCGTTGATGAAGGCTTTGAGGCTGGCGCTGTCCAGGCGGGGCAGGAGAATGCCGCCTTGATCGTCCTTGAGGTATTCGCCGTTGGCCTGACGCACCGGTGCGCCCTCGCTGCTGCCGATCCCAAGCATCAGCAGGCTGGGGCCCTGGCGGCCCAGGGCCTTGAGTATGCCGCTGCGTTCGGTGTCGCTCAGCGATGAGCCGATCAGCAACAGGCGCCCCTGGCCCAGGCCGCTCTGGGCGAGCAGGGCAAGGCCTTTCTGTACGGCCAGGTCGGCCCGTTGGCCGGGTTGCGGCATGATCGACGGGTCGACCGCCTCGAGCAGGTTGCGGGTGGTGCCCAGGTCGTCGGACAGTGGCACCAGGGTATGCGCGCTGCCGGCATACACCACCAGGGCGGTCTGGCTGTCGCGACGGTGCTCGAGCAGGTCGAGGATCTTGCGGCGGGCCTGCTCCAGGCGGTTGGGCGTGCTGTCCTCGGCGAGCATCTGCGGGGTCAGCTCCAGCAGGATCACCAGCGGGTCGGCGGGGCGCTGGCGGGTTTCTTCCAGGCGTTGCCAGCTTGGGCCGAGCAAGGCCAGGACCACCAACAACCAGGCCAGGCCCAGGGCAATCCACGGCAGTTTGCTGGTCTGGCCTTTGCCGCCGCCGAGCAGGACGCCATGGAACTGCACGGGCAGGATCAGTTGCCAGCGCCCGGCGCGCTTGCGCCGGTGCCAGAGCTTGAACAGCAGCCAGCCGAGCAGAGGGACCACCAGCAGCCAGAGGGGGCGCAGCCATTGCGGCCAGAGTTCGATCATCGTCGCCTCCTCAGACGCAGGCGCTTGAGGCGCTGGCGCCATTCCGGGTGCGGCTGCAGAAAGCGTGGGCGGCGCAGCAGGCGCTGGAAGACGTTGTCCGGCCATTGCACGGCGACCACCAGCAGCACGCTCAAGAGCAATGCCACGGCCAGCGGCCAGGCGTAGAGGGCTTTGGCGGTGCGCGCCTGGGTCGGTTGCTGGGCCACCGGTTCGAGCTGGTCGAGGGTATCGCCGATCGCGACCAGCTCGGCGCCGTCATGGGCGCGGAAGTAGGCCCCCTGGGTCAGTTCGGCGATTTCCTTGAGCGAGGCTTCGTCCAGGTCCAGGCTCGGGTTCAAGCCCAGCAACCCTGGCGTACCGCTGGCTTCGGGGTTGGCACCGATGCCGATGGTGTAGATGCGCACGCCTTCCTGGGCGGCCAGGCGGGCGGCGGTGAGCGGGTGGATCTGCCCACCGTTGTTCGCACCGTCGGTGATCAGCACCAGCACCCGGCTCTGCGCCGGACGCTGGCGCAAGCGTTTGACCGCCAGGCCAATGGCGTCGCCGATGGCGGTGTTCTTGCCGGCGATGCCGATCTGCGCCTCGTCCAGGAAGGTGCGCACGGTGCGTCGGTCAAAGGTCAGCGGCGCCTGCAGGTAGGCTTCGCTGCCGAACAGGATCAACCCGACCCGGTCGCCCTCGCGGTCCTGGAGAAAATCGCCGAGCAGCGCCTTGACCAGGTCCAGGCGGCTGATTTCGTCGTCCTTCCACTGCATGTCGGGAAAGTCCATCGAGCCGGACACATCCACCGCCACCAGCAGGTCGCGACCGCTGGCCGCCACCGGCACCGGATCACCGAGCCATTGGGGGCGGGCGGCGGCCAGCAGCAGGAGCAGCCAGATCGTCACGAAGGGCGCCTGCTGGCGCCAGGTCGGCAGATTCAGGCGGGCACGGCGCCCGGCCAGGCCTTCGAGTTCATCGAGAAAACCCACCTTTAGCACTGGCTCGCCGCTGTCGGCAGCCGGCAGCACCAGGCGCGCGAGCCAAGGCAACGGCAACAGCAAGAAGACCCACGGCCAGGCCAGCTCAAACATGCTTGCGGATCCAGATTTCGACCGCCTGGGCGAGCCCGGCGATGGCCTTGTCGTCGAGCTTGCACTCGGGTTTGTAGGCACCTTCGACCAGCACCATCCAGCGGGTTAGGCCTGCGGCCGGGCAGCGGTTGTCGAGAAACGCCAGCCACTGACGGCCGTTGAGCGTGTGGCTGTTGGCGCCAGGGTAGTGGTTGCGACACAGGCGCTTGAGCAGCGCATTGATTTGCTGCAGCCAGGCGCCGGCGGGGGCGCCGTCGTAGGGGCGGGGCAGGCGAGCCAGTTCGGCCAGTGCTTCCAGGCGGATGGGGTCCAGCGGCTGCTCGGCGCGCACCACTCGGGGTTTGGCTGGACGCCAGTGGCGCAGCCGCCACAGCCCCCAGCCGAGCAGGGGCAGCAGGGCGAGCAGCCCCCACCAGCCCGGCGCGGGCGGCCACAGGCTCACCGCCGGCGGCGCGATCAAGGGGTGCAACTGATCCAGCGGGTTCATTGACCGCTCCCCGGGCGCTGGGCGTTGAGGTACTCACGCAGTTGCTCGATCATCTCACTCTGGGTGCTCAAGGGCATCATCAGTACCCGCAGCTTCTGCGCCAGCAGCTCCCAACGCTCGATGCGCGCCTCGGCCTGCTGGCGATAGGCCTGGCGCAGGTTGGCATCGAGGGTGTCGAGCTCCAATTGGGCGCTGCGTTGGGCAAAACGCAGCAGGCCGGCGGCCGGCAGGGCGTGGTCGAGCGGGTCGGAGACGGGCATCAGCAACAGGTCGCAGTGGCGCGAGAGCATGCTCAAATGCTGCTCGACACCGGGGGTCAAGGCGCGTTCGTCACAGATGATGATGGCCAGGCTGCCTGGGCGCAGCACTTCGCGGGCGCGGCGCAAGGCAAGGCCCAGGCTGTCGGGCTGGGGCACGGCCTCGGTGTGCAGCGACTGATTCACTTTGGCCAGGCGGTTGAGCAACTGCAGCAGGCTTTGCTTGCTGCGCCGGGGCTTGATCTCGTGGTGTTCGTTGTCGCCGAACACCAGTCCGCCGATGCGGTCGTTGTGACCCAGCGCGGCCCAGCCGAACAGGGCTGCAGCCTCGGCTGCCAGGACTGACTTGAACATCAGTCCGGAGCCGAAGAACAGGCGCTGGCTCTGCTCGACCAGGATGAAGATCGGCCGCTCGCGCTCCTCGTGGAACAGCTTGGTGTGCGGCTCCTGGGTGCGCGCTGTGACGCGCCAATCGATGTTGCGCACGTCGTCGCCGGCCTGGTAGACCCGAACCTGGTCGAAGTCCACGCCGCGCCCGCGCAGCTTGGAGTGGTGCAGGCCCACCAGCGGGCTGCGTTGGCCGGGCCGGGAAAACAGCTGGATTTCGCGCACGCGGTGACGCATGTCGATCAACTCGGCAAGGCCGATGCGGATGCCGGGTTCGGTCAGGTGCGCGGTGGGCATGGGGTCAGGCGACAGCGACAACGTCGAGGATGCGCTGGACCACCCGGTCCTGGTCGATCCCCGCCGCTTCCGCTTCGAAGGACAGGATGATGCGGTGGCGCAGCACGTCGAACAGCACTGCCTGGATGTCCTCGGGGCTGACGAAATCACGCCCGGCCAGCCAGGCGTGGGCGCGGGCGCAGCGGTCCAGGGCGATCGAGCCGCGGGGGCTGGCGCCATAGGCGATCCAGTCGGCCAGCTCGGCGTCGAACTTGGCCGGTGTGCGGGTGGCCATCACCAACTGCACCAGGTACTCCTCCACGGCGTCGGCCATGTACAGGCCGAGGATTTCCTTGCGCGCGGCGAAGATCGCCTGCTGGCTGACCCGCCGCTCCGGCTTGACCTCGCCGCCGAGCGCCTCGCCGCGGGCCTGCTGGAGGATGCGCCGTTCCACGGCGGCATCCGGGAAACCGATTTTCACGTGCATCAGGAAGCGGTCGAGCTGGGCCTCGGGCAGGGGATAGGTGCCTTCCTGCTCGATCGGGTTCTGGGTGGCCATGACCAGGAACAGCGGCGACAGCTCGTAGGTGCTGCGCCCGACGCTGACCTGGCGTTCGGCCATGGCTTCGAGCAACGCCGACTGCACTTTGGCCGGTGCGCGGTTGATTTCGTCGGCCAGCACCAGGTTATGGAAGATCGGCCCCTGCTGGAACACGAAGCTGCCGGTTTCCGGGCGGTAGATTTCGGTGCCGGTGATGTCGGCCGGGAGCAGGTCGGGGGTGAACTGGATGCGGTGGAACTGCGCTTCGATACCTTCGGCCAGTTCCTTGATGGCCTTGGTCTTGGCCAGGCCCGGTGCGCCTTCGACCAGCATATGGCCGTCGGCCAGCAGCACGATCAGCAGGCGTTCGACCAGCTTCTCCTGGCCAAGGATCTGGGAGGAAAGAAAGGTGCGCAGCGCGATCAGCGCCTCACGGTGTTCCATCGTCGACGGTTCCTGGAAATGGGCCTGGCGTGCTGGCACAGCGGCGTCCGGGCAGGGGGTGATACTTTAATCCATCCAGGCCCATGCCGACCAATGGCGGCGTGGATTTTTCTCACAGGGCTGTCCGGTGAAGCCGAGGCGGTTCATCGGGCCGCCGCGCCACCAGGGCCAGTCCGCCCAGCGGCGCCAGGCCGTCGGCCGCAGGCGTACCGATCTCGTGGCCGGTACCAAAGCCCGAAGAGCGCGTCTGGGCTAGTGTTTCCTTATTGCCTTTGTCGTGGGCTATGTAGGGGGGCAGTGGGCCTTGAGGATCTTCGCGGCGATCATCTGGCCAATAGGGATAGCGGAGGTGGCTGCCGGCGAGGGGGCGTTGCAGACATGCACCATGCGTGGGGTTTCGGCGAACAGGAAGTCATGCACCAGGGTGCCGTCGCGCATGACCGCTTGGGCGCGAATGCCGGCCTCGTAGGGCAGCAGGTCTTCTACCTCCAGCTGCGGGCAGTACTTGCGGCACTGCTCCAGGTAGCCTCGCTTGAACAGCGAGTTCTTCATTTCGGTGGTGCCGGAACCCAGGTTGTTCCAGATCGTTTTCCAGAACCCCGGGAAACGCGCGTACTCGGCCACATCGCGCCAGTTCACCGAGAACTTGCGGTAGGTCTCCCGGCCCAGGCCCAGCACGGCGTTGGGGCCGACGGTGACGCTGCCGTCGATCATGCGTGTCAGGTGCACGCCAAGGAACGGCAGGTCTGGGTCGGGGATCGGGTAGATCAGGTGGTTGACGATCTGGTTCTTGCTCGCCGGCAGGCGGTAATACTCTCCGCGGAAGGGGATGATCTGGTGGTCGATCTGCACCCCGGCCAGGCGCGCCAGGCGGTCGGACTGCAAGCCGGCACAGGCGACCAGCTGGCGGGCGCGCCAGCTCTGACCGTCGCTGCTCACCTCGACGTAGTCGCCCTGTTCCTGGATCGCCCGCACGGTGGTGGCCAGATGAACGTGGCCGCCGGCTTTCTGGATGACCCGGGCCATGGCGTCGCACACCTGCTTGTAGTCGACGATGCCGGTGGCATCGAGAAACAGCGCGCCCTTGCCGACGATGTTCGGCTCGCGGCGCTTGAGCTCGTCGGCGTCCAGGCGTTCGACCTTCAGCCCGTTTTGCTGCGAGCGCTCGTACAGCGCCTGCATGCGCTGCATTTCCAGATCGTTCGAGGCCACCAGCAGTTTGCCGCAGACGTCGAAGGCGATGCCGTGCTCGGTGCAGAAGTCCTTGGTGGCCTGGGCGCCGCGCTTACACAGGTCGGCCTTGAGGCTGCCCGGTGCGTAGTAGATGCCCGCATGGATCACGCCGCTGTTGTGGCCGGTTTGGTGAAGACCCAGGCTGGTCTCCTTCTCGAGGATCAGCAACGAGGCACCAGGGCGCTGTTCGAGCAGGGCCATGGCGGTGGCGAGGCCAACGATGCCGCCGCCGATGATGCAGTAGTCGTAAGTCATGCAGGGAATACCTTGGTGTTTTTGTCGGTGAACCTGCTTATAAGGTTGTCAGACTATGCGGGGCGTATGAAAGGCTCGCCAAGCCGTATGCGAAGGCTCGGAAACCAGTCGAGGGCGGGAAGGTCGATCTTCAGGCGTCTGGCCGACGCCCGCAGGTGGGCTTCGGCGCAGGTGGTATCTCGAACCACTCACGAGATCCGGCTTGCGCCCGTTGCTCCCGGGGAGGCGGAGCTCCGTGCCGCAGGGTGTTTGCGAGATATAGGAGCCGAGCCCACGGGGAACAAGCCCGCCGCTACCGCGTTCAGAGCTCGCTGACGTAGGTCCCGGTGCCGTCGAGAATGTTGCGCAAGGTCAGCTCGACCTCCTCGAGGTCTGTGCCCGGTGAGGTCAGCAGGATCTCCAGTTGCTCCGAGCCTTTGAGCGCATCCCGGTCGCCGGCGGCCACTTCGATCAGCAGGCGGTTGGCGCTGAGGGTGACCTTCAGCCCGTCGAGCGTCGAGGGCTCGTCGTCCAGGGTCAGGTCCACGGTGTCTTCGTCGGGATAACGGGTGAGCAGGAACATCTGCCCCTTGTCGCTGTGGCAGCACAAGGTCGCCATGTTGTCTTCCTCTTCGTCGCAGGGTGTGGCGAAGAGCAGGGCGGTTTTCAGTTGCATGGGCAGGCTCAGGTCAAGGAAGTGAGCGGGAATTCTGACAGCCTTGCGCATGGACATAAACGTAAAGTTACCGCCCCTTGACCGAAATTGTCGCAGCGCTGCAAGCCGTGGTGACCGCTCAGTCGTTAAGCTGCCCAGTCGATGGACACCCGTAAAGCCACAGCCCTGAGGGGCAGTCGTCTTTGCAGGTGCCCATCCATGGAACGGATGGACGTGCAGATTGCGTCCAAACGCCTGGTTTTCACCGCCCTGTCGCCACGGTTTGGCTATCGTTGACCGTGAACGGCGGACGCACGCGACGCTTCACCTAATAACAAAGCCCAAGCGGAGTACCACAGATGGCGTTCTTCACCGCAGCCAGCAAAGCCGACTTCCAGCATCAACTGCAAGCGGCCCTGGCGCAGCACATCAGCGAGCAGGCACTGCCACAAGTGGCGCTGTTCGCCGAACAGTTCTTCGGCATCATCTCTCTGGACGAACTCACCCAGCGCAGGCTTTCGGACCTGGCGGGCTGCACCCTCTCTGCCTGGCGCATCATCGAGCGCTTCGACCCCCAACACCCGCAGGTGCGGGTCTACAACCCCGATTACGAACGCCACGGCTGGCAATCGACCCACACCGTGGTCGAGGTGCTCCACCACGACCTGCCGTTCCTGGTCGACTCGGTGCGTACCGAACTCAACCGCCGCGGCTACAGCATCCACACCCTGCAAACCACCGTGCTCAGCGTGCGCCGCGGCGCCAAGGGCGAGCTGGTGGAGTTGCTGCCCAAGGGCACCCAGGGCGAAGGCGTGCGCCATGAATCGCTGATGTACCTGGAGATCGACCGCTGCTCCAGCGCTGCCGAGCTGACCACCCTGACGAAGGAAATCGAGCAGGTGCTGGCCGAGGTGCGGGTGGCTGTCGCCGACTTCGAGCCGATGAAGGCCAAGGTCCGCGACCTGGTGCAACTGGTGGAGCAGACCGCATTCGGTCCGGCACAACATGACAAGGCCGAGGTGAAGAGCTTCTTGTCGTGGCTGCTGGACAACCATTTCACCTTCCTCGGTTACGAAGAGTTCGTGGTCGAGTCCGACGCCGATGGTGGCCACCTGGTCTATGACGAAGGCTCGTTCCTCGGCCTGACCCGCCTGCTGCGCGCCGGGCTGGGCGCCGACGACCTGCGCATCGAGGACTACGCCGTCGCCTACCTGCGTGCGCCCGAGCTGCTGTCGTTCGCCAAGGCCTCGCAGCCGAGCCGCGTGCACCGCCCGGCGTACCCGGACTACGTGTCGATCCGTCAGATCGACGCCGACGGCAAGGTCATCAAGGAGTGCCGCTTCATGGGCCTGTACACCTCGTCGGTGTATGGCGAGAGCGTGCGCACCATTCCGTACATCCGCGGCAAGGTCGCCGAAGTCGAGCGCCGCTCGCACTTCGACGCCAAGGCCCACCTGGGCAAGGAGCTGGCCCAGGTGCTCGAGGTGCTGCCTCGTGACGATCTGTTCCAGACGCCGGTGGACGAGCTGTTCACCACGGTCATGTCGATCGTGCAGATCCAGGAGCGCAACAAGATCCGCGTGTTCCTGCGCAAGGACCCGTACGGCCGCTTCTGCTACTGCCTGGCCTATGTGCCGCGTGAAATCTACTCCACCGAGGTGCGCCAGAAGATCCAGCAGGTGCTGATGGAGCGCCTGAAGGCCAGCGACTGCGAGTTCTGGACGTTCTTCTCCGAGTCGGTGCTGGCGCGTGTTCAGCTGATTCTGCGCGTGGATCCGAAGAACCGCATCGACCTGGACCCACAGCAGCTGGAAAACGAAGTCATCCAGGCGTGCCGCTCCTGGCAGGACGACTACTCCGCCCTGGTGGTGGAGAATTTCGGCGAGGCCCAGGGCACCAACATCCTGGCTGACTTCCCCAAAGGCTTCCCGGCTGGCTACCGCGAGCGCTTCGCTGCCCATTCGGCGGTCGTCGACATGCAGCATGTGCTGGCGCTGTCCGAGAGCAAGCCGCTGGCGATGAGCTTCTACCAGCCGCTGACCCGCCTGGGCGAGCGCCTGCTGCACTGCAAGCTGTACCACGCCGATACCCCGCTGGCGCTGTCGGATGTGCTGCCGATCCTGGAAAACCTGGGCTTGCGCGTGCTCGGTGAGTTCCCGTACCGCCTGCGCCATGCCAGTGGTCGCGAGTACTGGATCCACGACTTCGCCTTCACCTACAGCGAAGGCCTGGACCTGGACATCCAGCAGCTCAACGACATCCTGCAGGATGCCTTCATCCACATCGTCAAGGGCGACGCCGAGAACGACGCCTTCAACCGCCTGGTGCTGACCGCCGGCCTGCCATGGCGTGACGTGGCGCTGCTGCGCGCCTACGCACGCTACCTCAAGCAGATCCGCCTGGGCTTCGACCTGGGTTACATCGCCAGTACCCTGAACAACCACACCGACATCGCCCGCGAGCTGACCCGGTTGTTCAAGACCCGCTTCTACCTGGCGCGCAAGCTCACCGTTGAGGACCTGGACGACAAGCAGCAGCGCCTGGAGCAGGCCATCCTTACTGCTCTGGACGAGGTCCAGGTGCTCAACGAAGACCGCATCCTGCGTCGCTACCTGGACTTGATCAAGGCCACCCTGCGCACCAACTTCTACCAGCCGGACGCCAACGGGCAGAACAAGTCGTACTTCAGCTTCAAGTTCAACCCCAAGCTGATCCCCGAGCTGCCCAAACCGGTGCCGAAGTTCGAGATATTCGTCTACTCGCCGCGGGTCGAGGGTGTGCACCTGCGCTTTGGCAACGTTGCCCGCGGTGGCCTGCGCTGGTCGGACCGCGAGGAAGACTTCCGCACCGAAGTGCTCGGCCTGGTCAAGGCGCAGCAGGTGAAGAACTCGGTGATCGTGCCGGTGGGGGCCAAGGGTGGTTTCCTGCCGCGTCGTCTGCCGCTGGGCGGCAGCCGCGACGAGATCCAGGCCGAGGGCATCGCCTGCTACCGGATCTTCATCTCGGGCTTGCTCGACATTACCGACAACCTCAAGGACGGCGGCGTGGTGCCTCCGGCCAACGTGGTGCGTCACGATGACGACGACCCGTACTTGGTAGTGGCCGCGGACAAAGGCACCGCGACCTTCTCCGATATCGCCAACGGCATTGCCAATGACTACGGCTTCTGGCTGGGCGACGCCTTCGCCTCCGGTGGCTCGGCTGGCTACGACCACAAAGGCATGGGCATCACCGCTCGTGGCGCCTGGGTCGGCGTTCAGCGCCACTTCCGCGAGCGCGGCATCAATGTGCAGGAAGACCCGATCACCGTGGTGGGCATCGGTGACATGGCCGGCGACGTGTTCGGCAACGGCCTGCTGATGTCCGACAAGCTCAAGCTGGTGGCGGCATTCAACCATCTGCACATCTTCATCGACCCGAATCCGGACCCGGCCACCAGCTTCGTCGAGCGCAAGCGCCTGTTCGAGCTGCCGCGTTCGGCCTGGAGCGACTACGACACCAGCATCATGTCCGAAGGTGGCGGGATCTTCCCGCGTAGCGCCAAGAGCATCGCCATCACCCCGCAGATGAAGGAACGCTTCGCCATCGAAGCCGACCGCCTGACGCCCACCGAACTGCTGCACGCCCTGCTACAGGCCCCGGTGGATCTGCTGTGGAACGGTGGTATCGGTACCTACGTCAAGGCCAGCAGCGAAAGCCATGCCGATGTCGGCGACAAGGCCAACGATGCCCTTCGGGTCAACGGCAACGAACTGCGCTGCAAGGTGGTGGGCGAGGGCGGCAACCTGGGCATGACCCAGCTTGGCCGGGTCGAGTTCGGCCTCAACGGCGGCGCGACCAACACCGATTTCATCGACAACGCCGGTGGCGTGGACTGCTCCGACCACGAGGTCAACATCAAGATCCTGCTCAACGAAGTGGTGCAGGGTGGCGACATGACCGAGAAGCAGCGCAACCAACTGCTCGGCAGCATGACCGACGAAGTCGCCTCGCTGGTGCTGGGCAACAACTACAAGCAGACCCAGGCCCTGTCCCTGGCGGCCCGCCGTGCCCTGGAGCGGATTGCCGAGTACAAGCGGCTGATGGCTGACCTGGAGTCGCGTGGCAAACTGGACCGGGCCATCGAGTTCCTGCCGTCCGAGGAGCAACTGGCCGAGCGCCTGGCCGCAGGCCAGGGTCTGACCCGCGCCGAGCTGTCGGTGCTGATCTCCTACAGCAAGATCGACCTCAAGGAGCAACTGCTCAAGTCGCTGGTGCCCGATGACGACTACCTGACCCGCGACATGGAGAACGCGTTCCCGCCATCGCTGGTCAGCAAGTTCGCTGACGCCATGCGCCGTCACCGCCTCAAGCGCGAAATCGTCAGCAACCAGATCGCCAACGACCTGGTCAACAATATGGGTATCACTTTCGTCCAGCGTCTGAAGGAATCCACCGGCATGAGTCCGGCCAACGTCGCCGGTGCCTATGTGATCGTTCGGGATATCTTCCACCTGCCGCACTGGTTCCGTCAGATCGAGGCACTGGACTACCAGGTCCCAGCCGAGATCCAGCTGACCCTGATGGACGAGCTGATGCGCCTGGGGCGTCGCGCGACCCGCTGGTTCCTGCGCAGCCGCCGCAACGAGCAGGACGCTGGTCGCGACGTCGCGCACTTCGGGCCGAAGATCGCCCAGTTGGGCCTGAAGCTCGATGAGCTGCTGGAAGGCCCGACCCGTGATCGCTGGCAGCAGCGCTACCAGGGCTTCGTCGAAGCCGGTGTGCCGGAGTTGCTGGCGCGCATGGTTGCAGGCACCACCCACCTGTACACCCTGTTGCCGATCATCGAGGCTTCGGACGTCACCGGTCACGACCCAGCCCAGGTGGCCAAGGCGTTCTTCGCCGTGGGCAGCTCGCTGGACCTGACCTGGTACCTGCAGGAGATCAGCAACCTGCCAGTGGAGAACAACTGGCAGGCCCTGGCCCGCGAGGCGTTCCGCGACGACATCGACCTGCAACAGCGGGCGATCACCATCTCTGTGTTGCAGATGGCTGACGCGCCGGAGGACATGGACGCCCGTGTAGCACTGTGGTGTGAACAGCACCGGGTGATGACTGAGCGCTGGCGCGCCATGCTCGATGACCTGCGCAACGCCACGGGCACCGACTATGCGATGTATGCGGTGGCCAACCGCGAGCTGGTCGACCTGGCCATGAGCGGGCAGGCGGCGGTGATACCGTCCTGAGCGTAAGCTGAAAACAAAAAGCCCCGGCAGCGATGCCGGGGCTTTTTGTTTGTGCTTTCAAAATCGGTGGCGTCGGGGCACGTCTGTGGGAGCGTTTGTCCCGCAATAAAACGGCGCGGACGTTACTTGAAGCGCCGTTCTACACCTTTCTCAACCAGAATCTTCGCCGAGATTTCCTCCACCGAGAAATGCGTGGAGTTGATGTGGGGGATGTTCTCCCGGCGGAACAGGCTTTCCACCTCGCGCACCTCGAACTCGCACTGGGCGAAGCTTGAATAGCGGCTATTGGGCTTGCGCTCGTGGCGGATGGCGGTGAGGCGGTCGGGGTCGATGGTCAGGCCAAACAACTTGTGATGGTACTTCTTCAGTACCGCCGGCAATTGCAGGCGTTCCATGTCGTCTTCGGTCAGTGGGTAGTTGGCCGCGCGGATGCCGAACTGCATGGCCATGTACAAACACGTCGGCGTCTTGCCACATCGCGACACGCCCACGAGGATCAGGTCGGCTTTGTCGTAATAATGGGTGCGCGCGCCATCGTCGTTATCCAGGGCGAAGTTGACTGCCTCGATGCGCTCCATGTAGTTGGAGTTGCCGCCAATCGAGTGGGACTTACCCACGGAATACGACGAATGGGCGGTCAATTCCTGCTCGAGCGGGGATAAAAACGTCGAAAAGATGTCGATCATGAAGCCGTTCGACGTTGCCAGGATTTCTCGGATGTCCTGGTTGACGATGGTGTCGAAGATGATCGGTCGCATGCCGTCCCGTTCAGCCGCTGCATTGATTTGCTGCACCATGCTCCGGGCTTTGTCCGGGGTGTCGATGTAGGGACGGGTGAATTTATTGAAAGGAATGCTTTCGAATTGTGCCAGCAGGCTTTGGCCCAGTGTTTCTGCAGTGATACCGGTACCGTCGGAGATGAAGAACGCGGATCGTTTCATTTGCACCCTGGGCCTTAAGCTGCCGAAGTTTTCTGGAGTATGATAGGTTCGGTTTGCCGAACGCGACTGTTCGGCATTCTCACTTATTTTCCAGGTCCAGGCCACAAGCGTCCGGCCAAGTCAGTGTGACAGGCGGCCGCCCTTGAGCTTTTCCAATACAGTTAGTGGAGAGATCACCTTGGTAGAGTACGTAGTTTCCCTCGATAAGCTCGGCGTCCATGATGTAGAGCATGTGGGGGGCAAGAACGCATCCCTGGGCGAGATGATCAGTAACCTCGCAGGTGCCGGCGTATCGGTGCCGGGCGGCTTTGCCACTACGGCTCAGGCGTACCGCGATTTTCTCGAGCAGAGTGGCCTGAACGACCGCATCCACGCAGCCCTGGACGCATTGGACGTCGATGATGTCAACGCCCTGGCCAAGACCGGCGCGCAGATCCGCCAATGGGTGATGGACGCCGAATTCCCGGCGCGTCTGGATGCCGAAATCCGCACCGCCTTCGCCGAAATGTCCCAAGGCAACGACAACATGGCCGTGGCCGTGCGCTCCTCGGCCACCGCTGAAGACCTGCCGGACGCCTCCTTCGCCGGCCAGCAGGAAACCTTCCTGAACATCCGTGGCGTGGACAACGTGATCCGCGCCGCCAAGGAGGTGTTCGCCTCCCTGTTCAACGACCGCGCCATCGCCTATCGCGTGCACCAGGGCTTCGACCACAAACTGGTCGCCCTGTCCGCCGGCGTGCAGCGCATGGTCCGTTCGGAAACCGGCACTGCCGGTGTGATGTTCACCCTCGACACCGAGTCGGGCTTCCGTGACGTGGTGTTCATCACCGGCGCCTACGGCCTGGGCGAAACCGTCGTACAGGGTGCGGTCAACCCTGACGAGTTCTACGTCCACAAGCAAACCCTGCAGGCCGGCCGTCCGGCCATCCTGCGCCGCAACCTGGGCAGCAAGGCCATCAAGATGATCTACGGCGACGAGGCCAAGGCCGGTCGTTCGGTCAAGACCGTCGATGTCGATCGCGCCGATCGCGCGCGCTTCTGCCTGACCGACGCCGAGGTCAGCGAGCTGGCCAAGCAGGCCATGATCATCGAGCAGCACTACCAGCGCCCGATGGACATCGAGTGGGCCAAGGACGGTGACGACGGCAAGCTGTATATCGTCCAGGCACGTCCCGAGACCGTGAAGAGCCGCTCCAGCGCCAATGTCATGGAGCGCTACCTGCTCAAGGAGAAGGGCACCGTCCTGGTGGAAGGCCGCGCCATCGGCCAGCGCATCGGCGCCGGCAAGGTTCGCGTGATCCACGACGTGTCCGAGATGGACAAGGTCCAGCCAGGCGACGTGCTGGTCTCGGACATGACCGACCCGGACTGGGAGCCTGTGATGAAGCGCGCCAGCGCCATCGTCACCAACCGCGGCGGGCGCACCTGCCACGCGGCGATCATTGCCCGTGAACTGGGCATCCCAGCGGTCGTCGGTTGTGGCAACGCCACCCAAGTGCTCAAGGACGGCCAGGGCGTAACCGTCTCCTGCGCCGAAGGCGACACCGGCTTCATCTTCGAAGGTGAGCTGGGCTTCGACGTCAAGCAGAACTCGGTCGATGCCATGCCTGAGCTGCCGTTCAAGATCATGATGAACGTCGGCAACCCGGACCGCGCCTTCGACTTCGCCCAGCTGCCGAACGCGGGTGTGGGCCTGGCGCGCCTGGAGTTCATCATCAACCGCATGATCGGCGTGCACCCCAAGGCGCTGCTCAACTACGCAGGCCTGCCGGCCGACCTCAAGGAGAGCGTCGACAAGCGCGTGGCCGGTTACTCCGACCCGGTCGGCTTCTATGTCGAGAAGCTGGTCGAGGGTATCAGCACCCTGGCCGCGGCGTTCTATCCGAAGAAGGTCATCGTGCGCCTGTCGGACTTCAAGTCCAACGAATACGCTAACCTGATCGGCGGCAAGCTGTACGAGCCGGAAGAAGAGAACCCGATGCTGGGCTTCCGTGGCGCCTCGCGTTACATCAGCGAGTCGTTCCGTGACTGCTTCGAGCTCGAGTGCCGCGCCCTCAAGCGCGTACGCGACGAAATGGGCCTGACCAACGTCGAGATCATGGTGCCGTTCGTGCGCACCCTGGGCGAGGCAAGCCAGGTGGTCGATCTGCTGGCCGAAAACGGCCTGGGCCGTGGCGTCAATGGTCTGCGCGTGATCATGATGTGCGAACTGCCCTCCAACGCCTTGCTGGCGGACGAGTTCCTCGAGTACTTCGACGGCTTCTCCATCGGTTCCAACGACCTGACCCAGCTGACCCTGGGCCTGGACCGTGACTCCGGCATCATTGCCCACCTGTTCGACGAGCGTAACCCGGCAGTGAAGAAGCTGCTGGCCAACGCCATCGCCGCGTGCAACAAGGCCGGCAAGTACATCGGCATCTGCGGTCAGGGCCCTTCGGACCACCCAGACCTGGCCAAGTGGCTGATGGAGCAAGGCATCGAGAGCGTATCGCTGAACCCAGACTCGGTGCTCGAGACCTGGTTCTTCCTGGCCGAGGATCAGGGCGCGGCATGATGCAATGAACGCGGGAGTGCTTCATGGCGCTCCTGCCTGGTTTCTTCCAGGGCGAGTTCCAGCGATGGATCCCGCCCTTTTTTGTGCAATCGACCTATGCAAAGCAGCAGTACCCTGTTTCCCGTGGCCTTGCTCAGTGCCGAGCGCCGTGGCGATCTGAGCGAGGATGTGTACCGGATCAAGGCCGGCAACAGCCCCGACCCCAGTGTCGAGCTGGCCGTTACGCGCCTGGGGCTGGCCGACCAGGCCGCAGCCCAAGGTGTGCCGGTGATTCTCCTGCATGGCAGCTTCTCCAACCGGCGCTTCTGGTATTCGCCAAAGGGCGTCGGCCTGGGCGCCTTTCTGGCGCGCGCCGGGTTCGATGTATGGATCCCGGAAATGCGCGGCCATGGCCTTTCTCCCCGCAACCGCCAGTGGCGACACAACCGGGTGGCCGACTATGCCCGCTTCGACTTGCCGGTGATCGGCGCATTCATCCAGGAGCAGGCCAGGCAGGCGCCGCACTGGATCGGCCACTCCCTGGGCGGCACCATCCTCGCCGCAGCCTTGGGCGGCGCGTACTTGGCAGTCGAGCAGGTGGCCAGCGCGGCGTTCTTCGGTACCCAGGTCAGTCGGGTCTATTGGCCGTTGAAAGTCCCTCCAGTTGCCTGGAGCGCCCGTTTGCTGCTCAAGCGCCTGGGGCAGTTGTCCGGGTCGCGGCTCAAGCGTGGGCCGGAGGACGAGCCGATCGGCCTGGCCTTGGAGACCTTGGGCTGGCATGGCCTGTTCGGGCGTTTCGGCGACAAGCAGGACGACTGGTGGGCGGGGCTTGCGAATGTGAACGTGCCGGTGCTGGCAGTGGCCGGTGCGGCGGATTACCAGGACCCGGCCTGGGCCTGCCGCAAGTTGTTCGAGCAGTTGGGGGGCGAGCGCAAGCAGTTTTTGCGGCTGGGGGCCGAGGAAGGATTCGACGCGTTCGGGCATGTGGACATGTTGGTCAGCAAGGCGGCCCAGGTGCAGGTATGGCCGTTGGTGGAACGCTGGCTGAGGGCTCCTGAGTCACCGTTGCCGGGGGCTACGATGGTTGTCGAGTCCGCCCCAGCGCTGTAGGGACTGACTGATTAGTCTCGGATGACTGCAAGGCCCTCCCCGGTGTAGCCTTGCTCAAATCCCGCTTTCGTTGTGACTGACAGGAGTTTGCCATGCAGCATTACGTAACGCCCGACCTGTGCGACGCCTACCCGGACTTGGTTCAAGTCCTGGAGCCCATGTTCAGCAACTTCGGTGGCCGCGATTCCTTCGGTGGCCAGATCGTCACGATCAAGTGCTTCGAGGACAACTCGCTGGTCAAGGAGCAGGTCGAACTCGATGGCAAGGGCAAAGTCTTGGTGGTGGACGGCGGGGGCTCGCTGCGCCGCGCGCTGCTGGGTGACATGCTGGCCGAAAAGGCGGCCAAGAACGGCTGGGAAGGCCTGGTGATCTATGGCTGCGTGCGTGACGTGGACGTGCTGGTGCAGACCGACGTCGGTGTCCAGGCCCTGGCCAGTCACCCGATGAAGACCGACAAGCGCGGTATTGGCGATCTCAACGTGGCTGTGACCTTCGCGGGGGTGACCTTCCGTCCGGGCGAATACGTGTATGCCGACAACAATGGCGTGATCGTCTCGCCAAGTCCGCTGAAAATGCCGGAGTGATGCGCCGCGCGCGCTGATGGAGCAGGAATGTTCGAGGAAGACAACGCGCAGTGGGGGCTGGTCCATGCCCTGGTGCTCGATGGTAAAGGCGGTGCGCGCTCGATTGCCCGGACAGCGCTGGATGCGCTTGAGTTGCAGCCAGAGGAAAGCCTCTGGTTGCACTGGGATCGCAGCCATCCTCAAACGCGTACCTGGTTGCTCCAGGACAGCGGCCTGAGCACCTTCGCCTGCGACTTGCTGCTGGAAGAGAACACGCGTCCGCGTTTGTTGCCATTGGCCAACGAGCAGATGCTTTTGTTTTTACGGGGCGTGAATCTCAATCCCGGCGCTGAGCCCGAGGACATGGTCTCGGTGCGGATCTTCGCCGAGGCTCGGCGAGTGATTTCGTTGCGCCTGCGACCACTGCGCGCCAGTGATGAAGTGCTCCAGCAGTTGGACGAGGGCAGGGGGCCGAGGTCGGCCTCCGAGCTGTTGCTGCTGATGGGGGAACTGCTCACCGAAAAGGTCCAGGCGTTGGTTAGCGACCTTTCGGAAGTGGTCGATCTCGAAGAAGAGAAGGTGGAAACCGACGAACGGTACTCGCCGGTGCAGGGCAGCCTGCAGCAGATCCGCCGTCGTGCCGCGGGGTTGCGGCGTTTTCTGGCCCCGCAGCGTGAGCTCTATGCGCAACTTTCGCGCAACAAGTGGAGCTGGTTCGCCGAAGGGGATGCTGACTACTGGAACGAGCTGAACAACAGTCTGATCCGCTATCTCGAAGAGCTCGAGCTAACCCGCGAGCGGGCCGCCTTGGTGCTGGAAAGCGAGGATCGACGGCGCAGCGAGCGGATGAACCGGACCATGTACCGCTTCGGCATCATCACCTGCATCTTCCTGCCGATGAGCTTCGTCACCGGCCTGCTGGGCATCAATGTCGGAGGCATTCCGGGCGCCGAAAGCCCCTATGGCTTCCTGCTCGCCTGCGTCGTGGTGCTGGGATTGGCGGCAGGGCAGTGGTGGCTGTTCCGACGGTTACGCTGGGTGTGATGGACTGTCCGGCCGGGGGATGCATGAGGCATTTTGAAACATTCGTCCCACATTCATGTGTGACCCGTAGTCCGGAGCCCTCGTCTTTGACAGACATTGCGCGAGGTGCCTATGCACGATCCGTTTGAAGAATCCTTGCGCGACCTGCTCAAGGCATCGCCCTCCGGCCAGGACCGAGACGATGCCGCATGCCTGGGTCGCGTCCTGAAGACCGCCAACCGCCAGGTCGGTGCGGGCGATCTGTTCAGCTTGCTGGGGCGCTGGAGCCAGGCGCTGATGATCGCTGTGAACAATGGCTCGGCGCATGTCGCGCCGGTGCGTCGCAACCCTGCCGCTGGCAGAAAAGCAGATAAGGCCGATTGAATATGGAACTCGATCTCTGGACCCAGAGCCTGGTCACCGCCATGACCGCCCTTTGGACCAAGGTGGCGAACTTCATCCCGAACCTGTTCGGCGCCCTGGTCGTGGTGTTGCTCGGCTTCGTGGTGGCCAAGCTGCTCGATACGTTGTTATCCAAACTGCTGGCCAAGTTCGGCCTGGACCGCCTGATGAGCGGTACCGGCCTGACCAAGATGCTCAGCCGGGTGGGCATCCAGGTACCGATTTCCACCTTGATCGGCAAGATCGTCTATTGGTTCGTGTTGCTGATCTTCCTGGTTTCGGCCGCCGAGTCCCTGGGCCTTGAGCGTGTCTCGGCCACCTTGGACATGCTCGCCCTTTACCTGCCCAAGGTGTTTGGTGCAGCGCTGGTGCTGCTGGCTGGCGTACTGCTGGCGCAACTGGCCAATGGCTTGGTACGTGGCGCTGCCGAAGGCGTCGGCCTGGAATATGCCGCAGGTGTCGGGCGTATCGCCCAGGGCCTGGTGATCATCATCAGCATCTCGGTTGCGATCAGCCAGTTGGAGGTCAAGACCGACCTGCTCAACCATGTGATCGTCATCGGCCTGATTACCGTTGGTCTGGCCGTTGCGTTGGCGATGGGGCTGGGCAGCCGGGAAATTGCCGGGCAAATCCTGGCCGGAATCTACGTGCGGGAACTCTATCAAGTGGGCCAGCAGGTGCGGATTGGAGAGGTCGAAGGGCATATCGAGGAGATCGGTACGGTCAAGACGACCCTGCTGACCGATGATGGCGAATTGGTGTCGCTTTCCAATCGGGAATTGCTCGAGCAACGAGTCAATAGCCGCTAACCGCACAAAAGCTGTTAATGTATGCCGCCGCGAAAACGGCCCAAGGGGGCCGCGCGGCGACATTGACCTGACTGTCGGCCAGATCCGTTTTGAATAAAGTTCACTCGCCGCCCATGCGCTATGACCCCCGTGAGCTCACCGATGAGGAGTTGGTGGCGCGTTCGCATGAGGAGCTGTATCACGTAACGCGCGCTTATGAAGAGCTCATGCGGCGCTACCAGCGGACCCTGTTCAACGTCTGCGCGCGTTATCTGGGGAACGACCGGGATGCCGACGATGTCTGCCAGGAAGTGATGCTCAAGGTGCTTTACGGTCTGAAGAACTTCGAGGGTAAGTCCAAGTTCAAGACCTGGCTCTACAGCATCACCTACAACGAATGCATTACCCAGTACCGCAAGGAACGTCGCAAACGACGGTTGATGGATGCCTTGAGTCTGGACCCTGTTGAAGAGGCGTCCGAAGAGAAGGCACCCAAGGCCGAAGAGAAGGGCGGACTGGACAGATGGCTGGTGCATGTGAACCCGATCGACCGGGAAATTCTGGTGCTTCGATTTGTCGCAGAGCTGGAATTTCAGGAGATCGCCGACATCATGCACATGGGCCTGAGCGCCACGAAAATGCGCTACAAGCGTGCGCTCGACAAGCTTAGAGAGAAATTTACGGGGCTGGCTGAAACTTAGCACCGCGTAAATATCTCTAACCAACCGGCGAGTTCTGCTAGACTAGCCGTCGAGTTGTCCCCCGGATGTTGGTGGGACTGCTTAACTATCACCAGATGGGGATTTAACGGATGAAATTGAAAAACACCTTGGGCTTGGCCATTGGTTCGCTTGTAGCCGCCACTTCGTTTGGCGCTCTGGCACAAGGTCAAGGCGCCGTCGAGACCGAACTCTTCTACAAGAAAGAGTTCTTCGACAGCCAGCGCGACTTCAAGAACGACGGCAACCTGTTCGGTGGCTCGATCGGTTACTTCCTGACCGACGACGTCGAACTGCGTCTGGGCTATGACGAAGTTCACAACGCTCGTGGCGAAGACGGCAAGAACATCAAGGGCTCCAACACCGCCCTGGACGCCGTTTACCACTTCAACAACCCGTACGACGCCATCCGTCCGTACGTTTCGGCTGGTTTCTCGCACCAGAGCCTGGGCCAGACCGGCCGTGGTGGTCGTAACCAGTCCACCTTCGCCAACGTTGGCGCCGGCGCCAAGTGGTACATCACTGACATGTTCTACGCCCGTGCTGGCGTTGAAGCTCAGTACAACATCGACCAGGGCGACACCGAGTGGGCTCCTAGCGTCGGTATCGGCATGAACTTCGGCGGTAGCCCGAAGCAAGCTGAAGCTGCTCCGGCTCCTGTTGCTGAAGTCTGCTCCGACAGCGACAACGACGGCGTTTGCGACAACGTCGACAAGTGCCCTGACACCCCGGCCAACGTTACCGTTGACGCCGACGGCTGCCCGGCTGTTGCCGAAGTCGTACGTGTTGAGCTGGACGTCAAGTTCGACTTCGACAAGTCGGTCGTCAAGCCAAACAGCTACGGTGACATCAAGAACCTGGCTGACTTCATGAAGCAGTACCCACAGACCACCACCACCGTTGAAGGTCACACCGACTCCGTTGGTCCAGACGCTTACAACCAGAAGCTGTCCGAGCGTCGCGCCAATGCTGTCAAGCAGGTTCTGACCCAGCAGTACGGTGTTGAGTCCAGCCGTATCGACTCGGTTGGCTACGGTGAGACCCGTCCGGTTGCTGATAACGCCACCGAAGAAGGCCGCGCCATCAACCGTCGCGTTGAAGCTCAGGTCGAAGCTCAAGCCAAGTAATTTGGTTTGACGCTTCACGAAAAACCCGGCCTCGGCCGGGTTTTTCTTTTTCCGGGGGTCGCCCTGTGAGGGCGCCAGGAGAGTTATGCAGGTCCGTTTTCCAGGGATTCTCGTCCGCTTAGGGCACGCGGCGTGGAACTGGCAAGCAACCCATGTGCCCAGGGCCCTGTCGTCCGAGCCGCGCGGTGGCTATAATCGCCCCCTCACTCACCGCGAGTCTTGCCCGCCCATGTATACCCTGGCCCGCCAGCTGTTGTTCAAGTTTTCCCCGGAAACCTCCCACGACCTGTCCCTGGACCTGATCGGCGCCGGTGGCCGCCTCGGTCTCAACGGCTTGCTGTGCAAGCAGCCGGCGGCGCTGCCGGTGACGGTCATGGGCTTGAACTTTGCCAATCCGGTGGGCCTTGCAGCAGGTCTGGACAAGAACGGCGCTGCCATCGACGGCTTCGCCCAGCTGGGCTTCGGCTTTGTCGAGATCGGTACCGTGACGCCACGCCCGCAGCCGGGCAACCCCAAGCCGAGACTGTTCCGGCTGCCAGAGGCCACTGCGATCATCAATCGCATGGGCTTTAACAACCTGGGTGTCGATCACTTGCTGGCCCGGGTACGTGCATCGCGCTACGACGGCGTGCTGGGCATCAATATCGGCAAGAACTTCGACACCCCGGTCGAGCGCGCGGTGGACGACTACTTGATCTGCCTGGAAAAGGTCTACACAGCCGCCAGCTACATCACCGTCAACGTGAGTTCGCCCAATACCCCAGGCCTGCGTACCCTGCAGTTCGGCGACTCGCTCAAGCAACTGCTCCAGGCGCTGGCCGAGCGCCGCGAACAACTGGCGAGCGAACATGGCAAGCGCGTGCCGCTGGCGATCAAGATCGCCCCGGACATGACTGATGAAGAAACCGCCATGGTGGCCTCTGCGCTGCTCGAGACCGGCATGGACGCAGTGATCGCGACCAACACCACCCTGAGCCGTGAAGGCGTCCAGGGCCTGCCATATGGTGAAGAGGCGGGCGGTCTGTCCGGTGCGCCAGTTCTCGAGAAAAGCACTCACACCGTGAAGGTTCTGGCGGGCGAACTGACCGGCAAGTTGCCGATCATTGCCGCCGGTGGAATCACCGAGGGACGTCATGCAGCCGAGAAGATTGCAGCCGGCGCGAGCCTGGTGCAGATCTATTCGGGCTTTATCTACAAAGGGCCTGCGCTGATCCGTGAGGCAGTGGACGCGATTGCTGCCATGCCACGGCCGTAATAAAGGCAGACATAAAAAAGGGCCCCTTTAAGGGGCCCCTGGGCCTCAGCCCGCCGCCCGGATAGGGCGCGCATGGTGACTCGAATTCAGTGTCCTCGTCTCAGCCAACGGCGTGATTTTCGTTGAGTCTCTGGATGCCTGCGGTGCCGGTCATTCCATCCCAGTTATCGCCCCGGCCCTCCCGCCAGCCATTGATCCAGGCTTGACGAACGGACGGCAGATTGAAGGGGCAAAGTTCGCGGGATTTGCCGGTAACCCCGTATTGGTAGCCACGTGAATATGCTCTTTCCAACGGATCACGCTTAAGTCTTCTCATAGGGTGTTGCCCTCACTTGTTGACTGTAATGTCCCGTCGGCCTCTCCGAGGCCGGGCAGAATCGTTCTGCCGGTGTGCGCTCGCTGCCGGCGTGGCGAGCAAAAAGTGTTGCCTCGTTGCGAGACAACCTAAGGCCAGTTCTAACCAAAGCGAGTCACAGTGTGAATGATCGATTTGTCATAAGGACGTAACGTTTCATAGGGTCAAAGGATAAGTAAATAATTGCGACTCAACGTGATTTCTCCTTGAGCCCGCTATGATCAGGGTTTAGTGCCCTTTGCAGTCATCTGGCCAGCGTCGTGGACGGGTGTGCGGTAACAATTTGAAATGCGACGAAGGGTCACATAGGTGGCCGCGTTGTTGGAAATTTTCATACTGCCTGACGATCTAACCCACTTTCGCAGGGTGCGAAGGGGCTTGTCGTTCAGGTGGCCCGGCTTTCCCGGACTGCGGGCAAGGCCACCCGGACGCCTGCTGGAAGGGCGTGCGGGCAAACATCGGCGGGACGATGCGTCGGCCCGTCACTCAATCAGCCCAAGGCTCTGGATTGCTCATGTCGGACCGTTTCGAACTTTATCTCACTTGCCCCAAAGGTCTTGAAGGCCTGCTTGCCGAGGAGGCCCGTAGCCTGGGCCTGGACGATGTGCGTGAGCACACCTCGGCCATCCGCGGCTCGGCCGACATGGAAACCGCCTACCGCCTGTGCCTGTGGTCGCGTCTGGCCAACCGCGTGTTGCTGGTGCTCAAGCGCTTCTCCATGAAAAACGCCGATGAGCTCTACAACGGTGTGCATGGGGTCGACTGGCAAGATCACTTGGCCGCCGATGGCACCTTGGCCGTGGAGTTCAGTGGCCATGGCTCGGGAATCGACAACACCCATTTCGGTGCCCTCAAGGTCAAGGATGCGATCGTCGACAAGCTGCGCAACCGCGAAGGGCAGCGCCCGTCCGTGGACAAGATCGATCCTGATGTGCGCGTGCACCTGCGCCTGGATCGCGGTGAGGCGATCCTCTCCCTGGACTTGTCCGGACACAGCCTGCATCAACGCGGTTACCGCCTGCAGCAAGGTGCTGCGCCCTTGAAGGAGAACCTGGCGGCGGCGGTGCTGATCCGAGCTGGCTGGCCACGCATCGCTGCCGAAGGCGGCGCGTTGGCCGACCCGATGTGCGGTGTGGGCACTTTCTTGGTAGAAGCTGCAATGATTGCCGCCGATATCGCGCCCAACCTCAAGCGTGAGCGGTGGGGCTTCACTGCTTGGCTTGGTCATGTGCCGGCATTGTGGCGCAAGGTTCACGAGCAAGCCCAGGCCCGTGCCCAGGCGGGTCTGGCCAAGCCTGCGCTGTGGATCCGCGGCTATGAGGCCGATCCACGACTGATCCAGCCGGGGCGCAACAACGTCGAGCGCGCAGGTCTGGGCGACTGGGTGAAGATCTATCAGGGCGAAGTCGGCAGTTTCGAGCCGCGCCCGGACCAGAACCAGAAAGGCCTGGTCATCAGCAACCCACCTTATGGTGAGCGTCTGGGTGACGAAGCCAGCCTACTGTACCTCTACCAGAACCTTGGGGAGCGCTTGCGTCAAGCCTGTCTGGGCTGGGAGGCGGCAGTGTTCACCGGCGCCCCCGAGCTGGGCAAGCGCATGGGCATTCGCAGCCACAAGCAGTACGCCTTCTGGAACGGCGCCTTGCCGTGCAAGCTGCTGCTATTCAAGGTTCAGCCCGACCAGTTCGTTACCGGCGAGCGTCGCCAGGCCGAGCCGGACGCAGGCGCTGCGCAGCGTCCGGCAGCGGTGGCCAGTGAGCCGGCGCGCCTGTCCGAAGGTGCGCAAATGTTCGCCAATCGCCTGCAGAAGAATCTCAAGCAATTGGGCAAGTGGGCACGTCGCGAGCAGGTCGATTGCTACCGCTTGTATGACGCCGACATGCCCGAATATGCCCTGGCGGTGGACCTCTACCAAGACTGGGTGCACGTGCAGGAGTATGCCGCGCCACGCTCGGTCGATCCGGACAAGGCCCAGGCGCGTCTGCTCGATGCCCTGGCCGCCATCCCTCAGGCCCTGGATATCGACCCGCAGCGTGTGGTGCTCAAGCGCCGGGAGCGCCAGAGCGGGACGCGTCAGTACGAGCGCCAAGGTGCAGAAGGCCGCTTCCAGGAGGTTAATGAAGGAGGTGTAAAACTGCTGGTCAACCTCACGGACTACCTGGACACCGGCTTGTTCCTTGACCACCGTCCGATTCGTCTGCGCATCCAGCGCGAGGCGTCCGGCAAGCGCTTCCTCAATCTGTTCTGCTATACCGCGACGGCCACGGTGCACGCCGCCAAGGGCGGGGCTCGCAGCACCACCAGTGTCGACCTGTCCAAGACCTACCTGGACTGGGCGCGCCGCAACCTGGCGCTCAACGGTTTTTCGGACCGCCATCGCCTGGAGCAAGGCGACGTGATGGCCTGGCTGGAAGGCAACCGGGACAGCTACGACCTGATCTTCATTGACCCGCCGACTTTCTCCAACTCCAAGCGTATGGAAGGGGTGTTCGACGTGCAGCGCGATCATGTGCAGTTGTTGGACTTGGCCATGGCACGCCTGGCGCCAGGGGGTGTGCTGTACTTCTCCAACAACTTCCGCAAGTTCCAGCTCGATCCGAGCTTGGTCGAGCGATATGCCGTCGAGGAGATCAGTCATCAGACCCTGGATCCAGATTTCGCACGCAACAATCGAATCCACCGGGCATGGCGCATTCAGGCGCGATAAGCGGCGTGTATGAGGTTGCGTGGCTAGTGGCCAATAGCTATAACTGACGCGAAGGGCCCGACAAATCCGCAGGACGCTGACGTGATGAGATTGCTTTATGTCGAAGTGTGGCGTTCGTGCGAAGGTGCTCGGCATGTTCCGCGAAGCGCTGCCCGCCTGGGGGGTGGCGTTGGTGGTCTTGGTCGCTGGCGGTCTGTTGACGGCGGCCTTGGCCATTGCCACGCAGAGCTTCTACATGCAGCAACTGCGTCAGCGCTTCGAGCTGCTGGCCAACGAGCGTTATAGCCGCATCGCCGAACGTTTCGAGGACCAGGAGCAGCGCCTGGATGGCCTGCGACGGTTTTTCAGTTATTCCAACGAAATCACCCCGCAGGAATTCGACGGCTACGCTCGGCCACTGTTGTACCGGACCCAGGCGTATTCCTGGGCGCCCCGGGTCGATGCCGGGCAACGCCCTGATTTCGAGCGACGCGCCAGTGCCTGGCTTGGGCAGGCTTACCAGATCCGAGATCAGGACGCACAGGGTAGCTGGCACCCTGCTCCGGCGCGCGACTATTACTATCCGGTCCTCTATACCCAGGCGGCGTCCCTGCAAGGGCAGCCCTATGGCCTGGACTTGCGTGGGCAGCCCCTGCGCGAGGCGACCCTTGTTCGGGCTACGTCACCTGGCAGCATGGCGGTCTCTGAGCCGCTGGACATGATCAATGTCCAGCCTGCCTATGCTCGTGGAGTGCTGGTTGTGGCGCCGGTGTTCGCTGACAGTGGTCCCGGTGGGTTGCCATCTGGCTATGTCATGGCATTGCTGAGCATGCAGCGCTTGATCGCCGAAGGGTTGCCGCCTGCCGCGGATGACAACCTGGTGGTGCGCATCCTCGACGCATCCGGAGCCAAAGGGCCGGAGGTGCTGTTCGATTCACGGAACACCATCGCCCAGGTGCCATTGGCCAGCACCCACCTTTTGCATCTGGCCGATCACCACTATCAGCTCGATATCCGTCCCAGCCAGGCCTTTCTCCACGCCAACCGCTCCTCCGCGGTGGTGGCGGTCAGTTTGCTGGGCGGTTTGCTTAGCGTGTTGCTCAGTGCCTTGCTCTACAGCTTGTTCAGCCAGCGCCAGCGCGCCCTGGCGCTGGTTGATCAGCGTACCGCCGAACTGCGGGTCAGCGAGCAGTCCCTGCGTGAAACCCACAATCAATTGCGCAGCGTATTGGACGCTGCGACACAGGTCGCGATCATCGCCACCAGCCTCAAGGGCCTGGTCAGTACCTTCAATGCCGGCGCCGAGCGCATGCTGGGCTACTCGGCGAGCGAAGCCATTGGTCAGTTGCGGCTCGAGGACTTGGTACCTCCCGAGGAACTCAGTCGGCGCGCCCATGCCCTGAGCGTGCGCTATGGGCGCGAGATCGGCGGCGACCAGGCGATGTTTGCCGAGACTGTGCAGGAAACAGGGGCCGAGGCAGGGGAGTGGACCTTGGTGCGCAAGGATGGCAGCCACCTGCTGGCCAACATGCTGGTCACCGCGGTACTGGACGAGCAGGGGCTGTGGGTCGGCTACCTGGCCATCTGCATCGACGTCACCGAACGGCGGCGCGTCCATGAAGCGCTGGCGGCCCGTGATCGGCTGTTGGAGAAGCTCAGCGCCGAAGTGCCCGGTGGGATCTACCAGTACCGCCTGGATGCCGACGGACACTCTTGTTTCCCTTATGCCAGCCAGGGCCTGCACGATATCTATGAAGTCGACTTGCAGACACTGCGTGAGGATGCCTCGGCGGTGTTTGAACGCATCCATCCCGATGATCTGGAGCGCGTCCGTCGCTCGGTCCGTTATTCGGCCCTGCACCTGACGCCCTGGCGCGAAGAGTACCGCGTAATACTGCCCCAGGCGGGCCTGCGCTGGGTTCGCGGGGAGGCTACCCCCGAAACCGGTGAAGGGGGATGCACCTTGTGGCATGGCTACCTGACGGACATCTCCGACCTCAAACGAGTGGAGGAAGAGCTTCGGGCGCTTTCGGTCACTGATGCCTTGACCGGCATCCATAACCGGCGACATTTCCAGGAACGATTGCAGAACGAGCTGGAGCGTGCTCAGCGTGATGGATTGGACCTGGCGGTGATCATGCTGGATATCGACCATTTCAAGCGGATCAACGATCAGTACGGCCATGCGGTTGGCGATCATGTGTTGCGCAGCCTTTGCCAGCGGATCGCTAATCGCCTGCGGCGTACCGATGTATTTTGCCGTTTGGGGGGCGAGGAGTTCATGGTGCTGTGCCCGGGTAGCAATGCCGAGCAGGCGCGATCATTGGCATTGGAGCTGTGGCAGGGGGTTCGCAGTGTTCCGGTCGATGGGGTGGGCCGGGTGACGGCGAGCTTTGGGGTGGCGGGTTGGCGGCCGGGCGAGGGGGCTGATGCGTTGCTGTTGCGGGCTGATGCGGGAGTGTATGCGGCCAAGCAGGCGGGGCGGGATCGGGTTGAGGCGGAGTTGCTCTGAGGCTGGGCTTTTGTGGTTTTGTGTTGGTTGTTGGTTGTTGGTTGTTGGTTGTTGGTTGTTGGTTGTTGGTGTTGTGGGCAGATCCGTTTGCTTGGGTGACGCTGATTCACCTTTCCGCCTTTACGGCGGGTCACTTTGGTCTTGGCCAAAGTAACCCGCCGTAAAGGCGGAAAGCGCCAGTGGCGCCCCCACCCAGAATGGATATTCACACTATCTGAAAGCCCAAGCCCAAGCCGATCAAGGCACCCCAGCCGCCGCAGTACTTCCCACCTTCGGCTGTCGATAAAGATCCAGCAACACCTGGTCCAGCACCTGCGAAGCCCCCCAAGGCTTGGGATCATTCAGAATCGCCGCCACCGCCCAGGTGTTTCCATTGCTATCCCGGCTGAACCCGGCAATCGCCCGAACGGTGTTCAGGGTGCCGGTCTTGATGTGTCCTTCACCGGTCATGGCCGTGCGCTTGAGCCGCTTGCGCATGGTGCCATCCATGCCTACCAGCGGCATGGAACTGATGAATTCGGCGGAATAGGGGCTCTTCCAGGCTGCCTGCAGGAGCGCCGCCATCTCGCGAGTGCTGACCCGCTCTGCACGGGACAGGCCGGAGCCGTTTTCCATGATCAGGTGCGGCGCGGTGATGCCTTTTTTCGCCAACCACTGACGTACCACACGCTGGGCAGCGCGGGCGTCGTCGCCGTCGGCATCAGTACGGAACTGTGCACCCAGGCTCAGGAACAACTGCTGGGCCATGGTGTTGTTGCTGTACTTGTTGATGTCGCGGATCACCTCGACCAGGTCCGGCGAGAATGCCCGTGCCAGCAGGCGTGCTCCCTTGGGCACGTTCTCGATACGGTCGCGGCCCTGAATGCTACCGCCCAGTTCGTTCCAGATCGCTCGCACCGCACCGGCTGCATAGGTCGGGTGATCGAGCAGCGACAGGTAGGTCTGGGAGTTGCAGCCTTCGCCAAGCTGGCCGCTGACCACTACGCTGACGCCGTCGGCCTGGGTCACCGGATTGTAACGTACATCACCCGCACACTTTCTGGAGGCGACGGCCTTGATCTGGTTGTCGATGCGTACGTTCGCAAGCGGCGGCTCCATGGCCACAGTGACTGTTCCGCCATCGTTACGGGCCACGAAGCGCAGGGCCTTCAGATTGACCAGCAGCGAGTCGGGGCGGACCAGGAACGGCTTGTTCACATCACCGCCGTCGTCATTGAACTGCGGCAGGTTGGGCTGAACGAAGTGGCTGCGATCCAGCACCAGATCGCCGGTCACCGTGCGCACGCCGTTGGCGCGCAGGTCACGCATCAGCAGCCAGAGCTTTTCCATGTTCAGTTTCGGGTCGCCACCGCCCTTGAGGTAGAGGTTGCCGTTGAGTACGCCATTGCTCAAGGTGCCATCGGTGTAGAACTCGGTTTTCCACTGGAAGGTTGGGCCCAACAGTTCCAGCGCCGCATAGGTGGTCACCAGCTTCATGGTCGAGGCCGGGTTGACCGAGACGTCGGCGTTGAACACGGTGGGCGTGCCAGGGCCGTTGAGCGGCAGCATCACCAGGGACAGGGCCGAATCCTGCAGTTTGTTGGCTTTGAGCGCCTGTTGCACTTTGGGCGGGAGGGTAGTGTTGACGGACGCGGCCTGGCCAGGCATGGCGAACGGCAGGAACAGGCTGGCGAGAATCAGGGGACGGAGCGTTTTGATCATGTGCAATTTGAACCCTGCGGACGAGGGAAAGTGACATTGGGGCTGTACAAGATGATGGCCCCAGGACGAAATATAGTGCGCATTATGCCCCAAGCGCGCCCTCCATGGGCCATGTTCGACGGAAAAGCGCCGCAGCCGCCCGGAAACTGGTAAAGTGCCGCGCGTTAATACTCAAGAGGATTGTTTCATGGCCACCAACCGTTCCCGTCGCCTGCGCAAGAAACTGTGCGTGGACGAATTCCAGGAGCTGGGTTTCGAACTGAACCTGGAATTCAAGGAAGACCTCTCCGACGAAGCCATCGACGCCTTCCTCGATGCCTTCCTCGCTGAAGCCATGGATGCCAACGGCCTGGATTACGTCGGTGGTGATGACTTCGGCCTGGTTTGCCTGGCCAAGCGTGGCTCGGTCAGCGAAGAGCAGCGCGCCATTGTCGAAGCTTGGCTCAAGGGCCGCAGCGAACTGACCAAGATCGAACTCAGCCCGCTGCTGGACGCTTGGTATCCGGACAAGCCAATCAACACCCAGGCTTCCTGATCCGCCTGAGCGGCGCTTTCGCGCTGCTCATCCAGCCCTGGCCGGGCGTTGCAAATGCCTGGCCAGCGCTTTCTCCGTTCGGCGCATATGCCGTGCCAATACCTGCCGTCGCAGTTTTAGCTGCGCCAATGGCAAGGTTTCCTGTTCCAGTGCTTCACACGCCTCCATCAGATCCCTGGCCTCCAGCATCCGGGCCGTGCTGAGGATCTTGTGTGCTTGTGCGGCGATGGCCTGTGCATCCTCCGGGTCGATGGCCATCAGCGTGGCCAGGTCCTGTATCAAACTTTCCAGTAGGGCGTTCAGGAGTCGAGTGCGGCTATCCGGGTCGTTGCCGACGATGGCGGACAGGCCGTCGAGCGTGAGGTGCTTGCTTGCCCTGCGCCTTGGCGCCGCATGCCAACTCGGTGCGATGCTCGCCAGGCGCTGGTTCAGCGTGTGCAGGCCAATGGGCTTGAGCAGACAGTCATCCATGCCGACATCCAGGCAGCGCTGACGGACTTCCGGCTGGGCGTTGGCGGTGTAGCCGAGGATCAGGCAGCGTGGCCAGTCGCGCTGGCGCTCTATGGCACGGATGGCTTCAGCTACTTGGTAGCCGTTCATTTGCGGCATGTTGCAGTCGAGGATCACCACATCGAAACCGCCCGCGCGCCATTTTTCCAGTCCTTCACGGCCATCGCTGGCGGCGGACAGGCTTAGCCCCAGGAAACTCAGCTGCTGCTCCATCAACAACAGGTTGGCCGGGTGGTCGTCGATGACCAGTACGTTCAACCCGCTGTTCGGTGTCTCCACGTCCTGCACCAGGGGAGTGGTCACCGGTGGCGCTTCGACGCGTTGCAGGGGCAACAACAGGGTCACCTGAGTGCCGACGCCAGGCAGGCTCTTGATGCTCAGCGTCCCCCCCATCATCTCGCTCAGACTGTGGCTGATCGCCAGTCCCAAACCGGTCCCTGCCCTTGCTCCTTCGCTGTGTGGATTGGCCTGGACGAACGGGTTGAACAGCTCCTTGATTGCCTCCTCGTGGATACCGATGCCGGTGTCGCGGACCTTGAGTTCCAGGGATGGGCCATCGCGATCGGTGTTCTCGTGCACGAGCAAGTTGATCTGGATCTGGCCTTGGTCGGTGAACTTGATGGCATTGCTGACCAGGTTCGACAGTACCTGCTTGAACCGCAGCGGGTCGAGCAGCGCGTGGCAGCGGGCGTTTGGCGCGATGACCACCTGCAGGGCCAGGTCTTTCTGTCGCGCTAGGCCAGCGAACACCCTGGCCACCGACTCGACCAGAACGCTCGGGTCGACCGATTCCGGGGAAAGGCAGAGATGGCCGGACTCGATCCTGACGATGTCCAGGATGTCACCGATGAGCCCGAGCAGGTCTTTTGCCGAATGGTAGGCGACCTCCAGGGATGGCCGGTCCAGTTGCCCGCGATCCGCCCGCCGCACCGCCAGCTCCAGCATGCCGATGACCGCATTCATAGGCGTGCGGATCTCGTGGCTGATGGTTGCCAGGAAGGTGCTCTTGGCACGATTGGCGTCGTCGGCCCGCTGCTTGGCCAGGCGCAGTTCCTGGATCAGCTCGCGACGGTCGCTGATGTCGATCCAGCCGCCGATGATCCCCTTGACTTCCCCCAGGGAGTCGCGATAGGGCAGGATCCAGTGGTAGATGGTCAGCTCCCGTCCTCCCATGCGCAGCGGACGGTCGAGGATCAAGGGGGTGCCGGCGGCCATGACTTGCTGGTAGTCGGCCTCCATCTGCTGGGTATATTCCCGGTCAGCACCTGGGCTTTCATCCAGTCGCTTGCCCATGACCTCGTCGGTCTGGGCTTCGACAGCTTGCAAATAGCTGTCGTTGCAGCTTTGCAGCCGCCCTTCACGATCACGTACATACATCGGATGAGGGGTGCCGTTGAGCAAGGCGCGCATGAATTCCAGCTGATCGTTGAGTGCTCGCTCGGCGCATTTGCGTTGCCTGATCTGCCACCGCAGGTGGGCGTTCCAGATCAGTGCCAAAAGCAACAGCAAGCCGACCGCCAGCAAGAATTTGAGCGCCAGACGGCGAAACTCCCGCCAATACACGTCGTCGTGCAGCCGATAGCCTCCCCAGCGATTGTTGATTACGCCAAGTTCCTCCGGCGAGATGCTTTGCAAGGCTTTGTCCAGGATCGACGCCAGCGCATGGGCCTGGCTGTTGGTGGCCATCGCGACCGTGGCCGGCTCGCTGCCGATCGTACTGCGAATGACCAGGTCCGGATTTCCAGCCAGGGCATGGTTGGCGTCGATCAGGGTAGTGATGGCCGCATCGACTTCACCACTGCCCAGGAGCGCGATGGAAAAGAACGGGCTGTCGGTTTCGATCTTGCTGATCTTCGGGTAACGGGCCGAGAGCAAGCCGGCCATGATGCTGTCGCGGGTGATCGCGACCTGCCGGTTCTGCAGGTGCTCCAGGGACGCCGCCTGGTCACTGCCGGCGCGGGTGACCAGTACATAGGTGCTTTCCAGGTACGGTCGGCTGATATGAAGGGCGCCATCGTGCTTTTCGTCGCTGGAGATGGCGGCGATGACATCGGCCCGACCGTCCTTGAGTCGAGCCAGCATGTCCCGGATGCCGCTGGCTCGCTCGATCTCGAAGCGCAGACCCGTGCGCAGCCGGATCAGGTCCAGCAGATCGGCGGCGATGCCGCGAAAGTTGCCGTTGCTGTCGAAGTAGGAAACCGGGGCTGCGGTCTCGTTGATCGCCACGCGCATTACCGGATGTTCCCGCAGCCATTGCTCTTCGCCGGCGGAGAGTTGGAGCTTGCGATCAGTCAGCAGATGGTCGCTGCCGGCACCCCAGCGCTTGAAGATGCTGGCGGCCATGATGGGCGTCTGGCTCTCCAGGGTCGCATCGATCACCTCCTTGAGGATGGTGTCCTGGTGGCGCAGGGCGAAACTGAAGCCAATGGCCTCGTGCTTGCCGAAGCTGGCCATGCGCAAAGGAGGTAGATGGCCGCGATTGAGTTGGTAGTGTGTCGAGATGGTATCGCCAATGAACACGTCGGCCTGGCCGAAAGCGACGGCATTAAGTGCCAGGGTGGAGGAGCGAAAGGCCAGCAGTTCGGCCTTCGGATAGGCAGTGAGCACCTCCTTGGGCGAGAGATAGTGATAGAGCATGCTCAGGCGCAGCCCTTTGAGTTCGTCATCCAGTACGCGGCGTTCATGTTCACGGGTCACCAGCACTGGCTGATCGATCGCATAGGGGCGAGAGAGCGCAAGGCCTGCGACGGCTTCGTAGCCATTGGCGCTGCCAAGCAGGTCGATCCGGCCATTCTTGAGCGCTTCGATCGCTGACTGACGGCTGTCGAAGCCCAGCACGCGGACCTTCAATCCCAGTGCAGTGCCGATCAGGCCGGCGTATTCAGCGGTGAGCCCTTGGTAGTCGCGCCCGCCTGTGGTGATATCGAAAGGCGGGTAGTCCGGGAAGGATGTGCCGATCACCAACTCTTGTTTTTCAGCGAGCCATTGGCGCTGGGTCGGTGTCAGCATCGGCAGAACTGGCTTGAGCGACGAGCGCGTCAGAAGGTTGAGTGCCTTGGGCCTGTTTTGCTGGGCATGCGCTGGATAGTAGGCCAGCGCAAGGGCAACGATAAACAGGCAGGTCAGATACCGCCCCATGTCGCACCTCAAACCAGCGCGTTGCGTTTGGCAACATCGATCAGGTCGACCAGCGTCTGGACCTGAAGTTTTTGCATCAAGCGCTTCTTGTAGGTGCTGACGGTTTTGTTACTCAGAAACATGCCCTTCGCAATTTCCTTGTTGCTCTTTCCTTGGGCGAAAAGTTGCAAAACCATAAGTTCTCTGTCGTTAACGTGTCGGAAAAGTCGTATCTCATGGTCTGGAATAACCTGGCTGGTGTTAACCGCCTGGCTGGGAAAATAGTTGTAACCGGAGAGTACGGCTTTTATTGCGCTAAGCAGTTCACTCAGGTCCTCCTGTTTGCCGACATATCCGGCGGCTCCCGATTGCATGCAACGGACTGCGAAAAGGGCAGGGCATTGTGCTGTCAGTACCAGCACTTTCAGGGGCAAGGCCATGCTCTGGAAGCGGGAAAGAATCTCGAGGCCATCGAGCTTGGGGATGGCAATATCGAGGATTACCAGGTCGGGGCGTGTCTCTCGGACCATCTGCATGGCATGGACGCCATTGTCCGACTCACCGACGACCTTGTAATTTTGGTTTTCCAGCAACATGCGAACCGCCATGCGGATAACAGGATGATCATCGACAATATATACAGAGTGCATATTTAACTTCCATGCGGCGGGTGTCGGAAATAATGCGCACCTTAGCTCAGTTGGAAGTCGTCGGACATGCGAGGAGCGGCCGCGACTCGCATATGGGAAAATACCTACAGTAAAAAGCTACGCGCGCTACGAGTTGAGCGTGTTGGCGTCGCCAATGGGGTGTGGTTTGGTAACTTTATATTTTTAGATATTGGTTAATGTTTAATTCTACTGAGGGCTAATAAGAAATTTCCTTCAAATACCAGCCCTCAAGACCATTGGTTACCTAGTCCTCAGAGGGGACTGGAGCGTCCAGTCATTTCACTGGCCATCTCGCTGGCATAGCTGTCGGTCATGCCGGCGATGAAATCAATCATGCGTAGGAAGGCTGTATGCAGCGAGTCATGCGGGTCTGGAGCATGATTGCCGATCAAATCCAGTACACGCCGGCTCTTGAAGGAAGGTGTGCGCCCGCCGTGCTGCTCCAATGCCGCCCCACAAAATGCATTGAGGAGAATCTCGAGGGTGGTGTAGGCACCGATCTCGTGCAGGGTCTTGCGTTTGTCCTGGAAGATTTTCTTGCGGGCCATGTCCTTGGCCTGGAGCACGCAACGCTTGGCTGGACCGTGCATGTGTTCGACCAGATCGCCAGGTAGGTGCCCGGCCAGCAAGGCGCTCTGTTGTTCGACGAAGGCCTGGGCTGCCGCATTGGTCAGGTGCTCGATGGCCTTGCCTCGCAGGATCGCCAGTTTGCGTCGCCGTGAGTCCTTGGGCCCCAGTTGACGGTAGGTTTCGGGCAAGTCGTCACCCACCAGGTCGAGCAGCAAGGCCTCGACCTCGGCGTACTGCAGCAACTCCATCTCCAGGCCGTCTTCGAGGTCGATCAAGGCGTAGCAGATGTCGTCCGCCGCCTCCATCAGGTACACCAGCGGATGACGCGCCCAGCGCTGCTGTTCGAGCTGCGGCAAGCCGAGCTTGCGGGCGATCTGCTCGAGCAGCGGCAGTTCGCTCTGATAGCTGCCGAACTTGTGTTTCTTGTAGCCCAGGGCGTCGGCGTGGCGGGCGCTCCATGGGTATTTGAGGTAGGTGCCCAACGTGGCGTAGGTCAGGCGGGTGCCGCCGTCGAACTGGTGGTATTCCAGTTGGGTAAGTACACGAAATCCCTGGGCATTGCCTTCGAAGTTGAGAAAATCGGCGCGCTCGTCATCGCTCATGTCGTCCAGCCAGCCACGTCCGGCGGCCTGCTGGAACCAGTGGCGAATGGCATCTTCGCCGGAGTGGCCAAAAGGCGGATTGCCGATGTCATGGGCCAGGCACGCCGACTGCACGATCATGCCCAGGTCGCTGGGCTCGCACCAGGCCGGCAGGCGGTCGCGCAGGGTCTCGCCAACGCGCATGCCCAGTGAGCGGCCGACGCAGCTGACCTCCAGGGAATGGGTCAGGCGGGTGTGGATGTGATCGTTGCTAGAAACGGGGTGGACCTGGGTCTTGCGTCCCAGGCGGCGAAAAGCACCGGAGAAGATGATGCGGTCATGGTCTTTGTGGAAGGGGCTGCGCCCCAGTTCCTCGGGGCTGTACAGGGCTTTGCCCAGGCGTTCGCGGGTCAGCAGGGTGTGCCAGTCCAAGGCTCGATCTCCCGTCAGGTGGACGCCATAGCTTCCCGTGTCGGGCGCGCCCGTGCAAGCAGCGGGCGCGATCGATCAGGGGCGCCGGCTGTTGCGCAGGAACAATCGCACCAGCGGTGCCAGACTGGTGCCCAGGCGCACGAGCCTGCCGAGGTTGCCGCTGCGCACGCCTTTGCCGGTGAGAAATCCTAGGGCGACCACTGCGCCCAGGCCCCAGAGCGGCGCATGCTTGATCCCCAGCCCGTCTTGCAGTGAATCGCCCATGCCACGCAGGCGGCGGACCGGCTCAAGCAGTTGTGCCGACTCGTGTTGGATCTGTTGGCGATGCATTTCAAGGCGCAGGCGCAGCAACGCCTTGCGCAGTTCACGGGGATTACGGGTGTTGGGCAGTTCGGGCAGGCTCATGGCAACAGGCGCTCCCTGTCCTTGGCGAGTTCTTCGAGGGTGGCACTGAAGGGGGACGACTCATCGAACACCGCCGCCTTCAGGCGCAGTCCACAGTACAGGGCGGCGATGCCGTAGAACACGCACAAGCCGATGATGCCAGCCAGGCGATAGCTGTCCCACAGCAACACCAGCACCAAGCCCGACAGGGCCGTCAGCAGCAGGAGGGCGAACACCAGGGCGAGGCCTGCGAACAGCAGCAGGCTCAGGGTGCGGGATTTCTGTTCCTGCAACTCGATGCCGAACAGCTCGATGTGGCTGTGCATCAGGCCGAGCAACGCCGCGCCGAGGCGCTTGCCGGATGCGCTGGTGCCGGGGGCGTCGTTGTCCATGCTCACCCCTTAACGTCGACTGGCCAGCAGGCCGATCAACAGGCCAACGCCGGCGGCAATGCCGATGGCCTGCCAAGGGTTTTCCTGGACGTACTGCTCGGCGCTGCCCAGCGCTGCCTGGCCACGTTCGCGGACCGAGTCCTGGGTCAGTTGCAGGGTTTCGCGGGCCTGGGCCAGACGGTCATGAAGCTGCCCACGCAGTTCGTCGGCCTGGTCGCCCGCCAGGTTGGCGGTGTCGGCGAGCAGCTTTTCGGTGTCGCGCACCAAGGCCTGAAAGTCAGCCATCAGTATCTCTTGAGCAGTCTTTGCCGATTTGCTGGCCATGGAGGCTCTCCCTGTAGAAGTGTGTGGCTATTTCGAGTGATGGGGTTGGTGGAAGGTTCAGTATGGCCACTGGTACGGCCCTTGCTACCTCACGGAGCGCGGCCGCGCCGAATGCGTGCGCGGGCCATGCGATACCGATAAACCTTAACCCAATCCACGACAAACCCAAGAAAAAACCACGCAGGTCTCTTCCGGCTCACCGAAACAGGGCAGAGGCCTGGCACCGAATCGGTGCATGGATGCGGGCTCTTGAACTGTCCTGGTGCCTTTTTCAGCAGGTCTGCCTATTCATGGAAAACATGCACAGCGCGATGGACTCCCTCGTTCACGGCTCCAATACCTTGTTCATCCTCATGGGCGCCATCTTGGTGCTAGCCATGCACGCGGGGTTTGCCTTTCTGGAGGTCGGGACTGTACGTCACAAGAACCAGGTCAACGCTTTGTCGAAGATCCTCAGCGACTTCGCGATCTCGGCCTTGGTGTACTTCTTTGTGGGCTATTGGGTGGCCTATGGAGTGAGCTTCTTCCATCCCGCCGCAGCGCTGGCCGATGACCACGGTTATGCGCTGGTCAAATGTTTCTTCTTGCTGACGTTCGCGGCGGCGATCCCGGCAATCATCTCCGGGGGCATCGCCGAGCGCGCCCGCTTCGTGCCGCAGCTGTGCGCCACGGCCTTGATCGTGGCAGTGGTCTATCCGTTCTTCGAGGGCGTGGTGTGGAACGGCAACTTCGGGCTGCAGGCCTGGCTGCAAGCGCGCTTCGGAGCGCCGTTCCATGACTTTGCCGGCTCGGTGGTGGTGCATGCCATGGGCGGCTGGCTGGCGCTGGCGGCGGTGCTGCTGCTCGGTGCGCGCCGTGGACGCTACCGCGAAGGGCGCCTGGTGGCCTTCGCACCGTCGAGCATCCCATTCCTGGCACTGGGGTCGTGGATCCTGATCATCGGCTGGTTCGGCTTCAACGTCATGAGCGCCCAGACCTTGCAAGGGGTCAGTGGACTGGTGGCGATCAACTCGCTGCTGGCCATGGTCGGCGGCACCTTGTCGGCCTTGCTGGCCGGCCGTAACGACCCGGGCTTTCTGCACAACGGCCCGCTGGCCGGATTGGTGGCTGTGTGCGCCGGCTCGGACGTCATGCACCCTGTCGGAGCGCTGGCCACGGGTTTGGTCGCTGGCGTGCTGTTCGTCTGGTGCTTCACCGCGGCGCAGAACCGCTGGAAGATCGACGATGTACTTGGGGTCTGGCCGCTGCATGGCCTGTGTGGCGTCTGGGGCGGTATCGCCTGCGGCATTTTCGGGCAGGTGGCCCTCGGCGGGATGGGGGGCGTCAGTCTGGGCAGCCAGTTGGTGGGCAGCCTGGCGGGTGTGATCGTGGCGTTGGCTGGTGGTTTTGTGGTCTATGGCCTGATCAAGCGGGTACACGGGCTGCGTCTTAGCCATGAGCAGGAATTCCAGGGCGCAGACTTGTCGCTGCACCGCATCGGAGCGACCAGCCAAGATTGACGCGTGTCAGATGCGTGGGAGCGGGCATGGTCCTAGAATGGATATCCCGTTCCCGCAGAGTCGAGGCGTATCCATGCTGCCTGAATGCCAACTGTTCGGCACCTTGGGGTGCCACTTGTGCGAAGTCGCCGAGGCCATGCTGATGCCGTTCATCGAGCATGGCCTATTGGTGGAGCTGGTCGATATCGCTGAGAGCGAGGCCCTGTTCGAGCGCTATGGGCTGCGCATTCCGGTACTTCGCCGCTGCGACACCGGCGCCGAACTGGGTTGGCCGTTCGATGCCGAGCAGGTCGTGGCGTTTCTGGGTTGAGTCGTTGACTCAGGCTTGGGCGAATCCGTATGCTGTATATAAATACAGTATGCGGATGCACCCATGTTCAACGTCGAGCAACTGAAGTACAGCGTTAATCGCATGCCGCCCGAGCAGGTATGCGAGGCCGTGCTGGAACTGCGCCTCGAAGGCCTGGTGACCGACGACCGGACTCCGTTCGGCAAAGTCCATTTCAACACCTGTTTCGCCGAGATCGAGGCGTTGTTCCAGCGCGCGGGCTATCACCGTGCGCTGGATGTGGTGGGTTACCAAGGGCTGATCTATGCCCTTTACGATCCTGCCCGCTGGGAGCCCGTGCAGGTACTGCGCTGGCTCAAGGAGCGCATTGAACTGCAGGCCGAGGCTGGTTGAGCCTGTAGCCATGGGGGATAATGCCCGCCTTTGAATTTCCGAGCCCTGTCATGACCGCACCTTTCGATCCCGCCCATCAGCAAGCCAGTACCGTCTGCCTGCCTCCGGGCTCCTGGCAAACGGTGCTCGATTGCCTGTGCGATCACTTCAAGGGCATCGATCGTGAACAGTGGCTGGACCGCTTCTCCCGTGGCCGGGTGCTGGATGCACACGGGCAGCCCATTGCGGCGGACTTTCCCTACCGTCGGGGCATGCGTCTGCACTATTTTCGCGAAGTGCTCAATGAAAAGCCGATACCCGTACAGGAGTCGATCCTGCACGTCGATGAGCACCTGGTGGTGGCGGACAAACCACATTTCCTGCCGGTCACACCGACCGGCGAGTACGTCGAACAGACCTTGCTGCGCCGCCTGATTCGCCGTCTGGGCAACCCGCATCTGGTGCCATTGCACCGTATCGACAGGCATACCGCGGGCCTGGTGCTGTTCTCCGCCAATCCGCAGACCCGCAGCGCCTATCAGCGGCTGTTCCCCGAGCGACGTATCGACAAACGCTACCAGGCCATCGCGGCGGCACTGCCCGAGCGAGAGTTCCCGTTGGTGCACCGTAGCCGCTTGGTGCATGGCGAGCCCTTCTTCCGCATGCACGAGGTGGACGGTGTGGAGAACAGCGAAACCCTCGCCGAGGTGCTGGAGAAGAACGGCGAACTGTGGCGCTACGGCCTCTCGCCGGTGACGGGCAAGACGCACCAGTTGCGGGTGCATATGGCAGCGTTGGGCGCGGGTATCTGCAATGACCCGTTCTATCCGCAGCTTTCGAAGGATGAGGACGATTACCAGCGACCGTTGAAGCTGCTGGCGCACAGTTTGCGTTTCGAGGATCCCCTGACCGGGGATATGCGTTACTTCGAGAGCCGACTCACGCTGGATTGGTGAAATCGCTCGGGGTGAGGGACAAGCCCGCGCCTACAGGTGGGTATTGCATCTGTAGAGGCGGGCTTGTGCCGACGTGCGTCAGCGGTTGAAGCGTTCCACCAGCGAGTACTGGCTGCCTGCGGTGCTGGTCAGTTCTTCACTGAGCAGGGCAGAGCGCTGGGCCTGTTCGGCAGTCTGGTCGGCGAGGTCGGCGATGGTGCTGATGTTGCGGCTGATCTCGTCGGCCACAGCGGTTTGCTCCTCGGTGGCTGCGGCGATCTGGGTGGCCATGTCGGTGATGTTGGCCACCGCTTCGCTGATTCCTACCAGGGCTTGGTCAGCCTCCATCACCCGCTCCACGCCTTCTTGGGCCTGGCGATGGCCATTCTCCATGGTCTGCACGGCATTGCTGGCGGTCTGCTGCAACTTGGCGATCAGGCTGTGGATTTGCCCGGTGGACTCTGCGGTGCGCTGAGCCAGTTGGCGGACTTCATCGGCCACGACCGCGAAGCCACGGCCCATCTCACCTGCGCGGGCAGCTTCGATGGCGGCGTTGAGGGCCAGCAGGTTGGTCTGGTCAGCGATGCCTTTGATCACATCGACCACGCCGCCGATCTCGTCGCTGTCTTTGGCCAGTTGGGTGACGGTCTGCCCGGTTTCGCCAACGGCTTGGGACAGTCGAGCAATGGCCTCGCGGGTTTCTCCGGCGATCTGCCGACCCTGGCTGGTCAGGCGATTGGCCTCCTGGGTCGCATCGGCGGTGCGCTGCACATGGTTGGCCACTTCCTGGGTGGTGGCTGCCATCTGGTTGACCGCGGCGGCGACCTGCTCGGTCTCCACTCGCTGACGCTCCAGGCCGGTGGAGCTCTGGTGGGCCAGGGTGTCGGACTCGCGTGCTTGGTCGCTGAGCTGCTCGGCACTGTCCTGCAGACGGGTCAGGCAGGTCTTGAGGCGAGCATCCTGGCTGAGCATGGCCATTTCCAGGCGCGCTTGCACGCCGCGGCTGTCGGTGAACATCTGGGCGATCAACGGATCGGAGGTGGTCTGTTCGGCCAGGCGCAGCAGGCGCTTGAGGCCGCGCTGTTGCCAGCTCAGGCCAAGCAGGCCCAGCGGCACCGACAGGCCTGCAGCCAGGGCGAACCCCCAGGAGTGGCCCAGCCAGTTGCCGATCAAGAAGCCGATCTGGCTGACCAGGATGAAGGGCAGCCAATCCTGCAGGACGGGCAGCCACTTGTCGCGGCGTGGGACCGCAGGCTTGCCTTGGTTGATGCGCTGGTACAACGCCTCGGCGCGGCGGATCTGCTCGGCCGTGGGTTTGACCCGCACCGACTCATAACCGACTACCTGGTTATTGTCGAAGATCGGCGTTACGTAGGCGTTGACCCAGTAATGATCGCCGGACTTGCAGCGGTTCTTGACGATCCCCATCCACGGCAGGCCCTGCTTGAGGGTTTGCCACATGTGGGCGAACACCGCCGGTGGCACATCGGGGTGACGGACCAAGTTGTGAGGCGCCCCCGTCAGTTCCTCGCGGGAGAAGCCGCTGATGTCGATGAACGCATCGTTGACGTAGGTGATCACCCCCTTGGCGTTGGTGGTGGAGATCAACCGCTGTTCAGCAGGAAACGTCCGCTCTCTCTGGGTAATCGGTTGGTTGTTACGCATGAGGTTCAATCCGCAAGGCTTTGAATCCGTATCGGCCAGCCGCCGGTTTTATTGAATGTTTATTTAATTTACTTGATCTGGCGCAATGAATAGCACCAGCACCTGAGTAAAGAAATGCCTGTTTTTCCATCATTTGGCGTCTATATTGCCGATTTTTACGGTTTTGTGACGCATTGGTCTGATCATGACCGATTGTTTAGTCAAGTGCCAGCATCGGATAGCTAAAGCCTGCAAAATGGACAAGGTTGAGACCGAAATGGCAAAACACCGCCGCCATCAACCCGCCCCGGCGGTAAGCCAGGCCGTAGCCGATGCCGGCGAGACTGGCCAGGCAGAACCACTGCCAGCCTGCTCCCAGATGGGCCAGGCCAAACAGCAATGCGGCGGCGAACAGCGCCAGATACTCATGGCCCAATAGCCGTTGCAAGCCACCTTGGATGTAGCCACGGAACAGCAACTCCTCCGTGAGGCTGACCAGGATCAGGTTGTTCACCAGCCAGAGCCAGGCCTGATCCGGCCATTTAGGTGCCCAGGCCACTACGCCTAGCGCCCAAGCGCCGCCGAGGCAGGCGAGCGCGGTAGGTGGCAGGATGAATGCCAGGCTGGTGCACCAGGCGGGCCCGCGCCAGGCCAGCACCCACGGGCACGTCAACAACAGCCAGAAGCCGATCAGCGGCTTGTCGAGATTCAGGTACATGGAAAAGGGCAGGGCCCCGTCGCTGAAGATCGCTTGGTCGATCACCTTGGCGCCCTGGAAGCCAGGTAGCCAGTGCACTGCCAAGGCGATGGCCAGAACGATGAACAGCGCGTGCCCCGCCACCTGTTGCCAGCGCACCGCACGGCGGGCCAGCAGAGCGGCGCAGACCAGGGCGCCAAAGGTGGGTAGGCTGGACAGGCCCAGGCTGCCGTAGATCAAGGCCAGGCCGTAACCGAAACAGAGCGGGATCAGTGCCGGCCAGGAAAGCGGATACATGGGAATTCCTTGTCATGACGTCGTCGAAATCCTTTCGACTGCCCAGGTGGCGCTCAGGACACCACCTGGGTTTGCGTCGGTGATAGGGCCTAGGCGCCCCGATGTACGATCAGGCTGCAATCAGTTGGCGCAACACATAGTGCAGGATGCCGCCTGACTTGAAGTATTCCACTTCGTTCAGGGTGTCGATCCGGCACAGTACTTCTATTTGTTGCTGCTGCCCGTCCTCGCGGGTAATACGCAGCGCCAGAGTCATGCCGGGGCGCAACTGCGTGTCGGTGAGGCCCTGTACGTCGATGCGCTCCTTGCCAGTCAACCCAAGGGTCTTGCGGTTTTCACCGGCCTTGAACTGCAACGGCAACACGCCCATCCCTACCAGGTTGGAGCGGTGGATACGTTCGAAGCTCTCCGCCAGCACAGCCTTCACGCCCAGCAGGTTAGTGCCCTTGGCGGCCCAGTCGCGGCTGGAGCCTGTGCCGTATTCCTGGCCGGCGATCACCACCAGCGGGGTGCCTTCGCCCTGGTAGCGCATGGCCGCGTCATAGATCGACAGCTTCTCGCCGCTGGGTATATGCAGGGTGTTGCCGCCTTCTTCGCCGGCGAGCATTTCGTTGCGGATGCGGATGTTGGCGAAGGTACCCCGCATCATGACCTCATGGTTGCCGCGTCGTGAGCCGTAGGAGTTGAAGTCCCGTGGCTCCACGCCCTTGCTGCGCAAGTAGCGACCGGCAGGGCTTTCGGCCTTGATGTTGCCTGCCGGGGAGATGTGGTCGGTGGTCACCGAGTCGCCGAGCAGGGCCAGGATGCGGGCGCCCTGGATATCGCGGACCTGTGGCAGCGGGTCGCCGATCGTGTCGAAGAACGGTGGATGCTGGATGTAGGTAGAGTCGTCCTGCCAGACATACGTGGCCGCCTGGGGCACCTCGATGGCCTGCCATTGGGCATCGCCGGCGAAGACTTCGGCGTATTCCTTGTGGAACATGGCGGTGTCGACCTTGGCCACCGCCTCGGCGATCTCCTGCTGGCTGGGCCAGATATCGCGCAGGAACACCGGCTGGCCATCCTTGCCGGTGCCCAGCGGGTCACGGGTCAGGTCGGTGCGCACGCTGCCGGCCAGGGCGTAGGCCACCACCAGCGGCGGAGAGGCCAGCCAGTTGGTCTTGACCAGCGGGTGCACACGGCCTTCGAAGTTGCGGTTGCCCGAGAGCACCGAGGCCACCGTGAGGTCGGCGCTGCCAATGGCCTGCTCGATGGCGTCATCCAGTGGGCCGGAGTTGCCGATGCAGGTAGTGCATCCGTAGCCGACCAGGGCGAAGCCGAGTTGGTCGAGGTAAGGCGTCAGGCCGGCTGCCTTGAAGTAGTCGGTGACCACCTTGGAACCCGGGGCCAGGGAGCTTTTCACCCAGGGCTTGCGGGTGAGACCTTTTTCGATGGCTTTCTTGGCTACCAGACCGGCTGCCATCATCACGCTGGGGTTGGAGGTGTTGGTGCAGGATGTGATGGCGGCGATCACCACTGCGCCGTCACGCAAGGTGTGGGTCTGGCCGTCATGGGTATAGTTGATTTCCCCGGCCTGGTCGGCGTTGCCCACGGCCACGCCGCCGCCTCCTTCGCTTTCCAGGCGTCCGACCTCCTTGGCCAGCGGTTTGGGCTGCAGTTCGATGAAGCCATCGAAGGCCTGGCTGACCTGCGACAAGGCCACCCGGTCCTGTGGGCGCTTGGGTCCGGCCAGGCTGGCTTCGACATCGTGCATGTCCAGCGACAGAGTATCGCTGAAAGTCGGTTCATGGCCGGGCACGCGCCACAGGCCCTGTGCCTTGCAATAGGCCTCGACCAATTGCACTGCATCCTCCGGGCGCCCCGAAAGACGCAGGTAATCGAGCGTCACCTGGTCCACCGGGAAGAAACCGCAGGTGGCGCCATACTCAGGTGCCATGTTGGCGATGGTGGCGCGGTCGGCCAGGGGCAGGTCGGCCAGGCCATCGCCGTAGAACTCGACGAATTTACCCACCACACCTTTCTTGCGCAGCATCTGGGTGACAGTCAGCACCAGGTCGGTGGCGGTGATGCCTTCGCGCAGCTTGCCGGTCAGCTTGAAGCCGATCACCTCGGGAATCAGCATCGACACCGGTTGGCCAAGCATCGCCGCTTCGGCCTCGATGCCGCCCACGCCCCAGCCGAGCACGCCCAGGCCGTTGATCATGGTGGTGTGGGAGTCGGTGCCGACCAAGGTATCGGGAAAGGCATAGGTACGGCCGTCGGCCTCGCGGGTCCAGACGGTGCGGCCTAGGTACTCCAGGTTGACCTGGTGGCAAATGCCGGTGCCCGGCGGCACCACCCGGAAATTGTCGAAGGCGCTCTGGCCCCAGCGCAGGAAGGCATAGCGCTCGCCGTTGCGCTGCATCTCGATGTCGACGTTCTGGGCAAAGGCGGCGGGGCTGGCGTAACGGTCGACCATCACCGAGTGGTCGATCACCAGGTCAACCGGGGACAACGGGTTGATCCGTTGCGGATCGCCGCCGGCCTTGGCCATGGCGGCACGCATGGCAGCCAGGTCGACCACTGCGGGTACGCCGGTGAAGTCCTGCATAAGGACCCGTGCGGGGCGGTACTGGATTTCCCGATCCGAGTGACGCTCGCCCAGCCAGCTGGCCAGGGCGCGCAAGTCATCGCCCGTGACGGTCTTGCCGTCTTCCCAGCGCAGCAGGTTCTCCAGCAGTACCTTGAGCGACATGGGCAGGCGCTGCAGGTCGCCGAGCTGCCGGGCTGCCTCGGCGAGGCTGAAATAATGATAGGTGTGGTCGGCCACCTTGAGGGTCTTTAGGGTCTTCAGGCTATCGAGCGAGGGCATTGCCAACTCCTTCTGCGCCGGTGTCCGGTCATTCCCGCTTCGAGTGTGCGGACTTGCCACACAGGCCAATGGATGCCGGTATCACCGCTCTGTAACGGCCCGCACGCAACGGGCCTGGCTGAATGGTCAGGGTAGACCGGTTTGCCGGCCCTGACCCACTTCTGGACAGGTGGGGCATGTCGCAGGTTCCGATCTTCCTTTATCATCGCCGCCCTGCCGGCGCCTGCCTTGCGCCGGATCAAGGCTGGCGATCCAGGCCAGCGACGTGGAGTAAAAGATGAATACCCTGTTCATGCATTGCCGGCCCGGTTTCGAGGGCGAGGTCTGCGCCGAAATCAGCGAACACGCCGCCCTTCTGGGCATCGCCGGCTACGCCAGGGGCAAGCCGCAGAGCGCCTGCGCCGAGTTCGTCTGTGCCGAGCCCGATGGCGGCGAGCGCTTGATGCGTGAACTGCGTTTCGAGCGACTGATCTTCCCGCGCCAGTGGGCCCGGGGGGCGTTCGTCGAACTGCCGGAGAGCGACCGGATCAGCGTCTTGCTCGAACACTTGGCCGATTACCCGGTGTTCGGCAGCCTGTGGCTGGAGGTGCTCGACAGCAACGAGGGCAAGGAGCTCTCGACCTTCTGCCGTAAATTCGAAGTGCCGCTGCGCAAGGCCCTGCAGAAGGCCGGGCGCTTGGTCGAGAATGCCGCAGGACCGCGCCTGCTACTGACCTTTATCAGTGGGCGCCGGGTATTCGTTGGCCTGGCCGAGTCGAACAATTCGGCCCTTTGGCCCATGGGTATCCCGCGGTTGAAGTTCCCCCGTGAAGCACCCAGCCGCTCGACCCTCAAGCTGGAGGAGGCCTGGCACCAGTTCATCCCACGTGAGCAGTGGGACCTGCGCCTGAACGACGACATGACCGGCGTGGACCTGGGTGCCTCGCCGGGCGGTTGGACGTATCAACTGGTCAAGCGTGGCATGTTGGTGACGGCCATCGACAACGGCCCAATGGCCGAAAGCTTGATGGAAACCGGCTTGGTCCAGCATCTGATGGCCGATGGATTCACCTGGCAGCCCAAGCAGACCGTGGACTGGATGGTCTGTGACATTGTCGAGAAGCCTGCGCGTACCGCCTCGCTGATCGAGACTTGGCTGGGGGAGGGGCTGTGCCGTGAGGCGGTGGTCAATCTCAAGCTGCCGATGAAGCAGCGCTATGCCGAAGTACGCCGCCTGCTCGACCGGATCGAGGCGGGCTTCAAAGCGCGCAAGGTCAAGGTATCGATCGCCTGCAAGCAGCTGTACCACGACCGCGAGGAAGTCACCTGTCATCTGCGCCGACTGGACCTCAAGTCGCGTTGATCGACCACAGGCTGTGCCAGCGCCCACTGTCGTGGAGCTGGCACAGCCCTCTTGGACCCCGTCGTCCGATGCGCGACAATGCCCCATCATTTGTGGAGCCCCCCATGACCGAATTCACCCCTGACGCCATTCTCGATGCCACCGGCCTGAACTGCCCGGAGCCGGTGATGATGCTGCACCAGCACGTGCGTGACCTGGCGGCCGGCGGCCTTCTCAAGGTCATCGCCACCGATCCTTCCACCCGCCGCGACATCCCCAAGTTCTGCAACTTCCTGGGCCATGAGTTGCTGGAGCAGCAGGAGCAGGCCGGCACCTACTTGTACTGGATCCGCAAGAAGGCTGACTGAGCCTGGATCGCGCACCGCAATAGGGCCTACACTGCGCTCCCCTGACAGGAGAGCGCCATGCTGATAGTTGCCGACGAGAATATCCCGCTGCTCGATGCCTTCTTTGCCGGGTTCGGCGAAATCCGCCGCTACCCAGGCCGCAGCATCGACGCCGCCTGCGTCAAGGACGCCGATGTACTGCTGGTGCGTTCGGTGACCCAGGTCGACCGGCGACTGCTCGAAGGCAGCCAGGTGCGTTTCGTGGGTACCTGCACCATCGGCACCGATCACCTGGACCTGGACTACTTTGCCCAAGCGGGCATCCACTGGAGCAGTGCACCAGGCTGCAACGCACGTGGCGTTGTGGATTACGTGCTGGGCAGCTTGCTGACCCTGGCCGAGCTCGACGGTGCCAGGCTGAGCGAGCGGGTTTATGGTGTCGTCGGCGCAGGGCAGGTCGGTGAGCGCCTGGTGCGGGTGCTGCATGGCCTGGGCTGGAAAGTGCTGGTCTGCGACCCACCTCGCCAGGCGCGCGAGGGCGGGGACTTCGTCAGCCTCGACACTCTGCTGGAAACCTGCGATGTCATCAGCCTGCACACACCTCTGCAGCGCGATGGCGAGTACCCGACCTGGCACTTGCTGGGCGCTGATCAGTTGGCGCGTCTGCGCCCTGGTGCCTGGTTGATCAACGCCAGCCGTGGTCCGGTGGTGGACAACCAGGCCCTGCGCGAGCTGCTGCTCGATCGCGAGGACGTGCACGCGGTGCTCGATGTGTGGGAGGGCGAGCCGCAGGTGAGCCTCGACCTGGCCGACCTGTGCACCCTGGCCACGCCGCACATCGCCGGCTACAGCCTGGACGGCAAGCAACGTGGCACGGCGCAGATCTATCAGGCGTTCTGCCGCTGGCGGGGGGCGCCGGAGCAGGTGCAATTGTCTGAACTGCTGCCTGCCCCGGCGCTGGCACAGATCGATCTGGACGCCAGTTGTGACCCGGCCTGGGCATTGGCGACGCTGTGCCGCGCGGTCTATGACCCGCGTCGGGACGACGCCGATTTTCGTCGAAGCCTCAGTGAAGACCCGGCTGAACAGCGCGCCGCATTCGACCTGTTGCGCAAGCATTACCCACAACGGCGGGAGATCGAAGGGCTGGCGGTACACCTGCGTGGCGAGGCGCCGCAATTGGCGCAGATGGTCTGTGCGCTGGGTGGCGTGCTGGTCTGATTCGGCAGGGTTGAAATTGCGGTGCTCCATTCGCGGGTGAGCCCGCTCCCGTAGGGGGCTTCTCCTGTAGGAGGGGGCTTTGCGCGAACAGGCCACAACAGACACTGGCGGGTGTGCAAATAAAAACCCGGCGCATGCGCCGGGTTGTAAGGAATGCTTGGCTCAGGCCTTTTTCACGCGTTCGACCCGGCTTTGCTCCAGGTCCTTGCAGGCCTTCTGGATCATCTGCTCGGTGATCGGGATTTCCCGCCCTTGGGCATCGATGATCGAACCACAGACCTGAGGTTGTGGTGGGTTGGGGGCCTTGGGTGTTTCACTGCCATGTTGCAGGCTCATTTCCTGTCTCCTCATCAGGTTCAAGCTCAGGATAAACCGTTGCCGTGACCGCCTTGTGACATATCCTTTGCGTCGCAGCAGGGGTAGTCCACCAGAAAGATCATGAAAGCTCCAGCTTCGTTTTAGAACGAAAGTGCATAGGGACTGATCTATGCTCCGTTGCACGGCGTCTGGCTTGTTAACGATGGCTGCAGACGCTGTACAGTTCCGCATTGTCCGATGAGTGGTAGGCTGCAGGCTCTTCGCAGTGGATGGCTCCTTTCATGCCTGAACCGGTTTCCATGCGTCAACGTCGGGCTCTGCGACTGGCCTGGCAGTTCATCCGTCCTTACCGCAAGCAAGGCGTGCTGGCGTTGCTGGCGTTGGTCGTGACGGCCGCCATCACCTTGTCGATGGGGCAGGGCATTCGCCTGTTGGTGGACCAAGGCTTCATGACCGGTTCACCGCATCAGCTCAACCAGACCATCGGCCTGTTCCTCGTATTGGTGCTGGCCCTGGCAGTAGGCACTTTCAGTCGCTTCTACCTGGTTTCCTGGATCGGCGAGCGCTGCGTGGCGGATATCCGCAGGGCGGTGTTCGATCACCTGCTCGGCCTGCATCCGGGGTTCTTCGAGGACAATCGCAGCTCGGAGATCCAGTCGCGGCTGACGGCAGACACCACCTTGCTGCAATCGGTCATCGGCTCGTCCTTGTCGATGTTCCTGCGTAACGCCTTGATGGTCGTTGGCGGAGTGGTACTGCTGTTTGTCACCAACCCCAAGCTCACCAGTATCGTGGTGCTGGCCCTGCCGTTGGTGCTGGCGCCGATCCTGCTGTTTGGCCGACGGGTACGCAGCTTGTCACGCCAGAGCCAGGATCGGGTGGCGGATGTCGGCAGCTATGTCGCCGAGACCCTGGGCCAGATCAAGACCGTACAGGCCTATAACCACCAGCCGGTCGATCGCGAACGCTTCGCCGAGACCGTGGAGGCGGCCTTTGCCGTGGCCCGGCGGCGTATCGCCCAGCGTGCCTGGTTGATCACTTTGGTGATCGTGTTGGTGCTGGGCGCGGTGGGGGTGATGCTCTGGGTCGGCGGCATGGACGTGATCGCAGGACGCATTTCCGGTGGCGAGCTGGCCGCGTTTGTGTTCTACAGCCTGATCGTTGGCAGCGCCTTCGGTACCCTCAGCGAAGTCATCGGCGAGCTGCAGCGCGCGGCGGGTGCGGCTGAGCGTATTGCCGAGCTGCTGGCAGCACGCAGTGCGATCCTGGCGCCTGTCCAGCCCAGTGAACGGGTGGCCGGACGGGCGAGCGGGCACATCGAGTTGCGTGAGTTGCACTTTGCCTACCCATCACGCCCGGGCGTGGCGGCCATCGACGGCCTAAGCCTGGTCATCGAGCCGGGGCAGACCGTGGCTCTGGTCGGACCGTCCGGTGCCGGCAAGTCGACCCTGTTCGACTTGCTGCTACGTTTCTACGAACCCCAACAAGGGCAAATCCTGCTCGATGGGCAGGCGATCACGGCACTGGACCCCACCTGCTTGCGCCGCCAGTTCGCCCTGGTGGCGCAGACCCCGGCGTTGTTTCGCGGCACGGTGGAGGCCAACATCCGCTATGGGCGGCCCCAGGCCAGCCTGGCCGAAGTCGAGGCAGCGGCGCGCAGTGCCTATGCCCATGAGTTCATCGAGCAACTGCCCCAAGGCTACCAGACACCCCTGGGAGAGGCAGGGATCGGCTTGTCCGGTGGCCAGCGCCAGCGCCTGGCGATCGCCCGGGCCTTGCTGGTGGATGCGCCGATCCTGCTGCTCGATGAAGCCACCAGCGCCTTGGATGCCCAGAGCGAGTACCTGGTCCAGCAGGCCTTGCCGCAGCTCATGGCCGGGCGCACCACGTTGGTCATCGCCCATCGCCTGGCCACCGTGCAGCATGCTGATCGGATCGCGGTGATCGACAGAGGGCGCTTGGTGGCGGTTGGCAGCCATCGTCAGCTCATCGAGCACAGCCCACTTTATGCGCGCCTGGCTGCGCTTCAGTTCGCATCGGTATAGCGCGCAGTACGCTTGTAACATTTCTGTAGTAATTGCCTGAGACTATCTAGCTCAACTGTTGCGTAAGTGCTCGACCTGGCTGCTATCGATTGATGGCAGCTTTTTTTTGGCCGGCGAACGAAGACAAGGACGTCTTGTGCGGCAGCCTTCGGCCTGTCGTTTCCCCAAGCCTTGCTCCCGAGATTCTCCCGATGTTGCATAAATCCCTCAGAGTGCAAATTCTCACCCTGCTTGGCGGTAGCCTGGCGGCGATGCTGCTGATCGCCTTGGTGTGCTTCCAGTTCCTCTCCGCCAATGTGCGCGGCTATGCCGCGCTGGTCGATGGCCCGCTGCGTGACTCGCAGGTGATCGACGAGGCCAACCTGCAGTTCAAGATCCAGGTGCAGGAGTGGAAGAACGTGTTGCTGCGTGGTCGTCAGAGCGCCGAGCTGGACAAGTACTGGCAGCAGTTCCAGGCCCGCGAGCAGCAGGTGCAGCAGTTGCTTGGGCAGTTGATCGGCGCCAGCGACGGTGAGCTCAAGGCCCGATTGCAGCACTTGCGCGACAGCCATCGGCAACTGGGCCAGGCCTATGCCCAAGGGCGTGAGGCGTTTCTGGCCGCAGGTGGTGATCCGGTTGTCGGTGACCAAGCGGTGAAGGGTGTGGACCGTGCCGCCAGCGAGCAAATGAGCGAGTTGGTCGAGCATTTGCGAGCCGATGCCCACGAACGTTCGGCCGAACTCAGCGCCGCTGCCCAGCGTACGGTTTGGCTGGGCATGTTGGTGATGCTCGCATCGGCGGTGCTGGTGGGCCTGTTCAGCCTGTGGCTGGTCAACCGCAGCCTGGTCGAGCCGATCCGTGGTTTGATCGAGTATGTGGCGCAGTTGAGCCAAGGCCGCTTCGGCGCCCGAGTCGACAGTCGCCGACAGGACGAACTGGGGCGTCTGGCCCGTGCCGCCAACACCTTGCGGGACTTCCTGGCCGAGACCGTTGGCCGGCTCAAGGACAACGCCGATGAGCTGGAAACCGCCAGCGGCCAGTTGCGAACCCTTGCCGGGGGAATGGCCCGGGGCACGGATGATCAATTCCAGCGCACCGACCAGGTGGCCACGGCGATGCACGAGATGTCCGCCACCGCCCAGGAGGTGGCGCGCCACGCAGCCGAGGCTGCGCGGGCGGCAGACGATGCCGACCACAGCGCCCAGGCCGGGGAGCAGGTGATGCAGGCAACCATCGACATCATTGGTGTGGTCAACCGCGAAATTGCCGGCACCGCCCAGGTGATTCGCGAGCTGGAAAGCGACAGCACACGTATCGGCAAGGTCCTGGAAGTGATTCGTGGCATCGCCGAGCAGACCAACTTGCTGGCGCTAAACGCCGCCATCGAGGCAGCCCGCGCCGGTGAAGCCGGACGTGGCTTCGCGGTGGTGGCCGACGAGGTCCGCAGCCTGGCCCAGCGCACGGCGTCGTCGATCGCTGAGATCAACCAGATCATCGAGGCCGTGCAGTCGGGCGCGGTACACGCGGTCAAGGCTATCGAAAGTGGCCAGCGACGCAGCGAGGAGGGCGCCGAGCAGGTCGAGCAGGCCGGGCAGATGCTGCAGCGCATCACCACGGCGGTGGAGGCGATCCGCGACATGAACCGGCAGATCGCAACGGCAGCCGAAGAGCAGACCAGCGTTGCCGAGGACATTTCCCGCAACTTGGTGGAGATCACTCGCATCGCCACGGCCAACCAGCAGGCCGTGCAGCATACCGAGCAGGCAGGTCAACGCCTGCATGGGTTATCCGGGCAGCTGGCTGAAGTCACCTCCCGGCTCAATGCCTGACCGGACTCTGGGCCGCTTTGCGGCCCAATCGCGACACAACACCGCTCCCTCCGGTTTTGAACTGCTCCCGGAATCGTGAGGGGGAAACCCGCCATTTCTCTTCTGGCGACGTACTCCATATGGCGGATTGTCGCCAGTCAAACCGACAAATATGGGCTGCGACCAAACGTCCTGGCTATTAGTCGTTGGTCTTGGCGTAACTGGCACAACTTCTGCTTAAGGGCGAGTCGGGCCCAGGCCCACGGCCATCCTGTCCCGATCCCTCGAAACCCCAGGCGTTGACCTTCAGCGGTCCTGCCGGCCAGTTGCCGCAGGATGCAGCGTCGCCGACGCGAAGGTCGCGTGAGCCAGAACAACAACCGGGCGTGCACAGCAAGGGCAGCGAAAGGCCAGTCACTTCACTTCAATTGGATTGAATCATGAAAAAAATCCTGCTGACGCTCCTGTGCCTGAGCGTCATCGGTTGCTCCAAGCCCGGTGAACCGGAAAAAACCGTCGACGTCCTGCTGATTGGCGGCGGCATCATGAGCGCGAGCCTGGGGACCTACCTCACCGAGCTCGAGCCAAACTGGAAGGTCGATGTGTACGAGCGCATGGACCAGGTCGCCGAAGAAAGCTCCAACGCCTGGAACAACGCCGGCACCGGCCATTCCGCCTTTTGCGAGCTGAACTACACCAGCGAAGGCAAGGACGGCAAGATCGACATCAGCAAGGCGGTCAACGTCAACGAGCAGTTCGAGGTGTCCAAGCAGTTCTGGGCCTACCAGGTCGAGCAGGGCGTGCTGAGCAACCCGAAATCGTTCATCAACAACGTGCCGCACATGAGCTTCGTCTGGGGTGATGAGAACATCGCCTTCCTGCACAAGCGCGTCGAAGCACTGCAGCACAGCTCGCTGTTCCGCGGTATGGAGATTTCCGAAGACCACGAGCAGATTCGCAAGTGGGTGCCGATCGTGATGGAAGGCCGCTCGCCAGAGCAGCGGGTCGCGGCGACCCGCATGGCCATTGGCACTGACGTGAACTTTGGCGAGATCACCCGCCAGCTGTTCGCATCCATGACCCGCAACCCGAACGTGCAACTGCACCTGCGCCACGAAGTGCGTGACATCGTGCGCAACGATGACGGTACTTGGAATGTGGTGGTGGCAGACTTGGCCGATGGCGGCAAGCAAACCCGCGTCAATGCCAAATTCGTGTTCATCGGTGCCGGTGGCGGCGCGCTGAAACTGCTGCAGAAGTCCGGCATTCCCGAGGCCGAAGGCTATGCAGGCTTCCCGGTAGGTGGACAGTTCCTGATGACCGACAATCCGGACATCGTTGCTCGTCACAAGGCCAAGCTGTATGGCAAGGCTTCGGTCGGCGCTCCGCCCATGTCGGTGCCGCACCTGGATACTCGGGTGATCGATGGCAAGGAAGTGCTGCTGTTCGGCCCGTTCGCGACCTTCTCCACCAAGTACCTGAAGAACGGCTCTCTGCTGGACATGTTCGCGTCGCTGACCAGCCACAACATCATGCCGATGATGCATGCCGGTATCGACAACATCGACCTGAGCACCTATCTGATGGGGCAGTTGATGCTCAGCTTCGATGACCGCATGAACGCCCTGCGCGAATACTTCCCCAACGCCAAGAACGAAGACTGGAAGTTGCTCCAGGCAGGCCAGCGCGTGCAGGTGATCAAGAAGGATCCCGAGCATGGTGGCATCCTGCAGTTCGGCACTGAAGTGGTTGCCTCCCAGGATGGCACCATCGCAGCGCTGCTGGGTGCCTCGCCAGGTGCCTCCACTGCCGCGCCAATCATGCTGACCGTACTGGAGAAAACCTTCAAGGATCGCATCAAGAGCCCGCAGTGGCAGGACAAGCTTCAGCAGATCGTGCCGACCTACGGCCAGAAGCTGAATAACAACCTGGAGCTGACCAATAAGACGCGCGAATGGACCAGCTCGCGCCTGCAACTGCTGTACGTTCCGGTGCAGCCCGAGCAAGCGGTGGTCGAGGCGCAGTAACGATGGATTGAAAAACGCCCTGCGGGGCGTTTTTCTGTCGTGGCGGGCCACCCTTTTCTCTGGCAGCCTCGCTCCCACGAATGCAGCGCTGTACTGGAGTGCAGTGTCAGCCTGTGAGAGCGGGGTATCCGACCGTTAAGTTTTCTGGGCACAACAAAAAGCCCGCACAAGGCGGGCTTTTTGAAAATTAGGATTTGGTCGGAGAGACAGGATTCGAACCTGCGGCCTTCTCGTCCCGAACGAGACGCGCTACCTGGCTGCGCTACACTCCGATGAACAAAATCCTACTGCATCGTATTTTTCAACGCAAGCCCTTGTTGCGAAAAGGAGGTTTTGCAAAAAGGGCCTGTCAGATCACAGCTCTTTGACCGTGCGGATCTGGTCTTTGTTGATGCGTGTGCGCTTGCCATCGAGCTGTTCGAATTCGTAGAAACCGGAGTCCTCATCATAGGAGGGGGTATCCACTGCCTGGATCTCGCGGCCGTCGTTCAGCGTGATGACGGTCGGCGATGCGCAGCCGGCCAGGGCACCCAGGCCGAGGGCGAGCAGGAAGGCGGGAAGGGTCCGTTGAATCATTGCTTTTCTCCAGTACGATCGTGCTTGATAAGTTGTAGGACGCTCGGTGTCCATGCAAGTTCCTTCTCAGTGCAGCATAGCGGCATTGCGCCGGCATTGACGGAGAACAACGGCGGCGTCGCGGCGTGTCGGGCTGTGATATAACAACCGCCATCTTTTTCTCCTGCGACGCACTCTCATGAAAGCCAAGGCAGACATTCCCTTCGTTGCGCTGAACATCGCGGTGCTCACCGTCAGCGATACCCGTACCTTCGAGACCGACACGTCCGGCCAGCTGTTCGTCGACCGCCTGAGCGCGGCCGGGCATCGACTGGCAGAGCGTGTGCTGCTCAAGGACGATCTCTACAAGATTCGCGCCCAAGTCGCTACCTGGATCGCCGATGATCAGGTGCAGGTGGTGCTGATCACCGGCGGTACCGGTTTTACCGGCCGGGACAGCACGCCGGAGGCAGTGGCGTGCTTGCTGGATAAGCAGGTCGAAGGCTTCGGTGAGCTGTTCCGGCAGATATCCGTGGCGGATATCGGCACCTCTACCGTCCAGTCCCGCGCTTTGGCTGGCTTGGCCAATGGCACCCTGGTGTGCTGCTTGCCGGGCTCGACCAACGCGGTACGCACCGGATGGGACGGCATTCTTGCCGAGCAGCTCGATGCGCGTCACAGGCCCTGCAACTTCGTGCCTCACCTGAAGCAGGCAGCGGCCTGTGACAGCCGTGATTGAGGTCAAGCAGTCCCGGCCCCTGATGCCGGTTGAAGAAGCCCTGGAGCGCTTACTGGTGCTGGCCGAGGGCGCGCCGATCAAGGACAGCGAAGAAGTGACCCTGGCGCAGGCCGAAGGCCGAGTGTTGGCCCGCGACCTGGTGGCCGGCCTGGACCTGCCGCCTTGGCCGAACAGTGCCATGGACGGCTATGCATTGCGCCTGGCCGACTGGCATGGCGAACCCTTGCCGGTGAGCCAGCGCATCTTTGCCGGCCATGCCCCGGCGCCGTTGCAGCCGGGCACTTGTGCGCGGATCTTTACCGGGGCGCCACTGCCTGAGGGCGCCGATTGTGTGGAGATGCAGGAAAACGCCGAGGTCCAGGAAGACGGGCGGGTGCGCTTGCTCGAACCGCTCAAGGTCGGCCAGAACGTGCGCCCGCAAGGGCAGGAGACCCGTATCGGCGAACAGGTGATCGCCGCCGGCACGCGTCTGGGGCCGATTGCGTTGGGCCTGGCGGCCACCCTGGGCCATGCTCGGCTTGAGGTGGTGCGCAAGGTTCGTGTGGCCGTGCTGTCCACCGGCGACGAGCTGGTGGAGCCGGGCCTGCCGCTGGGGCCGGGGCAGATCTATAACAGCAACCGGCGCCTGCTGGTCAGCTGGCTGCAGCGCTTGGGGTGCGAAGTGCTGGACGTGGGGATTCTCGCCGATGACCTGCAGGGTACCCGTGACTGCCTGGCCGGACTGGGCGATGTCGACCTGATTCTGTCCACCGGTGGTGTCTCGGTGGGCGAGGCGGACTACCTTGGCATGGCCCTGCGCGAGGCCGGCGAGCTGGCGTTGTGGAAGCTGGCGATCAAACCGGGCAAGCCCCTGACGTTCGGGCACTTCCGCGGTGTGCCGGTAATCGGCCTGCCGGGTAATCCGGCTTCGACCCTGGTGACCTTCGCCTTGCTGACCCGCCCGTACCTGTTGCGCCGCCAGGGCGTCGAGAAGGTCACGCCACTGCGCTTCACCGTCCCTGCGGGGTTCGAGTGGACCAAGCCCGGCAGCCGCCGTGAATACCTGCGCGCGCGAATCGAAGAGGGCACGGTGCGGATCTACAAGAACCAGAGCTCCGGTGTGCTGCGCAGTGCGGCCTGGGCCGAGGGGCTGGTGGAAGTGCGCGAAGGCACCACGGTGCGCGAGGGCGACAGCGTGGCATTCATCCCCTTCAGCGAGCTACTTGGCTGACCGACCGAGCCACACGTTGCCCAGGGGAGGAGCATCTGCCGGCCCCAACTGGCTCAAGCGCATATGCACGTTCATCAATTGCTGCGCCGCGACGCTCCAGTCGTGGCGCTGGCGTGCGAACTGGCGGCCTGCCTCGCTCAACTGGCACATGCGCCAGGGCTGGTTGAGCAGTTGAGTGATCAGCAGCGCCAGTTGGCCGCTGTCATCGCTGCCCAAGTAGTGCTCGCCATTGTTGGCTGCCAGGCCTGACACGCCCTTGCTGGTGGTAATGACCGGCAGGCCGGCGGCCATGGCTTCGAGAATCTTCACCTTGGAGCCGCCCGCGTAGCGCAGCGGTGCGAAGAACAGCGCCGAGCGCCGCTGCAGTTCGCGCAGGTCCGGACGATAGCCGATCCATTCGATGCGCGGATCGTTCCAGTGCAGTTTCCAGCTCGCTGGCAGGGCATGCCCGGCGATGGCCAGGCGCACGGCCGGGTTGCTCATCCAGACCTGAGGCAGGATTTCTTCGAGTGCCCATTCGATGGCCTCGAGGTTGGCCCCGTATTCGAAATTGCCAACGAACAGCAGGCGCTGGCTGTGGTAGGCAGGGTGCACGTCCTGGTAGTAGTCACAATCCACGCCATTGACCACCACGTTCACTGGGCGGCCGCTGATCTGGCCGATCAGCTCGGCGTCGTGGGCGCTGACGGCGACCAACTCGCTGGGTTGGCGCAGAACGCGCTGTTCCCAACGCCGATAGCGCCAGCGGTCGAAGGCATTGAGGGGGCGCAGCCACAGTGGCAACCGGTCATGACAGGCCGCGCCCATCACTGACTCCAGATTATGCTCACTGAGCACAAAGGGGAGGCGGCGGGCCTGCAGGGCCTTTTCGAAGGGCTGGAAGCTGTAGCTATGTTCGATCTGGATGATGTCCCAAGGCTCGTCCAGCAATTGCTCGAAGCGATGGCGTAGACAAGGCGCTAAACCGTTGATGATGGCACGCATCGGGTAATCGATGATGGGGGAGGCCAGCAGGTTGAGCGGACTGTGCAGCGGGCGCCTGGGCAGGACGATCAGACGTTCGACCACCGCCTCCAGTGCTTGCCGGGCGGCGTCGCCAAGCGGGACTTTGGACTGCACCAGCAAGGTGATCCGGTGGCCCTGGCGCGTCAGTTCGCGCATAAGGTGGTATTGCCGGGTCTTGCTGCCGCTGGTGGTGGGCCAGGGCAGGTAGGGCAGTGTCCAGAGTATACGCATGGCCCCGCTACCTCATCGTCGGCTGGTGTGGTCGGTTGGGTGTATGGCAGTAGCTTAGTCAATAAAATGGCTTGGTGGCCGTGCAGGTGGTCCGATAGCCAAGTATCTGGCGAATGCTGTATGCAGCAATGAGGCTTTGCCGATGGTCGACATTGAAAACCGCAGGTTTCAAGGAGAGGCGTGATGCGCGAACGCAAGGCAATGTTGATCCTGCATGGCAAGCAAGCCATGAACGAGGAGGTGCGCAGTGCCGTGGGCGGCCTGCGCGAGCGCGGTTGGGCACTGGACGTGCGTCTGACCTGGGAGGCCGGGGACGCCCAGCGGTTGGTCACTGAAGCATTGGGCGCAGGTTTCCGGCAACTCGTGGCAGGCGGTGGAGACGGCACCCTGAGGGACGTGGCCGAGGCCATGGCGCAGACTTGTCCGGATGCCAGTCTCGCACTGCTGCCGTTGGGCACGGCCAATGACTTCGCCAAGGCCGCGGGGATACCACTGGAACCTGCGGCAGCCTTGGACCTGCTTGAGCAGCCAGCGCGGCCGGTGGATCTGGGCAAGGTGGGAGATCAGATGTTTCTCAACATGGCCACCGGTGGGTTCGGCAGCCAGGTCACGGCCAATACATCCGAGGATTTGAAGAAAGTACTGGGCGCCGCGGCCTACCTGTTTACCGGCCTGTCTCGTTTCAGCGAGCTGCAGACGGCATCGGTGGCGCTTCATGGGCCGGATTTTCATTGGCAGGGCGAGCTGCTGGCGCTGGGGATCGGCAATGGTCGCCAGGCGGGCGGTGGGCATGTGCTGTGCCCCGATGCGTGGGTGGACGATGGCTTGCTGGATATCGGCATCTTGCCTGCCCCCCAGGAAATGATCGGTGCCTTGCGCGATCTGCTTGCCGGGGAGGGGTTGTTCGTGAGGGCTCGCCTGCCTTGGGTCGAGATCAAGAGCTCGCAGGGGGTGGACATCAACCTCGATGGCGAGCCGTTGCAGGCCGACAGTCTGCGCTTCGAGGCGTGTCCGGCCGCGTTGCGCCTGCATTTGCCGGCAGACTCGCCCTTGCTCAGTCGTCCAGGCTGATGATCTTCTCGCGCACGGCGAACAGCACCAGGCCGGCCACGTCATAGATCTGCAAGCGTTTCATGATCTGCGAGCGGTGGGTCTCCACTGTCTTGATCGACAGGCCCAGGCCGTTGGCAATTTCCCGGGTCGACTTGCCACGCACGATCAGGCGCAGGATTTCCAGTTGGCGAGCGGTCAGGTTGTGGCGGTCGCCGGTCCTTTGCTTACCGTCCTGTGCGTGCAACAAGGCTTGGTTGATGACGGTATGGGCAATCGCCGGGCTCAGGTAGCGCTCGCCGTTGCGCAGGGCGGTCAGGGCCTGTTCCAGTTCGTTGGCCGTTGTGTCCTTGAGCAGGTAGCCATGGGCGCCGCTTTCCAAGGCGCGCATGATCAGATCCGGATCGGTGTGCATGGATAGGATCAGCACCTTGCACACGAAACCGTTTGCGCGCAGTTGGCTGAGGGCGTCCAGGCCGTTGGTCGAGCGCATGGATATATCCAGCAGGACAATGTCCGGTATCACGCGCTGGACCATCTCCAGCAACTGGCTGCCATCATCGGCTTCGCCTACTACCGAATAGCCGGGGATATCGGTCACCAGCGCGCGGACGCCGGCGCGGATCAGCGAGTGGTCGTCCACCAGCAGCAATCTACAGGTCATGGGAGGCGGGAGTCCTGGCGCGCTCTTCGGTGCGCGGTGGCCATGGGAACAGCGCGTCGATCCGGGTGCCTTGACCCGGTTGGCTGGAGATGGTCAGGGTGCCTTGCAGGGCAGCCGCGCGTTCCAGCATTCCAGCCATGCCTCGTTGCCCAGCTTCGGCCGGATTGGCGACGGGCTCGAAGCCCTGGCCGTCATCCTGGATCGACAGGCTCAGGCCCGCAGGCGTGCGGCGCAGGCTGATCGTGAGATTGCGCGCTCGGGCGTGACGCAGCATGTTGGTCACTGCTTCCTGGGTGATCCGGAATGCGGCCATGGAAACCGCTTCACCGATCCCGCCGAGGCGCTGATGGCACTCCAGGCTCCAGTGAATATCGCTGCTCTCCAGGGTGCGCACCAGATGGGCCCGCAAGCTCGCCTCGAGTCCCAGGCTGGCCAGTTGGCGCGGGTTGAGAATCGCCGAGACATCCCTGACATTGCTCAGTGTGCTTTCGAGCGTCTTGCGCAGGGTCTCGCAGTGTTCTTGAAGCTCTGCTGGAATGCGCCGCTGTAGCCAGTCGAGCTGAAGCTTTGCTGCCGTGAGCGATTGGCCTATATCGTCATGCAGTTCGCGGCTCAGGCGCTGGCGTTCGCTCTCCTGGACCTTGAGCATGCGGTCGGCCAGTTCCGCTGGGCGCAGGCTGATCGATCTGGCCCACTGGCGCCAGTGCCAGAGGATCCCGATCAAGGCAATCGATTGCACCAGCAGCAGGCTGGCGGGCAAGGGGAGGGCGCGCACGGCAAATGTCAGGTTGGCGAGCAGTGATCCCACGCACAGCAACGCGGTCGCCCAGCGCAGCAAGGTGGCGCGGGAGCGGCAATGCTGAGGGAGTTTCAAGCGTGGAAGCATAGATAGAAAAGCCACTGAATTGTTGCTGTTGGAGGCCTTGCATGGGACTGATCAGAGGCTTTGGCGTCCTGCTTTCAAGCAATGACCGACGACGGTTCACTCAATTGAACAATACCTGCGACGCGTGCATTCAACTGCGTGCATGGTACCACTTCAAGTTGATTTGGTCGCGGTGGCCGGTTGCTTGAAACCTCAGGTTTTTCGGGGCCATAGAGTGGCATAGCCCAACTCGACGGATATCAAAATGCCATTATTCATCGAAATGGTTTTTCTTCAAGCACAACTAATACACTCATGCCTGCTAGAGCGTTTTCTGAACTAAGGAAAACTTTGCGCTTTTTACTTTTAGTTGTTTGTTCGTCGCAAACGCTCAGTGCCGGTGACCGGGCACCACGACGGATGAGGCAAGAGGGGTGTGGGACAGTTGAGGATGGGCGCACAGGTCGCCGCGCGACTGGCAGGGGTCGCACAGTTCAGGGCGAGGTTGCCCCAGGGCGTTCGCCAGTTCTTCGAGCAACAGGGACTGCTCGGTGGTATCCAGGCTCAAGCGGCCTGTCGTCGCATCGACCAGCTCCAGCTGCCAAGCCAGTAGATTCATGCAGGCATGCAGTGCGCCCAACGCCTGCTCGCCCAGACGTTGCTGCTGGCAGATGGGGGCGAGCAGTTGCTGGAGCGCGGCGGTGTAGTGGGCGACTTCAAGCAGCCCAAGCGCGTCAGCGCGACGGGCGAGGGTGTCGAGCGTCTCGTTCAAGCATTGGCATGCATCGGGATCGTTATCGATCAGTTCCAGGTGCTGAAGGCATTCCTGGGTTTTGGTCAGCCATACCTGTGCATCCAGCAGGAAATCCTGCAGGGCGCCGTTGTTCAGTGGTGCACTGTCCATCATGAAACGCCTGCGCACAGGGCAGGAGGATCTGCGCTTGGCAACACCGAGACCGTCGCTAGCAAAGCCTGACTCCATTCATGCATTGAGAATGGCGTCACATTAATGGCTATTGGATACGGGGAACATCAGGTCGCACCCGATTGCTACTAGGGGATTCCCTGATGGGTGTCAGATAAATAGCTTGTCGGTTGGGGATATGTCCGCGCAAGCAGTAAAGCATGATGTTAAAGTGATATCAAATGTCGGCAATAGAATTTCCCTGAGGGGTCAAGCTGCGGGCGGTTGCGCCGATACAGGACAGATGAATTCACATTCCTGACTCAAGCCTGGGGGTTTTCCAATGGCTGGTATTCTCGATACGGTCGATCAACGCACACAATTGGTAGGCGAGAACCGCCTGGAAATCCTGATGTTCCGACTGGCGGGGCGCCAGTTGTTCGCCATCAACGTGTTCAAGGTTCAGGAAGTGCTGCAACTGCCGAAGCTGACCTTGATGCCGCAGCGCCACGCCTTTGTGTGTGGTGTGGTCAATCTGCGTGGCCAGACACTGCCGGTGATCGACCTCTCCCAGGCGATTGGCATGCGGCCCCTGCAACCCGGCCCGGACAGCACCATCATCGTCACCGAATACAACCGCTCGGTGCAGGCCTTCCTGGTTGGCGGAGTCGATCGCATCGTCAACATGAACTGGGAAGCCATCATGCCGCCTCCGTCCAGCGCCGGTCGCCAGCACTACCTGACGGCGATCACCAAGGTCGATGAGCAGTTGGTGGAGGTGATCGATGTGGAAAAGGTCCTGGCCGAGATCGTGCCCTACAACACGCGCGTCTCGCGGGACAAACTCGATGACCCAGTCCTGGCGCGTGCCCGCGGGCGCGAAGTGTTGTTGGTGGATGATTCCAGCGTGGCTCTGGTGCAACTGCGTGAGACTCTGTCTCAGCTAGGCATGAAGCTGCACGTGGCAAGCGATGGCCTGAAGGCTTTGCGCATGCTCAAAGGCTGGGCGGATGCCGGAGAAGATGTCTGCGAGAAACTGCTGATGGTGTTCACCGACGCTGAAATGCCTGAAATGGACGGTTACCGCCTGACCACCGAGATCCGCAGCGACGCGCGCCTGCGTGGGCTTCACGTGGTACTGCATACCTCGCTGTCGGGCAGTTTCAACGAATCAATGGTGAAGAAAGTTGGTTGTGACAACTTCCTTTCCAAGTTCCAGCCTGACCGCTTGGTGGATGTGGTGCGACAGCGCCTGATGCTGGATCACGCTACAGCCTAGTGGCCCGCCGTTGCCGGGTATAAGCTTGGTATTTTCGACTGGCACGAGGCGGGCAGGGATGTTTTTGAGTGCGTTGTATCGATACCCGGTGAAATCGGGGCAGGCCCAGAGCCTGGTGGACTCGCCGGTTGACCTTTTGGGGCTGCGGGGTGACCGGCGCTGGATGGTGGTGGAGCAGGACAATGGACGCTTCCTCACCCAGCGCGCCTGGCCAGGCCTGGGACAACTCAACGCCAGCTACGACGAGCATGGGCAATTGTTGCTCCAGGCCCCGGGGCAGGTGCCTTTGACCGTGCCCGTACCCGGAGTCGATGACGACCTGCGTGGCGTGACCATCTGGCGTGACACACTGCGAGTACCGGATGCCGGCGATGCCGCCGCAGCCTGGTTGAGCGAACTGCTCGGCAAGTCGGTACGCCTGGTGTATTGCCCGGAGCAGCGGGCGCGTTATCTACCTAATGGCTATGGCCTGAACAGCGACCGGGCGGCGTTTCCGGACGGGTTTCCGTTGTTGCTGATCGGACAAGGGTCGCTTGACGAGCTGAGCCGGCGGATCGGACGCCCTATGGAGATGTTGCGGTTTCGGCCGAACCTAGTGGTGGAAGGGGCTGCGCCGTTTGCCGAGGACGGCTGGAAGCGGATTCGCATTGGCGAGCTGACCTTTCGGCTGCTCAAGCCTAGCGTGCGGTGCATCCTGACCACGCTCGATCCTGCCACGGGGGAGCGCAGCGCGGATCGTGAGCCTTTGACGACACTGAAGACGTTCCGGGAGAAGGAAGGAGACGTGTTGTTTGGGCAGAACGTGGCGGTCGATGGACCTGGGGCGTTGCGGGTTGGGATGGCGGTCGAGGTGATTGAGTAATACGTTGTGGCTGGCTGGCTGGCTGGCTTGTTGGTGGCGGTTTGAGGGGCGTGGGTTTATCCGTTTGATTTGTTGACGGTTAATCACCTTTGCGCCCTTACGGCGGGTCACTTTGGTCTTGGCGGCCAAAGTAACCAAAGCCGCTGCGCCCCCGCATACGGCCCTGCGCTGCGCGCCAGCCCCTCCAGGCATCTCCACTCGGCCTGCTGATGGGGCGCAAGTTACGGGCGGTGTCTGGGCTGGCCTTATTTCATTCAGTGGTTTTTGTGGTGAGCTTTTGGGCCTATTCGCGGGTAAATCGGAGCGCCGAACCGCCGCTCCGATTCATCCGCGAATGGGGCGGAACAAACACCAAGATAACTAACTTGTTTGCCGTTGCTTTTGATACGCGATAGTTCAGACACCACCGATCGCGACCTCAGAAGGTCGAGTGGAGGTGTCTGGAGGGGCAGGCGCGCAGCGCCCTTCGGCGGTAGCCGAAGTCGCGAGATGGAGGCTGGCACAGCCAGCCGGAGGCCGCGGAGCCCCGCAAGACACCGCAGCGAGGAGACCCCGGAGCGTAGCGCAGGGGCCGGATGTGGGAAGCCAACGGTTTTTGCCTACTTTTGCCCAAGAGCAAAAGTAGGTCGCCGTAAAGGCGAAAAGCGCCGGTGGCGCCTCCACCCAGAATGGATATTCTCACTATCTGAAAGCCCAAGCCCAAGCCCTCACATATCGTCAAAATACCGCTCATGCCAATCCACCAACGGCTGCGGCGAGTTCAGCTTCTGCCCGTAGATCACCGAATAAGACAACACGTTCTGCACATACTGGCGTGTCTCGTCGAACGGGATCGACTCCACCCACACATCGAAGCTCAGGTGCTTGGCTCCCTTGAGCCATTGCCGTACCCGCCCGGGACCTGCGTTGTACGCCGCCGAGGCCAAGACCCGGTTGCCATTGAACTGCCCATGCACCTGGCTCAGGTAAGCCGCACCAAGCTGGATGTTCTTGTCCGGGTTGAGCACCTGCGAAGGCGAGGCCAGCGGAATGTTGAACTTGCGCGCTGTCTCCTTGGCCGTCGCCGGCATCAGCTGCATCAGGCCACTGGCCCCCACGCTGGAGCGGGCGTCTTCCATGAAGGCGCTTTCCTGGCGGGTGATGGCGAACACCCAGCTCGAATGCAGCCCGCGCACCTTGGCTTCGCGTACCAACGTGTTGCGGTGAGCCATGGGGAAGCGGATGTCCAGATCATCCCAGTACTGGGCCTGGCTGATCGTACGGATCGCCGGGAAATACCAGCGCAGGTCGTAGGCCAAGCGGGCTTGGGCGACCATCTCGTCGCGGTTGAAGTGGCGGCTGACGTGGTACCACTCACGACGACCCTCGACGATCTGGCCGCGAGCATGGAACTCCAAGGCGCGACGCACTCCGGGGGTGTTGCGTACCTTGTTGATCACCTGCTGGCTCAGCATCAATGGCTTGTTGTTGAGCTGGTAGGGTGTCTGTGCTCGATCGGCGGCGAGGAAGCCATAGAAATCACGCTCTCGGGCCACTGTCTTGTAAAGCAGAGGGATCTGCGGGTTGTTCGGCTGCGCCAGTTCCAGGCTGCGGGCCTGCCAATAGCGCCAACGGTTGCTGCTGGCCAGGTCCTGAGGCAAACGCTTGGTCAGCTCGTAGGCGTCTTCCCAGCGACCCAGGCGCAACAGCAGGCGCAGGCGCCACTCGCTGACGGTATTGTCACGCAGCTCGGGGTCGTAGCGAGTCATCAGGTCCAGGGCGCGTGGGTCGTAACGGCGTGCCAGGGTCAGGCCGATTTCGCGGGCGATGGCGACCTTCTCATCACGCGAGAAGTGCATGCGCTGGGCGTAGTCGTCGAGCAGTGACATGGCTCGCTCAGGGTCCTGGCGCGCCAGGCGGCGCAGGCCCAGGCTGACCACATCGGACATGGCTTCGTTGACGGGTGTGAAACGCGACGGCTGGTTGAGCAGCTCCGGCTTTTGCGCCACGTCGATCAGCAGTCGGCCCTGGGGGGCGAGGGTGGTCAGGGTCTTGACCAGGTTATTGGCCAGGCTGTAGTTGCGCGCTTGGGCTGCGAGTTTGGCCCGTTGCCAGCGTTTGGCCTCGGTCAGTTGGCCTTCGGCCGCCCACAGGCTGAACAGGGTGTCACAGGCGGCAGGTTGCGACTTGCCGACGTTCCACAATTTTTCGGCGTTGGCAAAGCCTTCGGCGCGCAGGCCGTGGGTCAACTGGTACTGGCCGTTCAGGCAATCCAGTTCAGTGAAGTTGAGCTTGGGGTCATAGTACTTGACGAAGGTGTTCCATTCGCCGCGCTCAGCCAGCCAGCGCAGCCAGCGCAGTTTCATCCAATTGGCCTGGGGCAGGTCGCCATGCTGGGCGAGGAAACCTTCGATTTCTTCGTTGCTGGCGCTCTTGAGGCGGGCGGTGAGCTCGTCATAGGCCAGGTAAGGCGTCAGCGGATAGTCGCGAAGCGCATTGGCGTAGCGCAGGTAAGGCCCCTTGTCGCCCTTGGCCAGGGCGCGCTTGGCCTCATCATAGTATTGACGTTGCTGGGTGATATCGATGGCCTGTGCCGCGCTCGCGGTAGTGGCGGTGAGCAGCAGGCAGGAAACGAGTTGGAACAGGCGGCTGCGCATGAGACGTCCGGGCAAGTGAACCAAGGAAAAGTGACGGCGAAGCCAGCACTGTTGGGATCTATTGCCTTAGCTTAGCCGTTTGCCGGCAGCGGGTGAAAGCACTGTGCTTGTATCCAACCATTATCTTCGACCGGATGTCGCAACGTCGGAGGGCTACGGTCTGGCTAATGCCCGGAAGGGGCAAGTCAGGTAGAATGCGCGCCCGGTTTTTGGAGAAGATTATGACCCTGCTCAAATTCAGCGATGTGTCCCTTGCGTTCGGCGCCATGCCGCTGCTGGACAAGGTGTCTTGGCAGATCGCGCGTGGCGAGCGGGTGTGCATCATCGGCCGCAACGGCACGGGCAAGTCGAGCATGCTGCGCCTGGTCAAGGGCGAGCAGAAGCCCGACGACGGCGAGATCTGGCGTGCCCCTGGCCTGAAGATCGGCGAACTGCCGCAGGAACTGCCAGTTGCCGACGAGCGTACGGTGTTCGATGTGGTGGCCGAGGGCCTGGACGGCGTCGGTGCTTTGCTGGCCGAGTATCACCACCTGAGCCAGAACATCCAAGGCGATGCCGACCTCGAGAAACTGATGCACGTCCAGCATGAGCTCGAAGCCCGCGATGGCTGGCGCCTACAGCAGGTGGTGGAAAGCACCCTGAGCCGTCTGCAACTGCCCGCTGACAAGACCCTCGCCGAGCTGTCCGGTGGTTGGCGTCGGCGGGTGCTGCTGGCCCAGGCACTGGTGTCCGAGCCGGACCTGCTGCTGCTCGACGAGCCGACCAACCACCTGGACATCGGTGCCATTGCCTGGCTCGAGGAGGCCCTAAGCGGCTTCAACGGGGCCGTGCTGTTCATCACTCACGACCGTTCCTTCCTGCAAAACCTGGCCACCCGCATCCTAGAACTGGATCGTGGCGGTCTGATCGACTGGAACGGCGATTACGCCAGCTTCCTGGTGCACAAGGAGGCCATGCTGGCCGCCGAGGAAACCGCCAATGCGCTGTTCGACAAGCGCCTGGCTCAGGAGGAGGTTTGGATTCGCCAGGGCATCAAGGCCCGGCGTACCCGTAACGAGGGCCGCGTGCGCGCCCTGAAGGCCTTGCGTGTGGAGCGCGGCGAACGTCGCGAGCGCCAGGGTAAGGCGAACATCCAGATCGAGGTTGCGGACAAGTCCGGCAAGCAGGTCATGACGCTTGAAAATGTCAGCTTCGCGCACGCCGATGGTCCCATGCTGGTCAAGAACTTCTCCATGGTCCTGCAGCGCGAGGACCGCATTGGCCTGCTGGGCGCCAACGGTACTGGCAAGACGACCTTGCTCAAGCTGATGCTGGGCGACTTGGAGCCCACTTCGGGCAAAGTCGAGCGCGGCACCAAGCTGGAGGTCGCTTACTTTGACCAGTTGCGCCATCAACTGGACCTGGAGAAGACGGTTATCGACAACCTCGCTGAAGGGCGGGACTTTATCGAGATCGACGGCCAGAGCCGGCACGTGCTCAGCTACCTGGGCGACTTCCTGTTCAGCCCACAGCGTGCCCGTACGCCGGTCAAGGCGTTGTCCGGAGGCGAGCGGGCGCGGCTGTTGCTGGCCAAACTGTTCAGCAAGCCGGCTAACCTGCTGGTGCTGGACGAGCCGACCAACGACCTCGATGTGGAGACCCTCGAACTGCTCGAGGAGGTGCTCTCCAACTTCAAGGGTACCGTGCTGATGGTCAGCCATGACCGGGCATTTCTCGATAACGTGGTGACCAGCACCCTGGTGTTCGAAGGGGAGGGCCGGGTGCGGGAGTATGTCGGTGGCTATGAGGACTGGCTCCGTCAAGGTGGCTCGCCGAAGCTGCTCGGGGTGGCCGAAAGCAAGGGCGGCAAAGCCGAGCTGGGTAGCGCCGTGGTGGAAAAACCTGCCGAGCAGGCGGTACCTGCGGCCAACGTTGCGGCTGCTGCGGCGGATCCTGCCAAGAAGAAACTGAGCTACAAGCTGCAGCGTGAGCTGGAGGCCCTGCCAGGACTGATCGATGAGTTGGAGCAGCGCATGGCCACGGTGCAGGAAGAGGTCAATGCCCCAGGCTTCTATCAGCGACCGATCGGCGAGACCTCGACGGTGCTGGCCAAACTTGAACAGATGCAAGGCGAGCTGGATACGCTGGTCGAGCGCTGGGCTGAACTGGAAGGGTAAGACTGTCTCAAGCCATCAGGGCGCTTGGCGCCCCGCAGGCTTCGCCAGCCCAAACGATCAGAAGCTGGTGAAGCCTGCGAGTGGCTGTTAGAGGGTCCAGGGGGCGTTTAGCCTTCTTTTTTCTGCAGACGTACGGCCAGCACGTCGCAAGGCGCGCCATGCAACACATCGTTTGCGGTGGAGCCAAGCAGCAAGGCAAGACCGTGGCGGCCATGGCTGCCAACCACGATCAGGTCGCAGTTCTGGTCCTTGGCCAGTTGATGGATTTCCTGTCGTGGCTGGCCGTAGGTCAGGTGCGAATCGCCACGGTTGATGGTCGGGTACTTGTTGAACAGGCGGTCCATGCGCTCCTTGGCCTGATCGAACTGTTGCTGCTGCAATTGCGACAGGTCCATCGGTACATCGCCACCGAAGGCCATGGCCATGGGTTCGACAATGTGCACCAGCGAGACCTTGGCCCCGGTAGGTTCGGCGAGCTTCATGGCGCGCTTGATCACCGGGTCGCATTCTTCGGTCAGGTCGACAGCAACCAGAAGATGTTCGTAGGACATGGTGGTACTCCTGACATTTGCGATAGTAGAAGTATGGTCGCTTTCGGGCCGAGTGCCGAGAAACCTGGCTAACCAGCTCATTTGCAACGCTTTATGGAATCTACAGATATGACGGTATGGCTGGTGGTGTCAATCCTTGCGCTGATTCTGAGCCCCATGGCCTGGTTGCGCCCTTCGCGAAAACAGAGCGAGCAGATGAATTTGCGCCTGGAGGGCCGGCGCATGGGGTTGGCCATGCAATTGGCGCCCCAGCAGTGGCCTCATTGGCTGGAGAAAGAGCCTCCCAGCCCGTGTCCGCAATACCATCGAGCCCGGCGCAAGGGCAGCAACGATACCTGGAGCTATTGGCAGGTCACGCCGGGAGTGTGGTGGAACCAGTGGCGCGAGCCCTGCGAAGACCCGCGTCTGAGTGAGGCCTTTGCACGTCTGCCGGCAACGGTCTACAAGGTCGAAGCCGACAGCCGCATGCTGGCCCTGTACTGGAGCGAGCGGGGCGACAAGGCTGTTTTGCAAGATATTGCCCAAGTGCTCGAAACCCTCGCCTGATCTCTACCTTCCCAGGGCCGCTTTCTCGGCCCCGATAGCGCAACGTCTCAGCCTTTTGACCTCAGTTCCCTCATGTGCCAGGGCATCTCTGGGGGATTGGGTGTCTATCTTCCCGATGAATGTGTCGCAATCACCGTCATCATGCTTCGTGCCCGCGCGGTACAAAATGACTGGAAAGTCGCGTTTTAAGGGTGCTTTCGAGCATTTGACAACGCCGATCTTTTCGGTGAATGTGTGCATACCCAAATCAAACGGGCGTATGAATTGAGCGTTTGTATGTCAGATCGCTCTTACAGAATCCCGACTATCGCGCTGACGGGTGTGCCTGGAAAGAAGGCTTAATCGGCCTTTGCACCAGCGATCGGCGTGTACAGTTCAGCTTCCATATCGTGGAGATCAGTTGATGATTTACGAAGGTAAAGCCATCACGGTTAAGGCTCTTGAAAGCGGCATCGTCGAACTGAAGTTCGACCTCAAGGGTGAGTCCGTCAACAAGTTCAACCGCCTGACCCTGGAAGAGCTCCGCCAGGCCGTGGACGCCATCAAGGCCGACGCCGCCATCAAGGGCGTGATCGTCAGCAGCGGCAAGGACGTGTTCATCGTCGGCGCCGACATCACCGAGTTCGTCGACAACTTCAAGCTGCCCGAGGCCGAGCTGGTCGCCGGCAACCTGGAAGCCAATCGCATCTTCAACGACTTTGAAGACCTCGCCGTGCCGACCGTCGCTGCCATCAATGGCATCGCCCTGGGCGGGGGGCTGGAAATGTGCCTGGCGGCCGATTACCGCGTCATGTCCTCCAACGCCAAGATCGGCCTGCCTGAAGTCAAGCTGGGTATCTACCCAGGCTTCGGTGGCACCGTGCGCTTGCCGCGTCTGATCGGTTCGGACAACGCGATCGAGTGGATCGCCTCCGGCAAGGAAAACCGTGCTGAGGACGCCCTCAAGGTCGGCGCCGTCGATGCCGTGGTTGCCCCTGAACTGCTGCAGGCCGCGGCCTTGGACCTGGTCAAGCGTGCCATCAGCGGTGAACTGGACTACAAGGCCAAGCGCCAGCCAAAGCTTGAAAAGCTCAAGCTCAATGCCATCGAACAGATGATGGCTTTCGAGACCGCCAAGGGCTTCGTCGCAGGTCAAGCCGGCCCGAACTACCCCGCACCGGTCGAAGCCATCAAGACCATCCAGAAAGCTGCCAATTTCGGTCGTGACAAAGCCCTGGAAGTCGAGGCCGCAGGTTTCGCCAAGCTGGCCCGCACCTCGGTCGCCGAGAGCCTGATCGGCCTGTTCCTCAATGATCAGGAACTCAAGCGCAAGGCCAAGGCCCATGACGAGATCGCCCGTGACGTGAAACAGGCTGCCGTGCTCGGCGCTGGCATCATGGGTGGCGGCATCGCCTACCAGTCCGCCGTCAAGGGCACGCCGATCCTGATGAAGGACATCCGCGAGGAGGCCATCCAGCTGGGCCTGAACGAGGCCTCCAAGCTGCTCGGCAAGCGTGTCGAGAAGGGGCGCCTGACCCCGGCGAAGATGGCCGAGGCGCTCAATGCCATTCGTCCGACCCTGTCCTACGGTGATTTCGGCAATGTCGATATCGTCGTCGAAGCGGTGGTCGAGAACCCGAAGGTCAAGCAGGCAGTGCTGGCAGAAGTGGAAGGACAGGTCAAGGAGGACGCGATTCTCGCCTCCAACACCTCGACCATCTCCATCAACCTGTTGGCCAAGGCCCTCAAGCGTCCTGAGAACTTCGTCGGCATGCACTTCTTCAACCCGGTGCACATGATGCCGCTGGTAGAAGTTATCCGTGGCGAGAAGTCCAGTGAGGTAGCGGTTGCTACCACCGTCGCCTACGCCAAGAAGATGGGCAAGAACCCGATCGTGGTCAACGACTGCCCGGGCTTCTTGGTCAACCGTGTGCTGTTCCCGTACTTCGGCGGTTTCGCCAAGCTGGTCAGCGCCGGTGTCGACTTCGTGCGCATCGACAAGGTGATGGAAAAGTTCGGCTGGCCGATGGGCCCGGCCTACCTGATGGACGTCGTCGGTATCGATACCGGCCACCATGGTCGCGACGTTATGGCCGATGGCTTCCCGGACCGCATGAAAGACGATCGCCGCTCCGCCGTCGATGCCCTGTACGAGGCCAATCGCCTGGGCCAGAAGAACGGCAAGGGCTTCTACGCCTACGAAACCGACAAGCGCGGCAAGCCGAAGAAGGTCGCCGATGCCTCGGTGCTGGATGTGCTCAAGCCGATCGTCTTCGAGCAGCGTGAAGTGACCGACGAGGACATCATCAACTGGATGATGATCCCACTGTGCCTGGAAACCGTCCGCTGCCTGGAAGATGGCATCGTCGAGACCGCCGCCGAAGCCGACATGGGCCTGGTGTACGGCATTGGCTTCCCTCCCTTCCGTGGTGGTGCGCTGCGTTACATCGATTCGATCGGGGTCGCTGAGTTCGTCGCCCTGGCCGACCAGTATGCCGATCTGGGGCCGCTGTACCACCCGACTGCGAAGCTGCGCGAAATGGCCAAGAACGGTCAGCGCTTCTTCAACTGAGCGCCCAACGAGTTAGAGCGAGAGTATTGATATGAGCCTGAATCCAAGAGACGTGGTGATTGTCGACTTCGGTCGCACGCCGATGGGTCGTTCCAAAGGTGGCATGCACCGTAACACCCGTGCCGAGGATATGTCCGCGCACCTGATCAGCAAGCTGCTGGAGCGCAATGACAAGGTCGATCCGAAGGAAGTCGAGGACGTGATCTGGGGCTGCGTCAACCAGACCCTGGAGCAGGGCTGGAACATCGCCCGCATGGCGTCGCTGATGACCCAGATCCCGCACACCTCCGCTGCCCAGACCGTGAGTCGCCTGTGCGGCTCTTCGATGAGCGCGCTGCACACCGCCGCCCAGGCGATCATGACTGGTAACGGTGATGTGTTCGTCATCGGTGGTGTCGAGCACATGGGACACGTCAGCATGATGCATGGCGTGGATCCCAACCCGCACCTGTCCCTGCATGCCGCCAAGGCATCGGGCATGATGGGCCTGACTGCAGAGATGCTCGGCAAGATGCATGGCATCACCCGTGAGCAGCAAGACCTGTTCGGCCTGCGCTCGCACCAGCTTGCCCACCAGGCGACGGTCGAAGGCAACTTCAAGGACGAAATCATCCCGATGCAGGGCTATGATGAGAACGGATTCCTGAAGGTCTTCGACTACGATGAGACCATCCGCCCGGAAACCACCCTCGAAGGCCTGGCATCGCTCAAGCCGGCGTTTAACCCGAAAGGGGGCACCGTCACCGCCGGTACTTCGTCGCAAATCACTGACGGTGCTTCGTGCATGATCGTCATGTCCGGCCAGCGTGCCATGGACCTGGGGATCCAGCCCCTGGCGGTCATCCGCGCCATGGCGGTGGCCGGCGTCGACCCGGCAATCATGGGCTACGGCCCGGTGCCGTCGACCCAGAAAGCCCTCAAGCGTGCCGGCCTGACCATGGCTGATATCGACTTCATCGAACTCAACGAAGCGTTCGCCGCACAGGCCCTGCCCGTGCTCAAGGACCTGAAAGTGCTCGACAAGATGGATGAGAAGGTTAACCTGCACGGCGGCGCCATTGCGTTGGGCCACCCGTTTGGTTGCTCGGGAGCGCGGATTTCCGGCACCCTGCTCAACGTCATGAAGCAAAAAGGCGGCACCCTCGGCGTCGCCACCATGTGTGTCGGCCTGGGCCAAGGCATCACCACGGTCTTCGAACGCGTCTGATCGCGTTGTCGACAGCAACCGGGGCCTTGTGCCCCGGTTTTTGTTTTTTACAGGATTTGTTTCAAGAGGGTGGGCGACATGCAGATACAACCCGGTGTGTACCGGCATTACAAAGGGCCTGAGTACCGTGTGTTCGGCGTTGCGCGGCACTCCGAGACCGAAGAGTGGGTCGTGTTCTACCAGGCGTTGTATGGCGAATTCGGGCTCTGGGTGAGGCCGTTGTCGATGTTCCTGGAGTCTGTCGAGGTTGACGGCGAGCAGGTGCCACGCTTTGCTTTGGTCAAGGCCGAAGAGGGGCGGTTCGAGCAGCCTGGTGTAGCGGACGGCTGAACCTGGGCGCTTGACCTCACCCTGTTGCCACTATATATAGCGGTGCCGCGTCTGGCACCTGACGCGTTTTTCATCTTCAGATTCAGGAATACTCCGATCCATGGGCAAATCGCTGGTCATTGTGGAATCCCCGGCCAAGGCCAAGACCATCAACAAGTACTTGGGCAGCCAGTACGTGGTGAAGTCGAGTATCGGCCATATCCGAGACCTCCCCACCAGCGGTTCGGCCAGCGCCACCAAGGAACCGGCGGCCAAGCGCGGTAAGACCGCGTCCGAGGCCCCCGCGCTGTCGCCGAAGGAGAAGGCTCGCCGCCAACTGGTTGCCCGCATGGGTGTTGACCCGGAAGCTGGCTGGAAAGCCAAGTATGAAATCCTGCCTGGCAAGGAAAAGGTCATCGACGAACTGCGTCGCCTGGCCAAGGATGCCGACACCATCTATCTCGCAACCGACTTGGACCGCGAAGGGGAAGCCATCGCCTGGCACCTGCGCGAGGCCATCGGTGGTGATGACAGCCGCTACAAGCGTGTGGTGTTCAACGAAATCACCAAGAAGGCGATTCAGGAGGCCTTCTCCCAGCCGGGCGAGCTGGACATCGATCGGGTCAACGCCCAGCAGGCGCGCCGCTTCCTCGACCGCGTGGTCGGTTACATGGTCTCACCGTTGCTGTGGGCCAAGATCGCCCGTGGCCTGTCCGCCGGTCGGGTGCAGTCGGTGGCCGTGAAGCTGGTAGTGGAACGTGAGCGCGAAATCCGGGCCTTCAATCCCGAAGAATACTGGGAGGTGCACGCTGACCTAGGGACCGCCAAGAATGCCAAGGTGCGTTTCGAAGTGGCGCGCGAGAAGGGCGAAGCCTTCAAACCGTTGAATGAAGCCCAGGCCATGGCGGCGCTTGAGAAGCTCAAGGCTTCCAGCTACAGCGTGGCCAAGCGCGAAGACCGCCCGACCAGCAGCAAGCCGTCGGCACCGTTCATTACCTCGACCCTGCAACAGGCGGCGAGCAACCGCCTGGGCTTTGGTGTGAAGAAAACCATGATGATGGCCCAGCGTCTCTACGAGGCGGGCTACATCACCTATATGCGTACCGACTCGACCAACCTGTCGGTCGATGCCCTGGATATGGCGCGTAGCTACATCGAGCGTGAGTTCGGCAAACAGTACCTGCCGGAAAAACCGGTGGTATATGGCAGCAAGGAGGGCGCCCAGGAGGCGCACGAGGCGATTCGCCCCTCTGATGTCAACACTCATCCGACCAAGCTCAGTGGCATGGAACGTGATGCCGAGCGCCTGTACGAGTTGATCTGGCGCCAGTTCCTGGCGTGCCAAATGCCACCTGCGCAATACCTGTCCACCAGCGTCACGGTCAATGCCGGTGACTTCGAGCTGCGTGCCAAGGGCCGCATCCTCAAGTTCGACGGTTATACCCGTGTACTGCCTCAGCAGAGCAAGCCGGGCGAAGATGACGTGTTGCCGGAAATGGCCCAGGGCGAGTCGCTAAAGCTCATCCAGCTCGACCCGAGCCAGCACTTCACCAAGCCGCCGGCGCGCTACACCGAAGCCAGCCTGGTCAAGGAGATGGAGAAGCGCGGGATCGGTCGACCATCGACCTACGCGGCAATCATCTCCACCATCCAGGACCGCGGTTATGTGACTTTGCACAACCGCCGCTTCTACTCCGAAAAGATGGGCGACATCGTCACCGAGCGTCTGTCGGAGAGCTTCTCCAATCTCATGGACTACGGTTTTACCGCTGGCATGGAGGAGAACCTCGATGACGTCGCCCAGGGCGAGCGCGACTGGAAGAACGTTCTGGACGAGTTCTATGGCGATTTCAGCAAGAAGCTGCTGACTGCCGAATCCGCCGAGAACGGCATGCGTGCCAACCAGCCGACCCTGACCAACATCCCCTGCAAGGAATGTGGTCGACCCATGATGATCCGTACCGCTTCCACGGGCGTGTTCCTGGGGTGCTCGGGATACAGCCTGCCACCCAAGGAGCGTTGCAAGGCCACCGTGAACCTCGTACCGGGTGATGAAATCGCTGCCGACGATGAAGGTGAGTCCGAGTCCCTGGTCCTGCGTGGCAAGCACCGTTGCCCGATCTGTTCCACGGCGATGGATGCCTATCTGCTGGATGAAAAGCACAAGCTGCACATCTGCGGCAACAACCCGGACTGTGCCGGTTACGAGATCGAGCAGGGCAGCTACCGCATCAAGGGCTATGAAGGGCCGAGCCTGGAATGCGACAAGTGTGGTAGCGAGATGCAGCTCAAGACTGGCCGTTTCGGCAAGTTCTTCGGTTGCACCAATCCTGCGTGCAAGAACACCCGTAAGTTGCTCAAGAGCGGTGAGGCAGCGCCACCGAAGATGGACAAGGTGGACATGCCCGAGCTCAAGTGCGAGAAGGTCGACGACACTTACGTGCTGCGCGACGGCGCCTCGGGGCTGTTCCTGGCTGCCAGCCAGTTCCCGAAGAACCGAGAAACGCGCGCGCCGCTGGTGCTGGAGATCATCCCGCACAAGCACGAGATCGATCCGAAGTACCACTTCTTGTGCGATGCCCCGCAGAAAGATCCCGACGGGCGTCCGGCGGTGATTCGCTATAGTCGCAAGACGAAGGAGCAGTACGTGCAGTCCGAGGTCGACGGCAAGCCGACCGGCTGGAAGGCATTCTTTGATGGCAACGCCTGGAAAATCGAAGACAAGCGCTGATCCAAAGTGCTGAAAAGTGGGCCGCAAAGCGGCCCTTGTCTTTGGTGACATTGAGCTTGCGGCGGGGCGGGGCAATCCCTGACACTGGGATATCGCCTTGCAGCCTCAGGGAGGCCACTGAAGATGGCCCAGGAACTCTACACTCGTACCAACCAAAAACTCTTCTTCGCCGGGCTTGCCCTGGAGTCCATGGCCAAGGCTGAAAGTAGCCAGGCGATGAATGCCCAAGGCTTGATACAGGCGGAGCGTGAGTCTGCACTGTTTCACTTGTATGGCGCTTTACTGGGGCTGTGCCATGAAATCGCAGGTTTCTACCGCTTGCCCCAGGCTGCGGCGTCGCGGGTAGAGCTGTTGCTCAACGACGAGGCGCTGGACGGCATTGCCATTCCTGAAGTGGCCGAGCTGCTGGAGCTGGTACGTCAGCCAGAAACCTGGCTTGCCCAGTTGCTGCGCGCTTATATCGATTTGTTCCGACCGCCGGTCGCCAAAAAAGCCCCGAAAACTGATGTCACCCAGCCGCTGATCCAGGCCGTCAATCTGGACGAGCCCGAGCAACCAGCGCTTTCCCGGCAAGAGCTGGAAAGCTGGCGGGCCAACCTCAAGGACGTGGTTCGACGCTTTCGTGACGCGTTGAGTGAGTGCTGATAGCGCTGGCGGCTGGTACAATAATCGCCTTTCGTGAAAAGCAGGCCCTATATGTCAACGTCCTTTCTAGAAATTGTCGAGTTGCCCGATGGCCGGATCGAGCTGCGCCGCGCCGAGGACGAGGGTTCCCTGGTGACCCTGGACTTCTCCGAGGACGCCAAGGCGTTCCTGCAGGGCCAGCATGTCGAAGTGGCCAAGGCCATGTTGAGCGTGGGTGTGCAGATGGCAGGTCGCCTGGTAGAGGGCGATTTCGAGCGTGACGAAGGACCGCGCGTTCTGCACTAAGCACCGCGCTTCTGGTTCAGGGACTGGATTGATACAGGCAAAGCCTGAACATCAGCCGAGGCGGATGTTCAGGCTTTGTGCGTTTCCGGTGTTGGCAGCGCGTATCAATTGCTGGCGTGCGTTGGCGTTGACGTTGCCAAGCCAGCTGACGACGGTGTGACTGTGGCCCAGGCGTAGTGCTTCACACGCCAGTTGCAAGGCGCTCTGGTTGGCGCCTGGTTGCAACAGCAGGATACGTTCGCGGTTCAGGCCGGCATCACGCAGCCAGGCTTGGGTCAGGCTGGTGGGTGGTGCGATGAGGGTCAGCCAGCGTGTTTCGTCCTCTTCGCTCAGTTCGCGCAGGATAGGGGCCAGCAGGCCCTGGCAATGACCGGGAGCGCCGCGCAGAGACAGTTCGCTGAACAACTCCGGCGGGGTGCCCTTGCGCGGTTGCTCACCGGCAGTGTCTCTGGGCTTGAGGCCTGGCAGCGCAGGTTGGGCCAGAAAGGCCTCGAACAGCGGCAGTTGGGCTTGCTGAGGTGCGTGGATGAACTGCTGCATGACGCCTCCTGGATCAGCGGCGAATGACGCCGACGCTCAAGCCCTCGATCACCAGTTCCTGTTCTTTCAGGTCGACTTCGATGGGGGCGAATTCGGGATTTTCGGCGATCAACCAGACCTTGCTGCCCTCGCGCTTGAAGCGCTTGACGGTCACTTCGTCACCGATGCGGGCGACCACGACCTGGCCATTGCGGGCCTCCCGGCAGGTATGGACCGCCAGTAGATCGCCGTCGAAGATGCCGATGTCCTTCATGCTCATGCCGTGGACACGCAGCAGATAGTCGGCGCGAGGATGGAAGAAGGCTGGGTTGATGTTGCAGGATTCTTCGATGTGTTGCTCGGCGAGGATCGGTGCGCCGGCGGCGACCCGGCCGATGATCGGCAGGCTGCTCTCTTCGGCCTTGGCCTCAAGCCCTGGTATACGAATGCCACGGGAGGCGCCCGGGGTCATTTCGATCGCGCCCTTGCGGGCGAGCGCCTTGAGGTGCTCCTCGGCGGCATTGGGTGATTTGAACCCAAGCTCCTGAGCGATTTCCGCGCGGGTCGGCGGAAAGCCGTTGTCTTCCAGGCAGCGTTTGATGAAGGCCAGGATTTCAGCTTGGCGTGGCGTCAGTTTAAGCATGGCAAGCGCTCTGTCTTTTTATACAGTGACTGGAATTATATACAGTGGCTGGCCAGCTGCAAGCACTGTGGGCCGAGAAAACACGTCATTGCGTTGTGCATTTGAGTGAAGCCTGCGCCAACCGTGGCTTGCAGCGAACGGTTCAACGCTGTGGTTAAATAGCGACTGGCGGGTCACGCGGCTTGACAGATGAAGGCTTGAAACGTATGTTTCAAACAACTGTTTGTCAGGCGGAGTAGTCATGGCCCAATCGGAAACCGTTGAACGCATTCTCGATGCTGCAGAGCAGCTGTTTGCGGAGAGGGGGTTCGCGGAAACCTCGTTGCGGCTGATCACCAGCAAGGCTGGGGTCAACCTGGCGGCGGTGAACTACCATTTCGGTTCCAAGAAAGCTCTGATCCAGGCGGTCTTCTCGCGGTTTCTCGGCCCGTTCTGCTCCAGCCTCGAACGTGAGCTGGATCGTCGTCAGGCGCGCCCCGAGCCCAAGCCTAGCCTAGAGGAGTTGCTCGAGATGCTGGTCGAGCAAGCGCTGGCCGTGCAGCCCCGCAGCAACAACGACCTGTCGATCTTCATGCGCCTGCTTGGCCTTGCCTTCAGCCAGAGCCAAGGTCACCTGCGTCGATACCTCGAAGACATGTATGGCAAGGTGTTCCGCCGCTACATGCTGCTGGTCAATGAAGCCGCGCCACGTATCCCGCCGCTGGAGCTGTTCTGGCGCGTGCACTTCATGCTTGGGGCTGCCGCTTTCAGCATGTCGGGCATCAAGGCGCTGCGGGCCATCGCCGAAACCGACTTTGGCATCAATACCTCGATTGAGCAGGTGATGCGCCTGATGGTGCCGTTCCTCGCCGCCGGCATGCGTGCCGACAGTGGGGTCACTGATCCGGCCATGGCCACCGCGCAACTGCGTCCGCGCAGCAAGAGCGGTACCGCGCCAGCGCCAGCCAAGGCCTGACACTGTGCGCTAAGAGGCGCTTGGGCTAAGCTAGCGCCCATGCCTGACCTCGACTTTCTGCATATCTCTCTTGCCGACCAGCGCCTCTACGGATTCACCCGTGGGGCACTGCGCGTGCGCCTGGAGGTGTCCACGGCGCGAAACGGTGCTGGGGAGCTCAATGGCTCCGGCTGTACGCCGCGAGGCCTTCACCAGGTTCGCGCTAGGATCGGTGCCGGCTTGCCGCAGGGCGCTGTACTGCGCAGCCGGCGCTGGACGGGCGAGGTCTGGTCCCTGGCGCTGCATGAGCAGTTTCCCGGGCGCGACTGGATCCTCAGCCGCATCCTCTGGCTCAGTGGTTGCGAACCTGGGCTCAATCGGCTTGGCAAGGTCGACACCTTTCGCCGCTACATCTACCTGCACGGTACGCCGGACACTGAACCTATGGGCATCCCGTTGTCCCATGGTTGCATACGTCTTAGGAACAGCGACTTGATAGCGTTGTTCGACCGGGTACCGGACCATTGCGCGGTGCGGATCGACGAGTCCGCCTGCCCGCACTGGGGCGTGCTGCCCCTCCCATGAAGGAATCCAATATGACTGCCCGCCTGCAAGGCTCCCTGATGGTGGATATCGCCGGTAAATGGCTGACCGCCGAAGACCGTCATCTCCTGCGCCAGCCCGAAGTGGCCGGCCTGATCATTTTCGCCCGCAACATCGACAGCCCTCGCCAGGTGCGTGAGCTGTGCGCCTCCATCCGCGCTGTGCGCCCCGACCTCATCCTGGCCGTCGATCAGGAGGGTGGGCGGGTTCAACGCCTGCGCCAGGGGTTCGTGCGTCTACCGGCCATGCGTGCGATCGCCGACAATGCCAACGCCCAATACCTGGCCGAGCAGTGTGGTTGGCTGATGGCGACCGAAGTGCTGGCTGTAGGCCTTGACCTGAGCTTCGCCCCGGTACTTGACCTAGATCATCAGCGCAGCGCCGTGGTCGGCAGCCGTGCCTTTGAGGGCGATCCGGCGCGCGCCACGCAACTGGCCGGGGCGTTCATCCGCGGCATGAATGCCGCAGGCATGGCTGCCTGTGGCAAGCACTTCCCGGGGCATGGCTGGGCGGAAGCCGACTCTCACGTGGCCATACCCACGGATGAGCGCAGCCTCGAGCAACTGCGCCAGGCGGACCTGGTGCCTTTCACCCAGCTCAGCGGCCAATTGGCGGCCGTGATGCCTGCGCATGTGATCTACCCGCAGATCGATAACCAGCCAGCCGGGTTCTCGCGTCGCTGGCTGCAGGACATCCTGCGGGGGGAGATGGGGTTCGAGGGGGTGATTTTCAGTGACGACCTGTCCATGGCCGGTGCCCATGTGGTGGGTGATGCCGCCAACCGGATCGAGGCGGCCCTGAGCGCTGGTTGCGACATGGGGTTGGTGTGCAATGACCGGGCAGCGGCGGAGCTGGCACTGAGCGCGGCCCAGCGGCTGAAGGTCAAGCCATCGCCGCGGATCGCGAAGATGCGTGGACGTGGCTTTGCCCGCACCGATTACCGGCAGCAGCCGCGTTGGCTGGAGGCGCTGGGTGCCTTGAAGGAAGCGCAATTGGTCGATTGATCTGGCATGTCTTGAATTCGGCGCGATCTGGTGGAGCGACGAAACCGTCCTCCACAGATCAGCGACTGCGCTTGCCAGGCAGTGGCGCAAACAGTGCCTCGATCTCCTCATCGCCCAAACGCCATTGGCCGGCCGATCCGCCGTCGAGCAGGCCGGCTGCCAGGGCGGCTTTCTCCTGCTGCAACTGCTGGATCTTTTCTTCCACCGTGCCTCGGGTGATCAGCTTGAACACAAACACCGGCTTGTCTTGGCCAATGCGATAGGCGCGGTCGGTGGCCTGGCTCTCGCTGGCCGGATTCCACCACGGGTCGTAGTGGATCACCGTGTCCGCAGCAGTCAGGTTCAGGCCAGTGCCGCCGGCCTTGAGGCTGATCAGGAATACCTCGCTTTCGCCGCCCTGAAACTGCTGCACAGGGGTGCGTCGGTCACGGGTGTCCCCGGTCAGCAGGCTGTAGCGGACATTGCGCTTGGCAAGTTCGGTCTCGATCAAGGCAAGCATCGAGGTGAATTGGGAGAACAGCAACACCCGGCGTCCCTCGCTGAGCAACTCCTCAAGCATGTCCATCAGGCTGCCGAGCTTGCCCTTGTCGGCCTGGTTGCCTTTGGCCTCCACGCCCTTGACCAGGCGAAGGTCGCAGCACACCTGGCGCAGCTTGAGCAAGGCGTCGAGGATGACGATCTGGCTGCGCGCCGCCCCATTGCGGGCTATCTCGTCACGGACTTTCTTGTCCATGGCCACGCGCACGGCTTCGTAGGTGTCGCGCTGGGCATCGCTGAGCTCGACCCAGTGGATCATCTCGGTTTTGGCCGGCAGTTCGGTGGCCACCTGTTCCTTGGTCCGGCGCAGCAGGAATGGGCGGATGCGACTGGCCAGGTGCGCCATGCGTTCGGTGTCGCCGTGGCGTTCGATCGGCGTGCGATAGTCCTGGTTGAAGCGCTTCAGGTCGCCCAGCCAGCCCGGCATCAAGAAGTGGAACAGCGACCACAGCTCGCCCAGGTTGTTCTCCATCGGGGTGCCGGTCAGGCACAGGCGCTGGCCTGCCTTCAGATCGCAGACAGCTTGGGCTGCCTTGCTGGTGCTGCTCTTGATGTTCTGCGCCTCGTCGAGAATCAGGAGGCTCCAGTGCACGGCACGCAGGTGTTCCAGGTCCCGCGGGAGCAGGGCGTAGGTGGTCAGGATCACATCGTAGTCGTGCAGCGCGGTGAAATGCTTGCTGCGGCCCGGGCCATGCAGTGCCAGGACGCGAAGTGCGGGAGCGAAGCGTTGGGCTTCATCGAGCCAGTTGGGCACAAGGCTCGTCGGCATCACCACCAGGGCGGGTTGCTCCAGGCGTGCGCTTTGTTTTTCAAGCAGCAGGTGGGCGAGGGTCTGCAGGGTCTTGCCCAGGCCCATGTCGTCGCCCAGGATGCCGCCGGTGCCCATTTCGCGCAGGGCTTGCAGCCAGTTCAGGCCTTGCTGCTGGTAGGGGCGCAGCTCGGCCTTGAGCCCCTTGGGCGGCTCGATCTGCAAATCACGCGCATCGCGCAGCCGGCGGCCCAGGTCGCGCACATGCTCGCCGCCTTCCCAGTGCAGGGGCAGGTGCTCGATATCGTTCAGTCGCGCCGCATCGGCACGCTCCAAGCGCAGGGATGGGCCGACAGCATCCTCATGCAGGTAGAGCTCGCCGAGAGTTCCCATCACCGCCTTGATGCGGCCGTAGGGCAGGGCGACACGCAAGGCAGGGCTGTCCTGGCGGCCCCGGTTGAGGTCGATGAGCAGGTGTTCATCGTCGCTGCGGCGGGCCAGTTCGCTGGCGCGCAGCAGTTCAGGACTGCTACGCAGCAATTGCAGCACGATCGGTAGCAGGCTGTGGCGTTGCCCGTCGACCACGATACCCAGCTCCAGGTCGAACCATTCATGGCCTGGCGCTTCTTCGACGGTGGCGTACCAGTCGTCCACCTCCTGCAAATCGAAGGCGAAATCCCGAGGGATGTCGATCTCCCAGCCAGCCTGGCGCAGTTTGGGCAGACCTTCGCGGGCAAAGCGCAGCCAGGCCTCATCGTCGGGTAGCTGGAGCATCTCGCCCGCGCTGTCCGGCAGGGCTTTGCTCTGTCGGGTGGCGGGCTTGAAGCCCAGCTCGCGCAGGGTCTGGCGGAAGGCTTGCTCGGCCTTGGGCTGGCGACGGATGCGCTGGCTGGTTTCGCCTACCAGGCGACTCAGGGGCTTTTCGTCGATGCCGCTGGCGAGCAGGCCGTCATAACTGAATGCCAGCGCGGCGCGATGCTGCATCTGGCGCTGCATGCGCCCGGTCTTGGGCATGTAGGCGCTGAACTCCAGGCTGCCCAGGGTCAGGTGCGGACGTGGCTGGATGTCGTCGTGCTCTTCGCTACGCACGGCAGTAGGGGTAGGGACTTGGCGGTTCAAGGCGTTCAGACGGTGACTCAAAGGGACAACCAGGTGCTCGGGTACGATGGGCGCGCGTGCCAGCTGGCTGGCGATGAACGGGTCCAAGTTATGCCGCAGCCTGCCGGTTTGGTGGGTCTGCGGATTGACGTAGTACAGCGGGTCGAGCGGCAGGACCTGCAGCGGTGTGTCGCTGTCGTGATGCCAGGCGCCCCGGTAGGCGCCGTCCTCCAGTCGGACCCAGCGAAACTCGGCGGCCTGATCCGGGCCTGGAGTCAGCGGTTCCTGCTGCTGGTCGAACAGCAGGCGACCGCTCGCCAATGCATATTCGAGGAGTTCGGAGCCCTTTTTGCCCTCCAGGCGGGTTACCGGCGAGACGACGTTGCTGTTCTGGGCGCTGATCAGGCGCAGCAATCGCGCATCGGCTTCGGTCACATAGCGTGGCGTGTAGTAGATCATTTCCGGCAGCGAGGTGATCCTGCCCAGCTTCAGTGTGCCGTCGCTCTGGCGTGTGCCTTTTATGGCCTCCAGGCGACATTGCGCCTGGTTCAGGCTGATCTGGTAGTAGATGGCCGGCCCTTTGCGCGAAGGGCTTGGATCGGCCGGCGCAGACTCGGGCGTTTCCAGTGCCTTGACCCACTGGTTCAGCTCCGGGGGAAGGGACAGCCCGTCGCTGGCGTCATGATCATCGAGGGAGGCCTGCAAATGGAAAAGCGTCGCAGCGCAATGTTTGCAGTTGACGCCCACAGGACAGCTGCAGCGGCCCAGTACCCGAAGCCTGCCAGCGTTCGGCTCGAGAAGGATCTTCTGAGTGTAGCGCTGGCCTGCCGAGCCCAGGCAGGCGGCCTCTATCGTTCTGTCATGGATCGAAAGCGTTTTTGTCCGGCCCTGCGCAGCGTAGTTCTGTCCACGGGTGAGCGCTCCGTCGTCGAAGTCCGCCTTCCAGCTTTCATCGCGCTGAAGCAGGTGCCGCACATCGCTCTCGCTCACCTCACTGCTCCATCATCTCCGGATCCATCACCGGCATCTTGCGCATGCCTGCGGGGGTCACCTTCAGCAGCACGGCAAGGTGCCCGCCGTCGAGGAAGGTCAGTTGGTTGCCTTTCATGTTGCTGTTGCTCTGCTTGAACTGCTCGCTGCGCACCACGGCACCATTGCCATCGAGCTGGTTCACCCAGAAGTTGGCCTGCACGGCGATGAAGCGGCCATCGGCGATGCTCAGGTTGCCCTCGATGGGGAAATGGCCGAACTGCTCCTGGCCAGCTCCCAGGGCAATACGGCTCGGTTCGCTGCCCACTTCCTGCTGCCAGGCCTTGTGCATCAGCACGGTGTAGTCGGCGGTGGCTTGCAAGCGGGTGACTTCATCTTCCAGCGCCAGGGGGCGCTCGGCGCCCTTGTCCAGGCGGGGGGCGCCGGCGCTCCAGTCTTCGGGGGCGAACGGGCTGGTTACCGCAGGCACGGCATTCTGCCGCACCAGGATCATTTCCACCTGATAAAGGCCTTCGGCGAAGGCGGCCGGCGCGAACAGCGTCAGCATCAAGGTCAGGCAACGAATGGCACGCATGGATCTTCCTTAGGCAGACTGTGGGGTCAGGCGCTCGAACAGCGCCTCCAGGGTGTTGAAACGTTCATCGGGGCGCTCCATCGGCACGAGGAAGCGGAACTGCGTGGCGCCCTCGAACTTATAGCGCTTGGGCTGGCCCTGGATCAGCTTGATCAGGGTCAGCGGGTCGACCGGGGTTTCGGCCTCGAACTCGAGCTTGCCGCCATTGGGGCCCGCGTCGACTTTCTTGATGCCGAGCTTTTCCGCCTGCAGCTTGAGCTGGGTCAGGCGCATCAGGTTCTTGGTCGGTTCGGGCAGCAGGCCGAAGCGGTCGATCATCTCCACTTGCAGGTCCTTGAGGCCCTCTTCGTCGGCGGCCGAGGCGATGCGTTTGTAGAGAATCAGGCGCGCATGCACGTCCGGCAGATAGTCCTCGGGAATCAGCGCCGGTAGGCGCAGGTTGATCTCCGGGCCGCCACCAAGCGGTTGCTCGAGGTTCGGCTGGGTGCCCTTGCGGATGGCCTTGACGGCGCGCTCGAGCATTTCCATGTAGAGGGTGAAGCCCACTGCCTGGATCTGCCCGCTCTGGCCTTCGCCGAGCAGCTCGCCGGCGCCGCGAATCTCCAGGTCGTTGGTGGCCAGCACGAAACCTGCACCCAGGTCCTGGGTATTGGCGATGGCTTCCAGGCGTTTCTCGGCATCGGCGCTGATCTGCTGGCGGGGCGGGGTCAGCAGGTAGGCGTAGGCCTGGTGGTGGCTGCGTCCGACCCGGCCGCGCAACTGGTGCAACTGGGCCAGGCCGAACTTGTCGGCACGCTCGATGACGATGGTGTTGGCACTGGGCACGTCGATACCCGTCTCGATGATGGTCGAGGCCACCAGCACGTTGAAGCGCTTGTGGTAGAAGTCGCTCATCACCTGCTCGAGTTCGCGCTCGCGCATCTGGCCGTGGCCGATGCCGATACGTGCCTCGGGTACCAGTTCGGCCAGCTCGGCGGCGCATTTCTCGATGCTCTTGACGTCGTTGTGCAGGTAGTACACCTGGCCGCCACGCAGCAATTCACGTAGCAACGCCTCTTTGACCGTGCTCTTGTTCTGCTCCATGACGAAGGTGCGCACCGACAGGCGTCGCGCCGGCGGGGTGGCGATGATCGACAGGTCCCGCATGCCCGACACGGCCATGTTGAGGGTGCGCGGGATGGGGGTGGCGGTCAGGGTAAGGATGTCTACCTCGCTGCGCAGGGCCTTGAGCTGTTCCTTCTGGCGCACACCGAAACGGTGCTCCTCATCGATGATCACCAGGCCCAGGTCCTTGAAGCGCACATCGTCCTGCAGCAGCTTGTGGGTGCCGATGAGGATGTCGATCTTGCCTTCGGCCAGGTCCGCGGCGGCGGCGCTGACTTCTTTGGCCGACTTGAAGCGGCTCATCACCTCGACGGTCACCGGCCAGTCGGCGAAACGGTCGCGGAAACTGTTGTAGTGCTGCTGGGCGAGCAGGGTGGTGGGCACCAATACTGCCACCTGGCGGCCACTGTGCACGGCAATGAAGGCCGCACGCATGGCCACTTCGGTCTTGCCGAAGCCGACGTCGCCGCACACCAGGCGGTCCATCGGCTTGCCGGCGAGCATGTCGGCGCGCACTGCCTCGATGGCCGATTGCTGGTCGGGGGTTTCCTCGAACGGGAAACCGGCGCTGAAGGTGGCGTAGTCTGCGGCCGGATCGGCGAATGCATGGCCCTTGCGGGCGGCGCGCCGAGCATAAATGTCGAGCAGTTCGGCGGCCACGTCGCGGACTTGCTCGGCGGCCTTGCGCTTGGCCTTTTGCCAGGCTTCGGAGCCAAGGCGGTGCAGCGGGGCCAGGGCATCGTCGCTGCCGGTGTAGCGGGCGATCAGGTGCAGGTTGGCCACCGGTACGTAGAGCTTGGCGCCCTCGGCGTATTCCAGGGTGAGGAATTCGGCGGCCTGGCCTTCGATTTCCAGGGTGGCCAGGCCCAGGTAGCGCCCTACACCATGGTCGATGTGCACCACCGGCGCACCTTCGCGCAGTTCGGTGAGGTTCTTGATGACGGCGTCGTTGGCCGCCTCACCACGTTTTTCACGGCGCCGGCGCTGCATCACGCGCTGGCCGAACAATGGGCTCTCGGCGATCAGGGCCAGGCCTGGGTCATCCAGCAGCAGGCCGTCGTCGAGTGGGGCGATGGTGATCGCCAGGCGGTCCTTGCCGGTGACGAAGTCAGACCAGCCTTCGACGGTCTGAGGGCGCAGCTTCAAGCGCTCGAGCAGTTCCAGCAGCACTTCGCGGCGGCCCGCCGATTCGGCGGTGAACAACACGCGCCCAGGGAACTGTTCAAGGAAATTCGACAGCTCCGCCAGGGGCTGGTTGGCCTTGGCTTCGATCGCCAGGTTCGGCAGGGCGCGCGCCGGAAACCGCAGACGACCCGCGCCGGTTTCGATCTCATCGCTGCTGACCACGACCCGGGGCCACTGCTTGAGCTGGGCGAAGCAGTCCTCGACCGGCAGGAACAGCTCGGCCGGCGGCAGCAGGGGGCGGGTCAGGTCGCCGCGGCGCTCTTCGTAGCGCCCGCGCACATCGTTCCAGAAATGCTCGGCAGCCTGTTCGACACCAGGCAGGGAGAACACCTGGGTGTCGGTGGGCAGGTAGTCGAAGAGGGTCGAGGTTTCTTCGAAGAACAGCGGCAGGTAGTACTCGATACCGGCGGGAATGATGCCGCTGGTCAGGTCCTGGAAGATCGCGCTGCGTCGGAAGTCCACGTCGAAGCGCTCACGAAAGCGCGCCTTGAAGCGGGTGACCTCGTCCTTCTGCATCGGGAACTCGCGGGCCGGCAGCAGGCGGACCGAGTCGACCTTGTCGATCGAGCGCTGGGTCTCGGGGTCGAAGGTGCGCAGGGTTTCGATCTCATCGTCGAACAGGTCGATCCGGTAGGGCAGCTTGCTGCCCATGGGGAACAGGTCGATCAGGGCGCCGCGTACGGCGAACTCGCCATGCTCGTAGACCGTGTCGACGCAACGGTAGCCGCTGGCTTCCAGGCGCGTGCGCATCTGTTCGACATCGATCGTCTGGCCCACGTCCAGCACCAGGCTGCTGCCCAGCAGGAAGCGGGTCGGGGCCAGGCGGTGCAGGGCGGTGGTGATCGGCACCACGAGGATGCCGTGATCGAGCTCAGGCAGCCGATAGAGGCTGGCGATGCGCTGGGAAATGATGTCCTGGTGGGGCGAGAACAGGTCGTAGGGCAGGGTTTCCCAATCGGGGAATGGCAGTACCGGCAGGTCGGGCGCGAAGAAGCGTAGCTCCTGTTCCAGGCGGTCGGCAGCCTGGCTGTCGGCGGTCAACAGCAGGGTGAAGCGACCAGCGCTGCTGGCGGCTTCGGCGATGGCCAGGCTCAGGGCGGCCCCGGGCAGGTTTCCCCAGGTTTGTTTGCCGGCCGTGGCCGATAATTGCGGTAGGCGCAGAACTGACACGGGAGACTGGACTCCAAGCGTTGCGGCAAAGAGGACGATTGTACCGGTGCCGGTGCGCGCTGTCAGGCTCGGAAGGGCTTGGCGACGGGCTCGAGCGGCGGCGACAGGCGCTCATTGCCCGATACGTCGAGGGGCGTCATAATGTAGCCCCTTTTTTCTCCCCCTACATGTGGAAGGTTCCCGTGACTCAGAAGCCCGACCAGTGTCTTGGTGAGTGGATCGATCGTGAAGCCCTGGCTGAAGCGATGATCCCGCTTATCGGTCAGCTCTACCGCAACAATAACGTGGTGAGCTCGATCTATGGCCGCAGCCTGATCAATCGTTCGGTTATCTCGATCCTCAAAGCCCACCGCTTTGCCCGTCACCGTCAGGCCGACGAAACCGAGCTGTCCGTCCACGAGACATTCCCCCTGCTCAAGGCCATGAGCGAGCTGAAACTGGGCGCCGCTTCGGTCGACCTGGGCAAGCTGGCCAACAAGTTCAAGCAGGAAGGCAACGGCCGCAGCGTCGAGCAGTTCGTGCGTGAAGAACTGGCCGATGTCGTCGGTCAGCAGAACCTGGCCGCCCGCAAGGGCACCGATGTCGTCCTGTACGGCTTCGGTCGCATCGGCCGCCTGCTGGCGCGTATCCTGATCGAGAAGACCGGTGGTGGCGACGGCCTGCGCCTGCGTGCCATCGTCGTGCGCAAGGGCGCCGAGAACGACCTGACCAAGCGCGCCAGCCTGCTGCGTCGCGACTCGGTACATGGTCCGTTCGACGGCACCATCGTCATCGACGAAGAGCACAACACCATCACTGCCAACGGCAACCTGATCCAGGTGATCTACTCCAACGATCCGGCCTCGATCGACTACACCCAATACGGCATCGACAATGCCCTGCTGGTGGACAACACCGGTAAATGGCGTGACGCCGAAGGCCTGGGTCAGCACCTCAAGTGCCCTGGCATCAACCGCGTTATCCTCACCGCTCCGGGCAAAGGCGCACTGAAGAACATCGTTCACGGCATCAACCATGGCGAAATCAGCGCCGATGACAAGATCATCTCCGCTGCGTCCTGCACCACCAACGCCATCGTGCCGGTGCTCAAGGCCGTCAACGACCAGTACGGCATCATCAATGGCCACGTCGAAACCGTTCACTCGTTCACCAACGACCAGAACCTGATCGACAACTTCCACAAGGGCAGCCGTCGTGGCCGCGCCGCGCCGTTGAACATGGTCATCACCGAGACCGGCGCAGCCACCGCTGCCGCCAAGGCTCTGCCTGTGCTCAAGGGCAAGCTGACCGGCAACGCCATTCGCGTGCCGACGCCGAACGTCTCGATGGCCATCCTCAACCTGAACCTGGAAAAGGCCACCAATCGCGACGAGATCAACGAGTACCTGCGCCAGACCGCCATGCACTCGGAGCTGCACAAGCAGATTGACTACGTCAGCTCTCAGGAAGTGGTCTCCACCGACTTCGTGGGCTCGCGCCACGCCGGTGTGGTCGACGCAGAAGCGACCATCTGCAACGACAACCGCGTTGTCCTGTACGTCTGGTACGACAACGAGTTCGGTTACAGCTGCCAGGTGGTGCGTGTGATGGAAGAGATGGCTGGTGTGAACCCGCCAGCGTTTCCACGCTGATCCGCTTGTAATGCGTTGAAGAAACGGGAACCTTCGGGTTCCCGTTTTTTTATGCCGTATGCGGACCTATTCATGGGTAAGCCTGCGAAGAGGTCGGTACGGCCAGTCGAGAAACTTGAAATTGCGTAAAGGTCTTCTGCTCACCCTCATGTTCCTGGCTGGCTGCGACCAGGCTCCGAGCCTGGAGCGCTTTGGCGGCCCGACCATGGGCAGCAGCTACAGCGTCCAGTATGTCCGCGAGCCAGGTGGGCCGTCGCGCCTCGAGGCGCAGGAGGCCGTGGAAGCGATCCTGCGCGATATCGACGAGCACTATTCAACCTACCGTGGCGATTCTGCGGTCAGCCGCTTCAACCAGTTGCAGGCAGGCCAATGCCAGGCGCTGGGAAAGGACATGCTGGCGCTGGTCGGGTTTGGTCAGCAACTGGCCGAACAAAGCCAGGGCGCTTTCGACCTGACCGTCGAGCCACTGCTCGATCTTTGGGGCTTCGGTCCTCAGGCGCGCCAGGAGCAGGTGCCTGACCCGCTGCAACTGGCCCAGGCCCGTCAGCGCGTCGGCTACCGTCACTTGCGTATCGACGGCGACGCCCTGTGCAAGGACGCCCCAGTAGAACTGGACTTCAACAGTATCGCCGCAGGCCATGCCGTGGACCTGATCGCCGAACGCCTGGGGGCGATGGGAGTCGCAAGCTTTCTTGTCGAAGCCACGGGCGAGCTCAAGGCTGTGGGTCGCAAGCCCGATGGCAGTCCGTGGCGAGTGGCCCTGGAACTGCCGCGCGAAGACCGTCAGGTTGCCCGCCAAGTCATCGCTGTGGATGGCCTGGCTGTATCGACCTCGGGTGACTATCGGCATTATTTCAAGGACAATGGCCGGCGCTATTCGCACACCTTCGATGCCCGCCTGGGGCGGCCGGTCGAGCATGACCTCGCTGCTGTCACCGTGCTCGATGCCTCGGCGCTCCAAGCCGATGGCTACTCGACCCTGTTGTTGATCCTGGGGCCGGAACGAGGCTGGGACTTTGCTGTTGCCCACGGGATTGCCGCGGTGCTGGTGACGCGGGCCGAGGGTGGCTTCGTCTCCCGTATTACGCCTGCGTTCGAGCAGGCACTGAAAGGCGAGTGAAAGCGCAAGCACGGATGATTGTCGCCAGGGAACCGGTGAATGACATGTAGTGCAGGCAAAATTGGCCTACGACGCGACCAAGGGTTAATGTGCGCGGCGTTCACGCTTGATTAGACTGCACCCGAATTTTCTCATGGCGCCCCGGCGACATGATCGTGCCCCGCGGCCATCCGGTCGGCGGGCCAGTTCTGAAGGAGTACGCATGGCTGTCTACAACTACGACGTAGTGGTGCTGGGTTCCGGCCCGGCCGGAGAAGGTGCGGCAATGAATGCCGCCAAAGCAGGACGCAAGGTGGCCATGGTCGACAGTCGTCGCCAGGTCGGCGGCAACTGCACCCACTTGGGCACCATCCCGTCCAAGGCCCTGCGTCACTCGGTGCGCCAGATCATGCAGTTCAACACCAACCCGATGTTCCGCGCCATCGGTGAGCCACGCTGGTTCTCCTTCCCCGATGTGCTCAAGAGCGCCGAGAAGGTGATCTCCAAGCAAGTGGCCTCGCGCACCGGCTACTACGCGCGCAACCGCGTCGACGTATTCGTCGGCACCGGCAGCTTCGCCGATGAGCAGACCGTCGAAGTGGTGTGCTCCAATGGCGTGGTCGAGAAACTGGTCGCCAAGCACATCATCATCGCCACCGGCTCGCGTCCGTACCGTCCGGCCGACATCGACTTCCACCATCCGCGCGTCTACGACAGCGACACCATCCTCAGCCTGAGCCATACCCCGCGCAAGCTGATCGTCTATGGCGCTGGCGTGATCGGTTGCGAGTACGCCTCCATCTTCAGTGGCCTGGGCGTGCTGGTCGAGCTGGTGGACAACCGCGGCCAGTTGCTGAGCTTCCTGGATTCGGAAATCTCCCAGGCACTGAGCTACCACTTCAGCAACAACAACATCACCGTACGCCACAACGAGGAGTACGAGCGGGTCGAAGGCTTGGACAACGGTGTGATCCTGCACCTGAAGTCGGGCAAGAAGATCAAGGCCGATGCCTTGCTGTGGTGCAACGGCCGTACCGGCAACACCGACAAGCTGGGCCTGGAGAACATCGGTATCAAGGTCAACAGCCGCGGCCAGATCGAGGTCGACGAGGCCTACCGCACCAGCGTGCCGAACATCTATGGTGCCGGTGATGTGATCGGCTGGCCGAGCCTGGCCAGCGCTGCCCACGACCAGGGTCGCTCCGCCGCTGGCAGCATCGTCGACAATGGCAGCTGGCGTTTCGTCGATGACGTGCCGACCGGCATCTACACCATTCCGGAGATCAGCTCGATCGGCAAGAACGAGCAGGAGCTGACCCAGGCCAAGGTGCCGTATGAAGTGGGCAAGGCCTTCTTCAAGAGCATGGCCCGTGCCCAGATCGCCGGCGAGCCCCAGGGCATGCTGAAGATCCTGTTCCACCGCGAGACCCTGGAAATCCTGGGTGTGCACTGCTTCGGCTACCAGGCCTCGGAGATCGTCCACATCGGCCAGGCGATCATGAACCAGCCCGGTGAGCAGAACAATCTGAAGTACTTCGTCAACACCACCTTCAACTACCCGACCATGGCCGAAGCCTATCGGGTAGCAGCCTACGACGGCCTGAACCGGCTTTTTTGAGCGGCTCCGGCCGGTGGCCTGAGCCGGTCGGGGAGTCCGGGTTCAGCCCTTCCCAAGGGTGGTCATGGCCAAACCGGGAAAGTCTGTAATCAGGCTGTCTACGCCAAAGTCAGCGAGCCGGCGCATCAGCGCCGGTTCGTTGACCGTCCACACCGATACGTGCAACCCCTGGCGCTGTGCCTTTAGCAGGCGCTCGGGCGTGCACAGTGTCCAGTTCAAGGCCAGCATCTGGCAGCCATAGTTCTGGGCCACCTTCAGCGGGTCGAGCCAGGCATACTCGGCGACCAGCCCGCGAGACACATCCGGCACCAGTTCCAGCGCGGCGCCAAGCACTTCCCGGGAACTGGAGGTGATGGTGATCTTGTCCAGCAGGCCGTACTGCTGCGCCAGCTCGCGAATCGCCAGCACGGTACTGGCGGCGCGGGTGCGCGAGGCGCTCTTGACCTCCAGTTGCCAATGCGCGAAAGCGCACTTCTCGAACAGTTCTTCCAGGCGTGGAATGGGACAGGGCTGCACCCAGCCCGGGCCGCCCTTGCGTGCATCGTAGGTGACCAGCTCAGCGGCAGTGTGCTCGACCACCTTGCCGCGTCGGCCGGTGGTGCGCTTGAGCGTCGGGTCGTGGATCACCATCAGCTCGTTGTCGGCCGACAGGTGCAGGTCCAGTTCGCAGCGATCGACGCCATGAGACAAGCACTGGCGGAAGCTGTTCAGGGTGTTCTCGGGCGCTTCGCCCTTGGCGCCGCGATGGCCATAGATCAGGGTCACGTTCGTTCCTTCAGGTCAAAATGGAAAAGGCTCAGGAGGCGGGGTCGTTCTGTTCCAGCGCCTGGCGTCGTTGCTGTTGTTGGCGCTGCAGGATGTACCGGGCCAGCAGTTGGCGCTGGGCGTCGGTCATGTCGATGAATTCGGTGCCGACCTCGTGATTGCCTTCTGGGCGTGGGTCGCAGTGGGTGACCCGCGCGCGCAGCAGCAGGCCGAGGGCACGGGGCATGAGGATCATCTTCACTGCCAGTCGCGTACCTGGGGGGATGGGCGTTGCGTGGGCGAACTCGATGCCGCCTTCGGAGAGGATTACCCGCCGGGGCTTGCCGATTTCACCCAGCAGGGTCTGGGCGAGCACCGCGCTTAGCAGGTCGATGCGTTTGTTCTGTACCCGCAGGAAGGCGGCGAGGGGGCGGTCCTTCTCGCTCAACTGGCGCATCAGGTGCTGGGACTCGAAGTCGGCCAGGTGCAGTTCGCTGAGCAGGTTGAACAGCGGTGAAGCATCCTGCAACAGGTCTGTCTCCTGGCCTTGGGCCGTGTCCAAGGCGTTGATTTCAAGTGCGATACTGTCTTCGATGCGGTAGTATTCGCGGCGATCTTCTTCGTCTAGTGTCGTCATGGCGAACCCATGGTTACGGCGGTGGTCCGAGTGTAAAGCCGCTGCAGGCGCCCTGCCACAAGGACGTTCCCTTTCATCCGAACAAGCCCCGACATGTTCAGACCTCTTTTCGTATTCATTGGCACCCGCTACACCCGTGCCAAGCGTCGCAACCACTTCGTCTCGTTCATTTCGCTGACTTCGATGATCGGCCTCGCCCTTGGCGTGGTGGTGATGATCGTGGTGCTGTCGGTCATGAACGGCTTCGACCACGAGATGCGTACCCGCGTGCTGGGCATGATCCCCCATGCCACGCTCGAAACCGGCCAGCCGCTGGACAACTGGTCGGGCCTTGCCCAACAAGTAAAGCAGAATCCACAGGTGCTGGCGGTCGCGCCCTTCACGCAGATGCAGGGGTTGCTGACTCATGACGGCAAGGTGCAGAAGGTGCTGCTCAACGGCATCGACCCTGCGCAGGAGCGGCAGGTGTCCATCATCGAGAACTTCGTCTTGGAGGGCAGCCTCGACAGGTTGGCGCCGGGCGAATGGGGCATCATGATCGGTGACAAGGCCGCGGCCAAGCTGGGCGTGGGCATCGGCGACAAGCTGACCTTCGTCGCCCCGGAGGTCAGCGTGACCCCGGCGGGCATGTTCCCGCGCATGAAGCGCTTCACCGTGGTCGGCACCTTCCACGTTGGCGCCGGCGAAATCGATGGTTACCTGGGCCTGACCAACATCAGCGACCTTTCGCGCCTGCACCGCTGGAAGGCCGATCAGGTCCAAGGCCTGCGCCTGAAGTTCGACGACCTGTTCCAGGCCCCGCGTGTGGCCTGGGATATCGCCCAACGCCTGGGCGAGCAGGAGTTCTACACCCGCGACTGGACTCGCAGCCACGGTAACCTGTACCAGGCCATCCGCATGGAGAAGGCCATGATCGGCCTGTTGCTGCTGCTGATCGTGGCAGTGGCGGCGTTCAACATCATTTCCACTCTGGTGATGGTGGTCAACGACAAGCGTGGCGACATCGCCATCCTGCGTACCCTTGGCGCCACGCCGGGGCAGATCATGGCCATCTTCATGGTCCAGGGGACGGTGATCGGCGTGGTCGGTACGTTGATCGGTGCCGTTGTCGGCATCGTCGCCGCACTCAATGTCAGTGCGGTGATCGCCGGCATCGAGAAGCTGATCGGGCACAAGTTCCTGAACGCGGATGTGTACTTCATCGATTACCTGCCGTCGCAGATCATGGCCGAGGACGTGTGGATGGTCTGCGGTGCGGCGTTGGTCCTGAGTTTCTTCGCCACCCTGTATCCGGCCTGGCGTGCGGCCCGCACCCAGCCAGCAGAGGCGCTACGTTATGAGTGAGTCGCGCATGAATAAAGCCGTACTGAGCTGCCGCAACCTGGGCAAGTCCTACGAGGAAGGGCCGGAGTCGGTGAAGGTGCTGTCCGGGTTGAACCTGGAGCTGCATGCAGGTGAGCGGGTGGCCATCGTCGGCAGCTCCGGCTCCGGCAAGAGTACCTTGCTCAACCTGCTCGGCGGCCTCGACACCCCGACCCAGGGCAGTGTCTGGCTCGCGGGCGAGGAACTGTCTGCCCTTGGCGAGCGCTCCCGTGGCCTGCTACGCAACCGTGCGCTGGGCTTCGTCTACCAGTTCCACCACCTGCTGCCGGAGTTCACCGCCCTTGAGAACGCCTGCATGCCGCTGCTGATCGGCCGCACGCCGATCCCCGAAGCGCGTGAGCGCGCCGAGGCCCTGCTCAAGCGGGTGGGCCTGGGTCATCGTCTGAATCACAAGCCGGCCGAACTTTCCGGTGGCGAGCGCCAGCGCGTGGCAATCGCCCGTGCCCTGGTCAACCGCCCGGGCCTGGTGATGCTCGACGAGCCCACCGGCAACCTCGATCACCACACCGCCCTTGGTATCCAGGAATTGATGCAGGAGCTGTCCAGCGCTTCGCAGACGGCGTTCCTGGTGGTGACCCACGACTTGAACCTGGCGCGCCAGATGGACCGCGTGCTGCACCTGGAAGACGGCCGTTTGGTGCCGATCTGAGTCGATTGCACGGCGCGGCACAGGCTGCGCCGTAACCTTTTTTCATTGGGTGTTCTCGTACATGTTCAGACCCTTGCCCTTGTTCATCGGTGCTCGCTACACCCGTGCCAAGCGCCGCAACCAATTCATCTCGTTCATCTCCATGACCTCGATGATCGGCCTGTCCTTGGGCGTGCTGGCGATGATCGTGGTGCTGTCGGTGATGAACGGTTTCCAGCGTGAGATGAGCTCGCGCATCCTGGGGCTGGTCCCTCACGCCAGCATCCTGGGTGTGCAGCCGCTGGATGACTGGCGCAAGGTGGCCGACGCGGCGCTGAAGAATCCGGCCGTGGTGGCAGCTGCGCCCATCACGGAAATGGAAGGCATGTTGTCCTATAAGGGGGCGATGCAGCCGATCCAAGTCAGTGGCATCGACCCGGCCGAGGAGGGCAAGGTCTCCATCGTCGGTCAGCATATCGTTCAAGGGCGCCTGCAGGACCTGGTCCCCGGCGAGTATGGCGTGGTCATCGGTGAGCTGACCGCACGGCGTTTTCGTCTCAATACCGGCGACAAACTGACGCTTATCGTCCCTGAAATCAGCAAGGCCCCCGGCGGCATCACACCGCGTATGCAGCGCCTGACCGTGGTCGGCATCTTCAAGGTAGGCGCCGAGCTCGACGGTTCCCAGGCCTACATCCATGTTGCCGATGCCGGCGACATGCAGCGCTGGGCGCCGGGCAGCGTGCAGGGGGTGCGTCTGAAACTGCACGACCTGTACGCTGCACCCCAGGTGTCCAAGGCAATCGCCACGGGTCTGGGCGATGCCTATCGCGCCGATGACTGGTCCCACACCCAGGGCAGCCTGTTCAGTGCCATGAAGATGGAAAAGACCATGATCGGCCTGTTGCTGATGATGATCATCGCAGTGGCGGCATTCAACATCATCGCCACCTTGGTAATGGTGGTGAATGACAAGGGTTCGGACATTGCCATCCTGCGCACCATCGGTGCGACGCCTGCGCAGATCATGGGGACCTTCATGGTTCAAGGCTCGCTGATCGGTATCGTTGGTACCTTGGTCGGTGGCGTGCTCGGCGTGATCGCGGCCTTCAATGTCAGCCAGATCGTGGGCTGGCTGGAGCGGATCAGTGGGCAGCACATCTTCACGTCCGACGTGTACTTCATCAGCAGCCTGCCCTCTGACCTGCAATGGGGAGATGTGGCGATCATCTGCACCGCAGGGTTGGTCATGAGCTTCCTGGCAACCCTTTATCCGGCGTATCGGGCTTCCCAGGTGGAGCCGGCGATGGCACTGCGTTACGAGTGATCTGAAGGGGCCAGGGCGGCCCCTTCACAACGTTTCAGGCAACTCGATCACGAACCGCGTCCAACCCTGTGCGCACTCGGCGCGGATGTTCCCGCCATGGGCCTGGATGATCGAACGGGTAATCGCCAGACCCAATCCCGCATGTTCGCTGCTGCCTTCCCGCCGAGCCGGGTCTGCCCGATAGAAGCGGTCGAAAAGCCTGGGCAGCACGGCCGGTTCAATTGCAGGGCCGGTGTTGGCGACGATGATGTGAGCCCCCGGCTGCAGCGACACGCGGATCTCCCCACCTTGTGGCGTGAAGCGCAGGGCATTGTCCAGCAGATTGGACAATGCCCTGCGTAGCATATGTCGGTCGCCCTCCAGCCGCGCCTCGCCTTCGCGCACCAGGCGTACCTCGGCGTCTTCGGCCAGCGGCGCGTAGTATTCCAGCAAGGCGTCCAGCTCCACCGCCAGGTCCAACGCCTCGCGGTTGGGCATCAGCAGGCCGTGATCGGCCTTGGCCAGGTAGAGCATGTCATTGACCAGTTGCGCCATCCATTGCAGCTCCTCCAGGTTGCCGTGCAACGCCTCGCGATACTCGTCGAGGCTGCGTGGACGGGTGAGGGTGACCTGGGTGTGGGTCAGCAGGTTGGACAGCGGTGTGCGCAGCTCATGGGCGATGTCGGCGGAAAACGCCGACAGGCGCTGGAAGGCATCATCCAGGCGTTGCAGCATGGCATTGACGGTGGTGGCGAGCTCGGCCAGCTCCTCGGGCATCTGGGCCACTGGCAATCGGGTGGTCAGGGAGCGGGCATTGACGCTGGCGGCCACCTCGCCCATTTGGCGCAGGGGACGCAGCCCGCGGCGGGCAGCCCAGGCACCGAGCAAGGCAGTGGCCAAGGCCGAGAGGCCGACAGTCAGCCAGATCAGGCGCTGCATGCCTTGCAGAAAGTGCTGGTGGTGGGTGATGTCCAGCAAGAGGGTCAGTTGGGCCGAGCCTGGGTTGCCTTCGTCCAGCTGGATGCACAGGCTGCGGTAGTCGACGCCATCGGCATGCAGGGTGGCAAGCCCGGTGTGCGTGGGGGTGTCTGGCAAGTCGTTGCGGCTGTCGAACCACAGCGCGCCATCAGCACCGCGGATGCGCAAGGCCAGATCGGCCTGGTGGCTCAGTTCGTTGCGAAGGGCGGGCAGGCGCGACGCCAGGTCGGCAGGGCGGGTGACGCCCTCGAGCAAGGTGCGCATCAAGGACAGCCGGCCATTGAGCAGTTGCTGGTCCAGTTCGATGAAATGGCGTTCGCTGGCGCGGCTGAACAGCAGGCCGGCGGTCAGCGAGACGGCCGCAGTGCAGGCGGCGAACAGCAGGGCCAGGCGCCCGCCCAGGGACACGCGCGGCATCAGTCGTGGCGCTCCTCGAGTACGTAGCCCATGCCGCGCACTGTATGGATCAGCTTGTTGTCATGGTGGTCGTCGATCTTCAGGCGCAGGCGGCGGATCGCCACCTCGATGACATTGGTGTCGCTGTCGAAATTCATGTCCCAGACCTGAGAAGCGATCAGCGATTTGGGCAGTACCTCGCCCTGGCGGCGCAACAGCAGTTCGAGCAAAGCGAACTCCTTGGCGGTCAGGTCAATGCGTTGGCCGGCGCGTTCGGCGCGGCGGCGGATCAGGTCCAGGCGCAGGTCAGCCAGGCCCAGTTGTGTCTCCTGGCTGGAATTGGCGCCCCGGCGCAGCAGCGTGCGGACCCTGGCCAGCAGCTCGGAGAAGGCGAAGGGTTTGACCAGATAGTCGTCCGCGCCCAGTTCCAGGCCGTGGACCCGGTCTTCCACGGCATCGCGGGCGGTAAGGAACAGCACTGGAGTTTCCAGGCCAGCCTGGCGTACCGCCTGGAGGATCTGCCAGCCGTCGCGCCCAGGGAGCATGACATCGAGGATCAGCAGGTCATGATCGCCGGTCAAGGCCAGGTGCTGGCCGGTATCGCCGTCACAGGCGAGTTCGGTGGCAAAGCCGGCTTCGCTCAGCCCTTGGCGTAAGTATTGGCCGGTCTTGACCTGGTCTTCGACGATCAGCAGTTTCATGTCCTGTCCATAGTTCGAAAAGTGCGCGCCTACCTCAGTGGGAGCGGGTAAGCCCGATTTTGCAGAGGGCGAGGTGATGGCTGAAATGATACGTGACTCTGGCAACCGACAACCAAGCTGACAAAGTTGTAATCTGGCTGTCAGCTAACCGCCAGCGGTACCTTTTAGAGTAGGTCTCATCCTGCTGCGTCTGTTCGGAGTCTTCATGAAACACCTGTTCATCGCCGCCGCCCTGGCCCTGGTCAGCCTGCCCACTTTGGCAAGCGAAGCAAAAACCTTTGCGTTCGGCGAACCGGCCCCGGCCTCCAAGGCCACTCGCACCGTGGAAGTTGTACTCAAGGACATCGCCTTCGAGCCTGCAGGCCTCGAGGTCAAGGCGGGCGAGACTGTGCGCTTCGTCCTGGTCAATCAGGGCAAACTGCCCCACGAATTCAACCTGGGCGACGCGGCCATGCATGCCGCGCATCAGAAGCAGATGATGGCCATGACAGGCATGAGCATGAACCATGAAGGCATGGACCACGGTGCGATGATGGGCGGGCACGGTCATGACGGCAGCAATACGGTGCTGGTGCAGCCTGGCCAGCGTGCCGAGTTGACTTGGACCTTCCGCAAGTCTGCGCCTATCGAGTTCGCCTGCAACGTGCCGGGCCATTACCAGGCCGGTATGGTCGGGAAGCTGACCATCGAGTGACTTCGATCCCAAGGCGGGATGCAAAACCGGTAGAATGAGGGCCATCTTGAGTCTTCAGGTCAGGTCCATGCATCCCGCCGCCGAACATTCCCCGCTGGGCAAGTCCAGCGAGTACATCGCCACCTACACCCCTTCGTTGCTGTTCCCCATTCCGCGCGCGGCCAAGTGGGCCGAGTTGGGCGTGACCGCCCAGACCCTGCCGTGGCAGGGCGTGGACTACTGGAACTGTTTCGAGCTGTCCTGGTTGCTGCCTTCGGGCAAACCGGTGGTGGCCATCGGTGAGTTCGCCATTCCGGCCGATTCGCCCAACATCATCGAATCCAAGTCGTTCAAGCTGTACCTCAACTCCTTGAACCAGACAGTGTTCGCCTCTACCCGCGAGCTGCAGGCTTGCCTGGAGAAAGACCTGTCCGCCGCCGCGGGCAAGGCTGTCACCGTTCGGGTTCGTACCTTGGCGGATGTCGAGGCCCAGGGCGTGGTAGCGCTGCCAGGCCATTGCATCGATGACCTGGATGTGAGCATCAGTAACTACGAGCAGCCCCAGCCTGAACTGCTGCAGTGCGACCCGCAGCGTGTGGTCGAGGAGGCAGTGCACAGCCATTTGCTCAAGTCCAACTGCCCGGTCACCGGGCAACCGGACTGGGGAAGTGTCGTGGTGGAGTACAAAGGCCTGGCGCTGGATCACGCGAGTCTGTTGAGTTACCTGGTGAGCTTCCGTCAGCACTCGGACTTCCATGAGCAGTGCGTCGAACGCATTTATCTGGATCTCTTGCGCCTGCTCAAACCGGAGCACCTGACCGTATATGCGCGCTATGTGCGTCGCGGTGGCCTGGACATCAACCCCTACCGCAGCACCGGGGCGATCAGCCCAGGCAATCAGCGGCTCGTTCGTCAATAAGTTTGTCGTTGTGGCCGCGGCGCGCCTCAGTCGCGACACAAGGCTGCTCCTACAGCGCGATGTCTGTGGGAGCGGCCTAGTGTCGTGAGAGGCCTGCGCAGCAATCCCGGATGAGCAGGGTCAGATGCCCATGCTGTGGAGATAGTTGGCAATATTGCGCAGCGTGGCAGTCAGGTCGGGGTGGTCGACCTCGAAGCGTTCAATGGCGAGGTTCACACCGTCGACCAGGTTGTTGTCGGGGGTGGCTTCCTCAAGTTTGAGTTGTGCCTCTATCTGCCTCGCTTCTTCGTGCAAGCTGGCCAGTTCTTCGTCCGACAGCGGTACATTCCGATCCAGTTGCTCGCGCAGGCTATTGAGTCGCTCTTGCAGTTCGCGGGCGGGCATTGGGTGTTCTCCCTCTATGGCTTGGCAAGGCATGGACCTTCGCGACGGTGCAAAGGTTCTGGCCTGTCTCCAAGCGTAATCCACCTGCAGGCGCTTTGCATGATCGGCGTCAACGTCCCTGTATCAGGGCTTTTCGCCCTTGCGTCGGCGCAGGGCAATGTCAGCCAGGCACGTATCGAGTGCTTCCAGGTGGTCGATCACCGAGTGCACGCCAAGGCCGAACAGCTCCAGGGTGGCCTTGCCGCGCGCCAGTTCGCGCGCCTGCTCGGTCATTGTTTGCCACTGGCTGGAGCCGACCTCGCAGGAAGGGCTGCTGTTGGCCAGGCCTACCGTCCATAGCCCCGCGTTGAGGGCCGATTGCAGCAGGCGCGGCTCGCCGCTGATCAGCACACAACCGTCCAGACGTTTGCTGCGCAGGGTCATCAACGCCTGCCAACAGGCGTTCGGCGCGGGCCAAGGGCAATTATTGACTGCTTGCCCCGGCAGCCAGTCCGGCAACACGTTGGCCAAGCGTTTGCCTTGGCTGGCACCCAGCTCATCGAGCCACATGCAGGGGACCTGGCGCTCACGCAGGGTCGATAGGATGTCCAGTGCCCCAGGGGCGGGCAGGGGGTTGCCGTTGACCGCCTGGACCAGGCAACCTCGCAGTCCGAAGAGTACGGCGGTGAAGGCAGATGCAGCTTCCATGGCAGCGTCCCTCAAATAGTCCGCAGGCTAGCGGGCGCCTGTTACCGGTGGATGACATTGCAACCGTTGTTCACATAATCTTGATTAAAAATGTGTAAAGCTGCTTATCAGCCGATGGGCCTTTATACTGGCGACTTAATTGCGCAGCGCACTAACGTGCCTGCTGCCGTCAAATCCGATGGAGAAACATCTATGCGTAGGATCGGTGCCGGAGTGATCGAGCGATTCACCCAGGCCTGTGTCTGCGCCAGCCTGCTGCTGGCGCCCGTGGCAGCCACCCAGGCGGCCACCGAGGAGGATCCTTGGGAATCGGTCAATCGACCGATCTTCAAGTTCAACGATACCCTCGACACCTATGCCCTCAAGCCGCTGGCCAAGGGTTATCAGGCTGTCACCCCGCAGTTCCTCGAAGATGGCATCCACAATATCTTCCGTAACCTCGGCGATGTCACCAACCTGGTCAATGATGTGCTGCAGCTCAAGCCCCATGCCGCGGGCGTCGATACAGCGCGCCTGATCGTCAACACCACGTTCGGCCTGGGCGGCTTCTTCGATGTCGGCACCAAGATGGGGCTGCAGCGCAACGACGAAGACTTCGGCCAGACCCTGGGCTACTGGGGCCTAGGCAGTGGCCCCTATGTGGTCATTCCGTTCCTGGGCCCAAGCACCGTGCGCGATGGCCTGGCCAAGTACCCGGACACTTACACCGAACCCTACCGCTATATCGACCACGTGCCGACCCGCAACTCGATCTTCGCCCTGGACGTGATCGACACCCGGGCCAACCTGTTGTCGGCAGAAAAGCTGATCACCGGCGACAAGTACGTGTTCATCCGCAACGCTTACCTGCAGAACCGCGAGTTCAAGGTCAAGGATGGGGAAGTCGAAGACGACTTCTGATTCGTGCGGGTATGAAAAAAGGCGACCTTCGGGTCGCCTTTTTTCGTCTTTGCCTCAATGCAGGGCCAGGATGCGCAAACCGAACTTCTGCTGGCCGCCGGGTTGGTCGGCGATCCACACCACCTCGGTACTGGCTTCCAGGCCCTTGAGGGCCGGATGGTCGGATTCGATCCGCGCCTGCACCTTGTCACCGACCTTGAAATGTTGCTCGGCCTTCACCTGCATACCGCCACTGGAGAGGTCGAGGCAGACGGCCGAGATCACCTGGCCCGCATGCAGGAGGGTGACGCCGGCATCGATACGCATACGGATGAAGTCGCGTTTCTCACTGTGGTTCGTGGGGGTCTGAGGCATGCTGCATCCTTCCCATTGGGTTGCACGGGTCGGCTTTCTTATAACTCTCGGTGATTTGCCCTGTAAAGTGCGGGGAAGTCGATCCTCGCATGGCTTGAAACGCTTGGCGGATGGGAGTACCGTCTGCGCCTTACAAGGCACCTCTGCCAGTTGCCGGGCCAGTTTTCTTGTCCTACAACTCAAGTAGAGAGTCGCCACAGAGTATCCCTGTAGCCGCCGTCTGCCTTGCTGACGTCGCTACGCCAACCAATCCGGCGCCGTTCGCCCACATGCAGAAAACCAGTGCAACGCTGCTGATCATCGATGACGACGACGTGGTCCGTGCCAGCCTCGCCGCCTATCTGGAAGACAGTGGCTTCAGCGTCCTCCAGGCCGGCAATGGCCAGCAGGGGCTCCAGGTCTTCGAAGAACACCAGCCCGACCTCGTGATCTGCGATCTGCGCATGCCGCAGATGGGTGGTCTCGAACTGATCCGTCAGATCAGTGAGCGGGCGCCGCAGTTGCCGGTGATCGTGGTCTCCGGAGCCGGTGTCATGAACGATGCGGTCGAGGCCTTGCGCCTGGGAGCCGCCGACTACCTGATCAAGCCCTTGGAAGACCTGGCCGTGCTCGAGCACTCGGTTCGCCGCGCGCTCGACCGTTCGCGCCTGGTGCTGGAAAACCAGCGCTACCGCGACAAGCTCGAGGCCGCCAACCGTGAGCTGGAAGCCAGCCTGCACCTGCTCCAGGAGGATCAGAACGCCGGTCGGCAGGTGCAGATGAACATGCTGCCGGAAAGCCCGTGGACAGCGGGCGATTTGTCGTTCGAGCACCAGATCATTCCGTCGCTGTACCTGTCGGGTGATTTTGCCGATTACTTCCGGGTCGATGAGCGACGTATCGCCTTCTACCTGGCCGATGTTTCCGGTCACGGCGCGTCCTCGGCGTTCGTCACCGTGCTGCTGAAGTTCATGACCACCCGCTTGCTGTTCGAATTCAAGCGCAGCGGCAAGATGCGTGAATTCAAGCCTTCCGAGGTGCTCAGCCACATCAACCGTGGGCTGATCAACTGCAAGCTGGGCAAGCACGTGACCATGGTGGGTGGGGTGATCGACGAGGAAACCGGGCTGATGACCTACAGTGTCGGCGGCCATCTGCCGCTGCCGGTGCTCTACACCCCGGGCCACGCTCGTTACCTGGAAGGCCGCGGCCTGCCGGTGGGGTTGTTCGAAGAGGCCAGTTACCAGGACCAGGTGCTGGAGCTGCCGTCGCGCTTCAGCCTGACCCTGATGTCCGATGGCATTCTGGACCTTTTGCCAGGGGATACACTCAAAGATAAGGAAGCGACCTTGCCGGAAATCGTCAAGGACGCGGGGGGCAGCCTGGACGGGCTGCGCCAACGATTTGGATTGGCTACGCTTGGGGAGATGCCGGATGATATCGCCCTATTGGTGTTGAGCAGGAACCTTGAATGAGTACCGGTAGAATCCAGTTCGCCGAGCAGAGCGGGACCTTTGTTCTGAAGTTCGTCGGTGAAGTGCGCCTGACCCTGTGTTCGGCGCTGGATGCAACGATCGAAAAGATCTTCACCGCGCTGAACTTCTCGGCCATCGTCATCGATCTGACCGAGACCGAGAGCATCGACAGCACCACGCTTGGCCTGCTGGCCAAGCTGTCGATCCTGTCCCGGCAGAAGGTTGGCCTGCTGCCGACCGTGGTCACCACCAACCCGGACATTTCCCGGTTGTTGCAGTCCATGGGCTTCGATCAGGTGTTCAACATCGTCGATCGCCCGGTACCGTGCCCGGAGTGCCTGACCGACCTGCCGTCCCAGGATCAGAACGAAGATGTGGTGCGTTCCAAGGTGCTGGAGGCGCACAAGATCCTCATGGGGTTGAACGATTCCAATCGCGAGGCCTTCCACGATCTGGTCAGCGCCTTGGAGCGCACCTGATCCTTATCCCGTGTCGATCCATTCGCGGGTAAACCCGCTTCCACAGGTCATCACAAGCTTCAAGGCTCGCGGTATTCCGGTGGGGCGGATTTACCCGTGAAGCGCTCTGCCCAGGCAGCCGCTGTCACTCCCGCCGCGCAAACTCCGTAGCCTCGTTTCCCTCGGCGCTCAACTGAAACACCCGCGTTGGCCGCCCCTGCTCATCGAACCATACCTGCCCCAAGCCTGCGCCATTCCACAGCCGCTCACCCGCCTGGCTGCGGCTGGGCGTGCGCGGCACTACTTCCATCTGTCGACGTTTGGTGAACCAGTTGAGTGGCGAACGCGGGGCATAGAGCCAACGGTTCAGGCGGTCCAGAACATCCAGCAGGCGCTTGGGAAACTGGTTCTTGATGCCGCTGCTGGTGATCTGCCACAGGTGCGGGCTGCGTTGACGATGGCGGATCAGCACCTCGTAGACGAACGAGTAATGCACGTCACCGGAAAGCACCACGTAGTGGCCCGGGGTGCGCGAGTGGCTGAAAATGTTGAGAATCACCTGTGCTGCGCCACGATGGGCCATCCAGTTTTCCGCATCCACCAACAACGGGTAGCCCAGCCAGCTGAACACGCGCTGGACCGTCTCGATCAGCTTGACCCCGAAGATCGGGGCCGGCGACACGATGATCGCCGAAGGATGATCCAGCAGTGCCTGCTGCAGTTCGCACAAGGCTTCCCAGTCGAGCAGGCCTGAAGGCTTTTTCAGGCTGCTCTCGCTGCGCCAGCGGCGGGTGCGGGTGTCCAGCACCAGCAGTGGTGGCTCAGTGGCCAGGCTGAATTGCCAGCCTTGAAAGCGCAGCAACTGGTCGATCAGCGTGTCCTGGGCCTGGGCGTCCAGGTGCTGTTGCAGGCTGCGCTCGGCCAGGGCCTTGCACGGCTCGATCAGCGCCCGGCAGCTGTCCGGATCGTTGCCCCAGCCCTGGCAGAGCAGGTAACCGAGCAGCGCATTGCCGATGATCCGACGCGAGAAGGGATGCCCATAGGCGGTCTCTTCCCATTGCGCCGACAGGTTCCAGTCGTCGGTGATGTCGTGGTCATCGAAGATCATCAAGCACGGCAGGTGTGCCATCACCCGTGCGACCTGATCGAGGTGGGCGGCGAAGGCTTCGATCTGAGGTAACTCCTGCCGGTAGCGCGCCTGGCGCTTGTCGGTCAGGCCCTCGGGCATGTCCAGGCGTACCAGCGCCCAGGGCAAGGGGGACCAGACCAGCAGGTACATGGCCATGACCTCGGCGAAGGTCACCAGGTGATTGTCGGCGTTGCTGCTGGAGAAGATCGGCTTGCGCTTGCCGCCGAAGAAGCGCTCGCGCAGGGTTTCGTTGCCCTCTTGGACCGGTAGCAGGTCCGCGCGGTGGTAGTAGCTGGCGGGGTGGCGATACAGCGCGGTGCTGTCGGCGACCAAGGCGCCTTCCAGGGTCTCGCCGAACAGGCCCAGGCGTTCGATCAGCGTGTGGATGGCGCGCAGCATGGGGCCGGCGACATCGTCGGCATAGACCTGGTCACCGCTCATCAGCAGCAGCGCCGGGCGCTCCTCGGGTTGCTGGCACTGCTGCAGGAGGCGGTCCGCGCACAGCAGGCCATCGGCAGCCGGGTAGTGAGGCTTGCGGCAGGAGCCATGGAGCAACTGCTCGAGGCGTTCACGCAACACGAAGCTTGGGCGTTGGCTACCGGGGTAGAGCAGGTGAGGAGCCCAGTCGGCGATCCCCTGGCCATCATCGAGCAACAGGTCATAGGGGATGGCGGTGTTGTACGGCAGTGGCTGGTCGAAGTGGATATCCAGCAGGTGAACGAAGGCCTGCGTGCCGATGGGGATCACCTCGCAGGCCAGGCTTGTCGTGACGGATGGCGCATCGAGAACGAACGTGGGGCGAAGCGGCTGTGTGGCGACCAGCCAGATTGCCAGGCGTTGAGGCTCCAGCCGGCGCAGGACGGGGCCTGCAAGGACAGGGGGAAGTGCGGTGTTCGGTGGCATCGATTGGTTTTCAGTCGTGTGTGCCCAGGCGCTGGCGGGCAAAGCAGTTTGAAGGTGCCGCAAATGAAAACGGGCGGAAAATGCTCGGCATCTCCCGCCCGTAGGGCAACCAGAATGTGTATCAGGCTTTTTCAGCCATCAACGCTTCCAGCTTCTCCTGATCACGGGCGAACTGACGGATGCCTTCGGCCAGTTTCTCGGTGCCCATGGCGTCTTCGTTCATCGCCCAGCGGAACTGGCTTTCGCTCAGATGCTGTTTGGCCTCGCCGGCGTTGCCTGGCTTGAGGATTCGCGGTAGTTGGCCTTGGTCATCGCTCAGTTGCTGCAGCAATTCGGGGCTGATGGTCAGGCGGTCGCAGCCGGCCAGTTGCTCGATCTGGCCGATGTTGCGGAAGCTTGCGCCCATCACCACCGTGTCGTAGCCATTGGCCTTGTAGTAATTGTAGATCCGCGTCACCGACTGCACGCCTGGGTCTTCGGCGCCGACATACTCCTTGCCGGTACTTTTCTTGTACCAGTCGTAGATGCGGCCCACGAACGGCGAAATCAGGAACACCCCGGCATCGGCGCAGGCCTGGGCCTGGGCGAAGGAGAACAGCAGGGTCAGGTTGGTCTGGATGCCTTCTTTTTCCAGCTTCTCGGCGGCGCGGATACCTTCCCAGGTGGAGGCCAGCTTGATCAACACGCGATCACGCGGCACGCCGGCCTGCTCGTACAGGCCGATCAGTTGGCGGGCCTTGGCCAGGAGTGCGGGTTCGTCGAACGACAGGCGAGCGTCGACCTCGGTGGAGATACGCCCGGGAATGACCTTGAGGATGCCCGAGCCCACGGCCACGGCAAACTTGTCGCAGGCCAGGTCCACATTGCCCTTGGCATCGCTCTTGACCTGCTTGAGCAGGTCCGCGTAACCCGGGATCGCCGCGGCCTTGAGCAGCAACGATGGGTTGGTGGTGGCGTCGACCGGCTTGAGGCGGGTGATGGCGTCCAGGTCCCCGGTGTCGGCGACCACGGTGGTGAACTGCTTGAGTTGTTCCAGCTTGGAGGTCATGGGCGTGCTCTGTCCTGTGCAATGACTCGACATTACCCGAGCCCCGACGGCCACTCAAGGGCCGGCGGGGCAGGTTGGGCGAGGGAATGAAGGTTCGAGTCGAAAGCGCGCCGGGGGTTCCCTCAGCGGCCTTGCAGCAGCTCGGCGGCCTGGTCGAAGATCGCCAGGGGCTCCGGGGCTTTGTGGATGTCCGCCGACAGCAGTTGGCGGAAACGTCGGGCGCCAGGGAAACCCTGGCCCAGGCCGAGGATATGGCGGGTGATGTGATGCATGGCGCCGCCGCTTTGCAGATGCGCGATGATGTACGGGCGCAGCTTCGCCAGCGCCTCGCTGCGGCTGACCACCGGGGCGGTGCTGCCGAACAGCTGCTGGTCCACTTCGGCCAGCAGGTAGGGGTTGTGGTAGGCCTCGCGGCCCAGCATCACGCCGTCGAAGGTCTGCAGGTGCGCATGGCATTCTTCCAACGTCTTGATACCGCCATTGAGCACCAGCTCCAGATCCGGGAAATCGGCCTTGAGCTGTGCGGCCACGTCATAGCGCAGCGGCGGGATCTCGCGGTTTTCCTTGGGCGACAGGCCTTCGAGGATGGCGATACGCGCATGCACGGTGAAGCTGCGGCAACCCGCGTCACGCACCTGACCCACGAAATCGCACAGTTCGGCGTAGCTGTCACGGCCATTGATGCCAATGCGGTGCTTGACCGTGACCGGAATAGCCACCGCATCGCGCATGGCCTTGACGCAATCGGCTACCAGCGCCGGATGCCCCATCAGGCAGGCGCCGATCATGTTGTTCTGCACCCGGTCGCTCGGGCAGCCGACGTTGAGGTTGACCTCATCGTAGCCCGCATTCTCGGCCAGCCGCGCACACGCCGCCAGTTCCGCCGGCACACTGCCGCCCAGTTGCAAGGCCAGCGGATGCTCGGTGTCGTCATGGCGCAGGAAGCGATGGGCATCGTTGTGCAGCAGCGCACCGGTGGTGACCATTTCGGTGTAGAGCAGGGCGTGCTTGGAGAGCAGGCGCAGGAAGAACCGGCAATGGCGATCGGTCCAATCCATCATCGGTGCAACGCTAAATCGCCGAGAGGGCTCGGGGCGTGTGGTTTGTGGTGTTAAGGCTGTTTCTAAGGGCATTCTGGTCTACGCATTTTGTACCATCTTCCGGGGTTTGAGGGCGTTTTGGGTGTGACAATGGTGGGATGTACCACTGCCAAACGCGCTTGTACCACCGAAAATAGGGCAACGATCAGAGCAAGGAAAAAGGCCGATGGCACGGTGAGCTATACCGTCCAGTTCCGCCTCGAGAAAAACGGTGCCCTAGTCTACCAAGAAGCCCAGGCGTTCGCCCGCAAGCAGGCTTGGTGAAGCGACGGGAGACCGGGTTGGCGGAGTGGTTGTCTCTGACGTGTCTTTGCAGGTGCCGGTGGACGCGAGCAGTGATTTACTTAAGGTAGGCCATCGACCAATCAGGGCTTGCCCACCCGTTGTTCATTCGGATGCAAACGACGGTCTTTCCGCGAACCAGGCCACCGCCAACTCCTTGAATGCCTCAGCCGAAGGCGTCAGCGGATAGCGCTGATCATGCGCCAGCACGATGCTATGCGTTGGCAGTTTTTCCTCGGTCGGCCGACATACCAGCGCTTGACCGTCATAACTGCGGTCACCAAACGGCCGGGTGTAGATCAGCGCAACGCCAAACCCATTTGCGACGAGGCTACGCTGCAACTCGAACGTGCGCACCCGGTGCACGACCGCGGGTGACAGATCGTAAAAGCTGAACAGGTCTAGCACATGCTGCCAACTTTGGGCCTGATCGGTGACGACCAAGGTGTATTCGGACAGCGCCTTGAGACTGACACGCGACTGTTTGGCCAGTGGGTGATCGGCCGACAGCAGTACCTGAGCGGTCAACTGACACAGTTGAGTGCATTGAGTGTTCGGCGGTAAACCCAGGTCGTAGGTGATTGCCAACTCTATCGCCCCCTCAGCCAGCCGCTTGCCAACATAATCAAAGCTGCCATCGCGCATATCGACAGTGACCCTTGGGCAGGACTCCTGCATCCGTCGCACAATTTGTGGCAGGCAGTAGGGCGCCAGGTCTTCAAAGCATCCCACCACCAATTCCCCGACGCACTCGCCTGCATTGGTATTGATCTCGGCAAAGGTCTGAGCTTCTGCCAGAACGCGACGGGCCTGGACCATGACGGTACGACCGAAAGGGGTCAGCGATATGCCAAGGCCACGTTGGCGTATGAAGATGGATTGCCCCAGGACCTCCTCCAGTTCGGTGATGGCCGCCGAGATGGAGGGTTGTGAAACATGAAGTTCCATGGCGGCAGTGGTCAGGTTTCCGTGCTTGGCCGCTGCGAGCGCATAGCGAAGTTGCCGCAGTGTGAACTTCATAGGTTTTACCTTTGTGATGCATCAGTACTTATTATTTTATCCTTTTTTTAGGTTATGAAATATTTCTCCCGCGCAGTGCTCACCAAGGCAAGGCTCGTCAGCCAGTCTGGCGTCCCTCTCTGGGCCGGATGCCCTCGACTACTGCAATCAATGTTCTTGTTTGGGAGCGTCACAATGACAATTACAAAGGCTCTGCTGACTACGACACTTTCTTTCGGGCTGCTGGCGTCTGCTGGCGTCAGCCAGGCGGCCGGCTGGTGCGAGTCTGGCAAGCCGGTGAAATTCGCCGGCTTGAACTGGGAAAGCGGGATGCTGCTCACCGACGTGATGCAGTTCGTGCTGAAAAATGGTTATGGCTGTGATACCGACAGCCTGCCGGGTAATTCCATTTCCATGGAAAACGCCCTGAGCAGCAACGATATCCAGGTGTTTGCTGAAGAGTGGGTAGGGCGCAGCGAGGTCTGGAACAAGGCTGCGGCGGCCGGCAAGGTCGTCGGCATCGGCTCGCCGGTGGTTGGTGCGGTCGAAGGCTGGTATGTGCCGCGTTATGTGATCGAAGGCGATGCCGGGCGCAATCTCGAAGCCAAGGCGCCTAACCTCAAGAGCATCGCCGATCTGAAGCAATACGCCCAGGTCTTCAAGGACCCGGAGGAGCCGGACAAGGGGCGTTTCTACAATTGCCCGGCTGGTTGGACCTGTGAGCTGGACAACAGCGAAATGCTCAAGCGCTATGGTCTGGAAAACGCCTATACCAATTTCCGCCCGGGCACCGGCCCGGCACTGGATGCCGCCGTTCTGTCGAGCTACAAGCGTGGCGAGCCGATCCTGTTTTATTACTGGTCGCCGACGCCGCTGATGGGCCAGGCCGACCTGGTCAAGCTGGACGAGCAACCCGGTGTGGATAAATCCGTGACCATCAAGGTTGGGGTGTCGAAGGCCTTCCACGAGCAGGCGCCGGAACTGGTGGCGGTGCTCGAAAAGATCAATCTGCCGATCGACCTGCTGAACCAGAACCTGGCGCGCATGAGCAAGGACCGTATCGAGTCGCCCGAGCTGGCCAGGTTGTTCCTCAAGGAACACCCCGAAATCTGGCACAGCTGGGTCAGCGAAGACGCTGCCAAAAAGGTAGGCGCAGCACTCTGAGCCTGTGGGGTCGTCCGGCTCCTGCCGGACAGGCCACGCGACGGTCCGCTCCATGCACTTGCTCGAGACAATTCCATGTTTCCGAAAAACTTCACGTTTTCCATTGCCGACTGGGTCAATGGCTGGGTCGATGCGCTGGTAAGCAACTACGGTGATGTGTTCCGGCACATTTCCGACACCCTGTTGTGGGCCATCGTCAACCTCGAAGGCCTGCTACGCGCAACTCCTTGGTGGCTGGTCCTGGCCATCGTCGCGGGCATTGCCTGGCACTCCACCCGTAAAGTCGTGACCACGGTGGTGATCGTCGGCTTGCTGTTCCTGGTCGGTGCGGTAGGCCTGTGGGACAAGCTGATGCAGACCTTGGCGCTGATGCTGGTGGCCACGCTGATCTCGGTCCTGGTCGGCATTCCGCTGGGTGTCCTTTCGGCGCGTAACGATCGGTTGCGGGCGGTGCTGATGCCATTGCTCGACATCATGCAGACCATGCCCAGCTTCGTGTACCTGATTCCGGTCCTGATGCTGTTCGGCCTGGGCAAGGTGCCGGCGATCTTTGCCACCGTCATCTATGCCGCTCCGCCGCTCATTCGCCTGACCGATCTAGGCATTCGCCAAGTGGACGGCGAGGTCATGGAGGCGATCAATGCCTTTGGTGCCAATCGCCTGCAGCAACTGTTCGGCGTGCAGTTGCCACTGGCATTGCCGAGCATCATGGCCGGGATCAACCAGACCACCATGATGGCCCTGTCGATGGTGGTCATCGCCTCGATGATCGGTGCTCGTGGCTTGGGTGAAGATGTGCTGGTCGGCATCCAGACCCTGAACGTGGGCCGCGGCCTCGAAGCGGGCCTGGCCATCGTGATTCTGGCGGTCGTGATCGACCGTATTACCCAGGCCTATGGCCGGCCACGGCATGGGGTGGGCAAATGAGCGACAAGCAGATGATGAACAAGATCGAAGTCAAGCATGTCTTCAAGGTTTTCGGTGCTCGCGCCGAAGACGCCCTGCAAATGATCCGCCAGAAAAAAGCCAAGGATCAGGTGCTGGCCCAAACCGGCTGCGTGGTCGGGGTCAACGATCTCTCGCTGTCCATTGGCAGCGGCGAGATCTTCGTGATCATGGGGCTGTCGGGTTCGGGCAAGTCGACACTGGTGCGTCATTTCAACCGCCTGATCGAGCCGACCAGCGGCGAGATCCTGGTCGATGGCGAGAACATCCTGCAATACGACATGCAAGCCCTGCGCGAATTCCGCCGGCACAAGATCAGCATGGTGTTCCAGAGCTTCGGCCTGTTGCCGCACCGCACCGTGCTGGACAACGTCGCGTATGGCCTGAAAGTCCGTGGTGAGAGCAAGGCCATGTGCGCTGAGCGAGCGCTGCACTGGATCAACACCGTGGGCCTCAAGGGCTACGAAAAATCGTACCCGCATCAGTTGTCGGGTGGCATGCGTCAACGCGTCGGCCTGGCCCGAGCCTTGGCCGCCGATACCGACATCATCCTCATGGACGAAGCCTTCAGTGCGCTCGATCCGCTGATTCGCGCCGAAATGCAGGACCAGTTGCTTGAGCTGCAGAAAACCCTGCACAAGACCATCGTCTTCATCACGCACGATCTGGACGAAGCGGTGCGTATCGGCAACCGGATTGCCATTCTCAAGGACGGTCGCCTGATCCAGGTCGGCACACCGAAGGAAATCCTCTACCAGCCTGCGGACGAATACGTCGATCGTTTCGTGCAACGCCGCGTAGCTTCGCTTTAAGGAACCGCGTGTATGTCGATTGCCGAAAGAGTCATCATCGCCGAAGCGCCAATGCGCTGGCAGGATGTGGTAGCCGTGGCGCGGCATGGGGCGAAGCTTGAGCTGGCCCCGTCGGCCTGGGCGCGGATCGAGAACGCCCAGGCGATCGTCCAGCGCATCGTTGCCAGCGGTGAGCGCGCCTATGGCGTCAATACCGGGCTTGGCGCCCTGTGCAATGTGTCGTTGCAGGACGAACAACTCAGCCAGCTGTCGCGCAACACCTTGCTCAGCCATGCCTGTGGCGTGGGTACGGCGCTGTCGGACGAACAGACCCGGGCGATCATGTGCGCGGCGATCATCAATTTCTGCCAGGGCCGTTCCGGCTTGCAGCGCAAGGTGGTCGAGGCGCTGCTGACGCTGCTCAACCAGCACATCACCCCGCAGGTGCCGAAACAGGGGTCGGTGGGCTACCTGACCCACATGGCCCATATCAGTATCAGCTTGTTGGGCGTCGGCCAGGTCAGCTACCGTGGCCAGATCGTGCCGGCGCAGCAAGCCTTGGCCGAGGTCGGCCTGTCACCGCTGAAACTGGGAGCCAAGGATGGCCTGTGCCTGGTCAACGGCACCCCGTGCATGACCGGCCTGAGCTGCCTGTCCCTGGACGACGCCACGCGCTTGAGCCAATGGGCCGATGTTATCGGCGCCATGAGCTTCGAGGCCCTGCGTGGCCAGTTCGATGCCTTCGACCCTGAAATCATCGCGATGAAACCGCACCCGGGCATGCAGCGTGTGGGCAGCAACTTGCGCCGCCTGCTGGACGGCAGCGAGATCATTGCCAGCAGCCGTGGCATTCGCACCCAGGATGCCTTGAGCATTCGCTCGATTCCGCAGGTGCATGGCGCCGCGCGCGATCAGTTGGCACACGCGGCGCGGCAGATCGAGACCGAACTCAACTCCTCTACCGACAACCCGATGTTGCTGGGTACACCCGAGTCGTACCGGGTGGTTTCCCAGGCCAACCCGCACGGCCAGTCCGTGGCCATGGCGGCCGACTTGCTGGCCATCGCGGTGGCCGAGATCGGGGCCATTGCCGAGCGTCGTCTCGATCGCCTGATCAACCCGTTGGTAAGCGGTTTGCCGGCTTTTCTGGTCAGCCAACCGGGTGTCAATTCGGGCATGATGATTGTCCAGTACGTGGCCGCTTCACTCTGTGCGGAAAACCGTCAGCTGGCACAACCGGCAGTCATCGACAACTACGTCACCTCCGGGCTGCAGGAGGACCACTTGAGCATGGGCACCAATGCCGGGTTGAAGCTGCACCGGGCTCTGGAGAACTGTACGCAGATCCTCGCCATCGAGTACCTGTTGGCGGCCCAAGCGTTCGAGTTCCTCAAGCAGCAACGCTTTGGCGCCGGTACCCACGTTGCCTGGCGGTTGTTGCGCGAACGGGTCCCGGCCTATGCCCAGGACCGTTGGCTGGCCCCGGATATCGCCAGCAGTGCATCGATCCTGAAGGATCCCGTCCTGCTTGGCGCTGCGTTCCCCGACCTGTTGTGACAGATGTAAGCGCCTGACGCTCCCATGGCTTCGAATCGTGCAGGCCACATCCCGATGCAATGTCGGCAAAGTGCCAGCTGAGAGAGCGTTGGGCGTGACAATCGCTCTTCTGCTTGGCGGCGTTGTGCTTTGGCTTTGGAAAACCAAGGCGCCGGAAGACGCCAGGCAGATTCGATCGCAGGCGTACCATCACCGCGTCGGTTTCAGAATGAGCCCTGTCGCTTGGGCGCAACCTTCCAGCGCCAGGGGTGCCATGCTTGCAGGATGCCTACGGACCCACTGCGCGCAGACGCAGGGCCTAGGTACGGAGGGCGCCCGGAGACCATGTGACCGTGACATGGACGGTGCGCCGCAGCAGAAGACGCCGGACGCTTGCCCTGCAGCGGTCCGTGATGCCGAGGTCCGCTGTATGCCTGAAGAGACGCTTCACCTGCCATTGATCCAGCGCGTGCTGGAGCGCTACAAGGACACCGCCGGTGCCTTGCTGCCGATCCTCCATGCCATCCAGGAAGACGCAGGCTACGTGCCTGACGTCGCCGTCCCTGAAATCGCCCATGCCCTCAACCTCAGCCTGGCTGAGGTGCGCGGGGTGATCAGCTTCTATCACGATTTCCGTACTTCGCCCCCGGCGCGCCATACCTTGCGCCTGTGCCGAGCCGAGTCCTGCCAGAGCCGGGGCGCCGAGGCGCTGGCCGCGCAATTGCGTGAGCAGTTGGCGCTGGACGATCACGGCACCACCGCCGATGGCGCCATCAGTCTGAGGCCGGTGTATTGCCTGGGGGCGTGCGCCTGTTCGCCAGCCCTGGAACTGGACGGGCAACTGCACGCGCGCCTGACCCCTGAGCGCCTGCGCGCTCTGGTCAACGGCTGCCGGGAGGAAGAAGCATGCTGAAGCTATTCGTTCCGTGCGATTCGGTCGCCCGCGCGGTAGGCGCCGATCAGGTCGCCGACGCACTGGCCCGCGAGGCCGAGCGCCGGCAGCTGCCGGTGGATATTCAACGCACCAGCTCTCGCGGCCTCTATTGGCTGGAGCCGCTGGTCGAAGTGGAACAGGCCGGCGAGCGCTTGGGCTTTGGCCCGGTTGCCGCCGAAGATGTGCCGAGCCTGCTGGATGCCTTGGTGAGCGAGCCTGCTGGCCATTCGCTGGCCCTTGGGCCGGTGGCCGAGATCCCGTATCTGAAAACCCAGCAGCGCTTGCTGTTCGCCCGTGCCGGTATCACCCGGCCCTTGTCGCTCGAGGATTACCGCGCCCATGGGGGCTTCGAAGGCCTGACCCGGGCGGTGGCGCTCGATGGCGCGGACGTGGTCGCGGCGGTGCTCGACTCTGGCCTGCGTGGCCGGGGTGGTGCGGCATTCCCGGCAGGCATCAAGTGGCGCACCGTACGTGACGCGCAGGCTGCGCAGAAGTACGTGGTCTGCAATGCCGACGAAGGTGACTCCGGCACGTTCGCCGACCGCATGCTGATGGAAGGCGACCCCTTCCTGCTGATCGAAGGCATGGCCATCGCCGGCCTGGCCGTCGGCGCCACCAAGGGCTACATCTATGTGCGTTCGGAGTACCCGGATGCGATCCATGCGCTCAACGCCGCGTTCGACATCGCCCGCGCGGCAGGCTACCTGGGCGACGACGTCGCCGGCAGCGGCCTGGCCTTCGACCTGGAAGTGCGGGTCGGCGCCGGCGCCTATATCTGCGGCGAGGAAACCGCGCTGCTCGAGTCCATCGAGGGCAAGCGGGGGATCGTGCGGGCCAAGCCACCGCTGCCGGCCCTCGAAGGCCTGTTCGGCCTGCCAACCCTGGTGCACAACGTGCTCACCCTGGCTTCGGTGCCGGTGATCCTGGCCAAAGGCTCGGCGTTCTATCGCGACTTTGGCATGGGGCGCTCGCTGGGCACCATGCCGTTCCAGCTGGCTGGCAACATTCGCCACGGTGGGCTGGTGGAGCGTGCCTTCGGTCTTACCCTGCGTGAGTTGGTGGAGGGCTACGGTGGCGGCACGGCCAGTGGCCGGCCGCTCAAGGCCGCACAGGTGGGCGGGCCGTTGGGCGCCTGGGTGCCGCCCAGTGGCTTCGACACGCCGCTGGACTACGAGGCCTTCGCCGCCATGGGCGCGATGCTGGGCCACGGCGGTGTGGTGGTGGCTGACGACACGCTGAACATGGCCAGCATGGCCCGCTTCGCCTTGCAGTTCTGCGCCGAGGAATCCTGCGGCAAATGCACCCCTTGCCGGATCGGCTCGACCCGCGGCATGGAAGTGGTGGATCGGCTGATCGCCAGCACCGATTTGGCCGAGCGCCAAGACCAGGCGCTGTTGCTACGCGACCTGTGCGACACCCTCCAGTACGGCTCACTCTGCGCCATGGGCGGGATGACCTCGTACCCGGTGGCCAGTGCCCTCAAGTATTTCCCTGCTGACTTCGGTCTGACCACCACGGAGGCCGCCCAGTGATCAATTTCTTCGACCCCACCAACGACCTCGACCTGGGGACCCCCGCCCGCGAAAGCGACGTGCAGGTCAGCCTGGTCATCGATGGCCGTGAGATCAGCGTGCCCGCCGGCACCTCGGTGATGCGCGCCGCGGCCTTGCTTGGCACCACCATTCCAAAACTGTGCGCCACCGACAGCCTGGAAGCCTTCGGCTCTTGCCGCATGTGCATGGTCGAAATCGAGGGCATGCGCGGCTACCCGGCCTCGTGCACTACGCCGGTGAGCGAAGGCATGGTGGTGCGGACCCAGACCTCGCGCCTGGCCGATCTGCGGCGCAATGTCATGGAGCTGTACATCTCCGACCACCCGCTGGACTGCCTGACCTGTTCGGCCAACGGCAACTGCGAATTGCAGACGGTCGCGGGCCAGGTCGGCCTGCGCGAGGTGCGCTACGGCTACGACGGTGCCAACCACCTGGAGGAGAAGAAGGACGTCTCCAACCCGTACTTTGACTACGAGCCGAGCAAGTGCATCGTCTGCAGCCGCTGCGTGCGCGCCTGCGAAGATATCCAAGGCACCTTCGCCCTGACCATCACCGGTCGTGGTTTCGAGTCCCGCGTGGCGGCGGCCGGTGGTGACGACTTCCTGAGCTCCGAGTGCGTATCCTGCGGCGCCTGCGTGCAGGCCTGCCCGACCGCGACCCTGAGCGAGAAGAGCCTGATCCAGCTGGGCCAGCCCGAGCGCGCGGTAATCACCACCTGCGCCTACTGCGGCGTGGGCTGTTCGTTCCGTGCCGAGATGAAGGGCGACCAACTGGTGCGCATGGTCCCGGACAAGAACGGCGGCGCCAACCACGGCCACGCCTGTGTCAAGGGCCGCTTCGCCTGGGGCTATGCGACCCACCCGGATCGCGTCACCAAGCCGATGATCCGCAAGCACATCAACGACCCGTGGCAAGAGGTCAGCTGGGACGAGGCGGTCAACTATGCCGCCAGCGAGTTCCGGCGTATCCAGCTCAAGCATGGACGTGACTCCATCGGCGGCATCACCTCCAGCCGTTGCACCAACGAAGAAGCGTACCTTGTGCAGAAGCTGGTACGCGCCGCCTTCGGCAACAACAACGTCGATACCTGCGCGCGGGTGTGCCATTCGCCGACCGGCTATGGCCTCAAGCAGACCCTCGGCGAGTCCGCCGGTACCCAGAGCTTCGACTCGGTGATGCAGGCCGATGTGATCCTCGTGATCGGCGCCAACCCCACCGACGCCCACCCGGTGTTCGGCTCCCAGCTCAAGCGCCGGCTGCGCCAGGGCGCGCGGCTGATCGTCATCGACCCACGGCGCATCGATCTGGTGGATTCGCCCCACGCCCGCGCCGAGTTGCACCTGCAACTGCGTCCGGGCACCAACGTGGCAATGCTCAACGCCCTGGCCCATGTGATCGTCACCGAAGGCCTGGTCGACCAGCCGTTCGTCGATGCTCGCTGCGAGGCGCAAGACTTCGCCCGCTGGCGTGATTTCGTCAGCCTGCCGGAAAACGCTCCGGAGGCGCTTGGCCCGGTGTGCGGCGTGCCTGCCGAGCAGATCCGCGAAGCCGCCCGCGTGTACGCCACCGGCGGCAATGCGGCGATCTACTACGGCCTGGGCGTCACCGAGCACAGCCAGGGCAGTACCGCGGTGATGGGCATCGCCAACCTGGCCATGGCCACCGGCAATGTCGGCCGTGAAGGCGTGGGCGTGAACCCGCTGCGGGGGCAGAACAACGTGCAGGGCTCCTGCGACATGGGCTCGTTCCCCCACGAGCTGCCGGGCTACCGGCACATCTCCAACGAGACCGTGCGCGCCGAGTTCGAACAGGCCTGGGGCGTGACCCTGCAGCCTGATCCGGGCCTGCGTATTCCCAACATGTTCGAGGCGGCCCTCGATGGCAGCTTCAAGGCCCTCTACTGCCAGGGCGAAGACATCGCCCAGAGCGACCCCAACACCCAGCACGTGACCGCGGCCTTGATGGCCATGGAGTGCGTGGTGGTGCAGGACATCTTCCTCAACGAGACGGCCAAGTTCGCCCACGTGTTCCTGCCGGGCAGCTCGTTCCTGGAGAAGGACGGCACCTTCACCAACGCCGAGCGCCGCATCTCGCGGGTGCGCAAGGTCATGGACCCGCTGGCCGGCAAGGCCGACTGGGAAGCCACCGTCGCCCTGGCCAATGCCCTGGGCTATCGGATGGACTACCGTCATCCGTCCGAGATCATGGACGAAATCGCCCGCCTGACGCCGACCTTCCACCGGGTCAGCTATGCCGAGATCGACCGCCATGGCAGCCTGCAATGGCCGTGCAACGACGCTGCGCCCGACGGCACCCCGACCATGCACATCGACCAGTTCGTGCGGGGCAAGGGGCGCTTCATGCTCACCGGCTACGTGCCCACCGACGAAAAGGTCAACAGCCGCTTCCCGCTGCTGCTGACCACTGGCCGGATCCTCAGCCAGTACAACGTCGGCGCCCAGACCCGACGCACCGGCAACGTCGCCTGGCACGCCGAAGACCGCCTGGAGATCCACCCCAACGACGCCGAGGCCCGTGGTATCAGCGACGGCGACTGGGTAGGCGTGGGCAGCCGGGCAGGGCAGACCGTACTGCGTGCCAAGGTCAGTTCCCGGGTAGCACCGGGGGTGGTGTACACCACCTTCCACTTCCCCGAATCCGGCGCCAACGTGATCACCACCGACAACTCCGACTGGGCCACCAACTGCCCTGAGTACAAAGTGACGGCGGTGGAGGTGGTCAAGGTGTTCCAGCCCTCGGAATGGCAGAAGCGCTACCAGGCGTTCAGTGACGAGCAACAACGCCTGCTCAAGGAGCGTCGCCAGGCCGAGAAATCCGAGAAAACCGAGGTGCGTCGATGAGCGGTCATGACAGCCTGGTCAAGATGGCCAACCAGATCGCCCAGTACTTTGCCAGCGAGCCTGACCGGGCGCTGGCAGTGCAGGGCGTGAGGCAGCATTTGCAGAGCTTCTGGACGCCGGCGATGCGTCGGCAGTTGGGGGAGCGGCTGCAGGCTGATGGCGGGGAGGGGGTGGATCCGTTGGTGAAAGAGGCGCTGCAGCAGGCGGCGTGAGGCCGTAGGCAAGCGGGGCTGCTTTGCAGTCCGATCGCGGGGCACGTCGGGGCGGTGATTTGGCGCTTCGACGCGTCCCGCGATGGCGTCTGGCAAACATGAAAAGTCCGTCATGGATGCCAGATAAATCGTCGGGGAATGCTACGCTCGCAAAAACCTCGCAATGGATACCCCGCTATGGACATGAACTGGCACCAGGCCCTGCAAGAGAGCCTGAGCTGGCTCGCAATCGCCTCCATCATCACCCTCATCGGTTTCACCGCCGCTGGCGCCTTGGCGGTGCGCTTTACGCGGTGGGGACGTCAATTCTGGTCCCTCGCCGGGCCTTACTTCAGTTTCAGGCGCAGCTGGCGCCCGCTGTTGGTGTTTGCCCTGTTGCTGGTGCTGACGCTGTTCTCGGTGCGCCTGAACGTGCTGTTCTCGTTCTGGTACAACGGCTTCTACAGCGCCTTGCAGGCCCTGGACCAGACAGCGTTCTGGTACCTGCTGGGCGTGTTCGCGGTGCTGGCCACCATCCATGTGCTGCGCTCGCTGTTCACCTACTACGTTACCCAGGCGTTCAACATTCATTGGCGTGTCTGGCTCACCGAGCGCCTGACCGCGGACTGGATGCAGGGCGATGCCTATTACCGCGGGCGGTTTCTCGCCGAGCCGGTGGACAACCCTGACCAGCGTATCGAACTGGACGTCAACGCGTTCGTCACAGGTTCGGTGTCCTTGGCCTTGGGCGCTGTCAGTGCGCTGGTCTCGCTGGTGGCGTTCACCGCGATCCTGTGGGGGCTGTCGGCGCCCTTGACGCTGGGTGGGGTGGAAATCCCCCGGGCGATGGTGTTTGCGGTGTACCTGTATGTGATCGTCGCCACGTGGATCGCGTTTCGCCTCGGGCGGCCACTGATCCGTCTGAATTTCTTGAATGAAAAACTCACCGCGAACTTCCGTTACGCCTTGATGCGCCTGCGTGAAAACGCCGAGAACATCGCTTTCTACCAGGGCGCTCAGGTCGAGCGGGGGACCTTGCTGGGACGCTTTGGCGCGCTGATCGTCAACGTCTGGGCGCTGGTCTATCGGAGCCTGAAGTTCAATGGCTTCAACCTGGGCATCAGCCAGGTCGCCGTGGTGTTTCCGTTCATTCTCCAGGCGCCGCGGTTCTTCAGTGGGGCGATCAAGCTCGGGGATGTGATGCAGACCTCCCAGGCGTTCGGCCAGGTTCAGGATTCGCTGTCGTTCTTCCGTGAGTCCTACGACACTTTCGCTCAATACCGCGCCACCCTTGACCGTCTCACCGGGTTTCTCGACGCCAACCAACAGGCCAGCACGCTACCGCGGGTCACCACCCAGGAGCAGGCGCAGGGGTTGGATATCGCAGGCTTGCAGGTACTGCGCCCGGACGGCCATGCGCTGATCGCCGACCTGGACCTGCGTCTGCGTGCCGGCCAGGCGCTGTTGATCAAAGGGCCTTCGGGCAGCGGCAAGACCACCTTGCTGCGCGCCCTGGCTGGCCTGTGGCCTTATGCAGAGGGCGAGGTCAGGCGGCCGCTGGGCAACCAGGCGTTGTTCCTGTCGCAGCGCCCATACCTGCCGTTGGGCGACTTGCGTACCGCAATTGCCTATCCCGCACCCGGTACGCCCGCAGACGATGCGCGCATGCAACAGGCCCTGCGCCAAGTCAACCTGGCCCACCTGACCGAGCGCCTGGAGGTCAGCAACGATTGGTCGAACATTCTCTCGGTGGGCGAGCAGCAGCGCCTGGCCTTCGCACGGTTGTTGTTCAACCGGCCACAGGTGGTGTTCCTCGACGAGTCCACCTCGGCCATGGACGAAGGTCTGGAGCATGCGTTGTATTCATTGCTGCGCTCCGAAATGCCTGACACCTTGCTGGTCAGTGTCGGACACCGCAGCACGCTGGCGACGTTCCACACCCACCGCTTGGAAATGGACGGGCAGGGTGCCTGGTCGCTGCTCGAACAGCAGCCGACTCAGGACGTACTGGCTTAGCGGGGCTCAACCCACGCTCGCGCCGCGTAGCAGCGCCACCCCAGCGAGGGTGGCGCTGGCAAACGCGGCGCCGACCAAAAACGTCGCTTGGTAGCCGACGCCATCCCACAGCAGGCCGGCCATCACGCTGGCAATCAGCAGGGCTACACCCGACAGCAGATTGAACAGGCCGAACGCCGTGCCGCGCAGGTTCGCCGGTGCGCTGTCGGCGATCAAGGCACTGAAGATGCCCTGGGTGAAGCCCAGGTGCAGCCCCCACACCAACACCCCCAATGCCAGCCCGGCCCAGCCCGGCAACAAGGCCAGCGCCAGGTCGGCGGCAATCAGCAAGCCCAGCCCCATCATAAGCACGCCCCGACGACCGACGCGGTCCGACAGTGCACCCGCGGGGTAGGCCGACAGCGAATAGGCCAAGGCCATCAGCACCAGCACCGCCGGTGCCCAGAGTGGCGCCAGGCCCATGTCCTGGGCGCGCAGGAGCAAGAAGGCCTCGCTGAAACGCGCCAGGGTGAACACCATGACCAGACCGATCAGCCGCCAGTACGCCGGGCCCAGTCGCGCCAGCTCGTCCACTGCCAATGGCGAGCGCACCGCCCGCCCATGGGCAGGGGCCTCGGGCTCGCGGACGAAGGCGATCAGCACAAAGACGGCGAGAAACGCCGGAATCACCGCCACCCAGAACACTGTCTGGAAGTGGCTTGCGGTCAGCCACATCAGCGCGATAGCCAGCAACGGCCCGAGAAAGGCGCCCACGGTGTCCAGCGCCTGGCGCAGGCCAAAAGCCGCGCCGCGCAGCCCAGGCGGCGTGATATCGGCGATCAACGCATCACGCGGTGCACCGCGAATACCCTTGCCGATACGGTCGACAAAACGCGCTGCGGTCAGCCATTCCAGGCCTGAGGCCAATGGGAACACCGGTTTGGTCAAGGCTGCCAGACCATAACCGAGCACGGTGAGCAGCTTGCGTTTGCCCAGCCAGTCGCTGAGCGCGCCGGAAAACACCTTGGTGATCGACGCCGTCGCCTCGGCCACGCCCTCGATGAACCCCACCGCCACCACCGATGTGCCCAGCACCGACACCATGTACAGCGGCAGCAAGGCGTGGATCATCTCCGACGAGATGTCCATGAACATCGAGACGAAGCCCAATGCCCAGACGCTGCGGGGGATGGAGGGGAGTGCCCGGCTGGGCGGAGATGAATCGAAGTTGTCAGCGCCACGCATCGCAGGCCTCGGAATCCGTGCCGCGTCCGAATGGACGCGACCGTATTCACTGTAGGACATGGGGACTGGCGATTGAGATAACGTGAGTGGCCAAGTCGCAGGTGTGCTGCCACGTGAGCCGGCGTCATCGCAGGACTTTCGGGCTCAGAAGCTTAGCCGCAAGGCCAATGCCGAGAGGGTGACAAGCAGCACCGGCAGGGTCAGCAGGATGCCGACCTTGAAGTAGTAGCCCCAGGTGATGCGCACGCCTTTGCGCGCCAGCACATGCAGCCACAGCAGGGTTGCGAGGCTGCCGATGGGGGTGATCTTCGGGCCCAGGTCGCAGCCGATGACATTGGCGTAGATCATCGCCTCGCGCACCACGCCTTGAGCCTCGCTGGCGTGGATCGACAGGGCGCCGATCAGCACACTGGGCATGTTGTTCATCACCGAAGAAAGCAGTGCCGCGACCAGTCCAGTGCCCAGGGTGGCGGCCCACAGGCCTTGGGCCGCCAGGCGATCGAGCAGGGTGGTGAGCGAGTCGGTCAGCCCGGCGTTACGCAGGCCGTAGACCACCAGGTACATCCCCAGGGAAAACACCACGATCTGCCAGGGCGCTTCGCGCAGCACGCGGCGGGTGGCAATCACATGACCGCGGGCGGCCACGATGAACAGCACGGCGGCGCAGGCTGCCGCCACGGCACTGATGGGGATACCCAGCGGCTCCAGGACGAACAGGCCGGCCAGCAACGCGACCAATACCCACATGCCGACGCGGAAGGTGGCGCGGTCGCGGATGGCCATGGCTGGGGGCTTGAGGTCGTCGAGCGCATAGTGCGCCGGGATGTCTCGCCGAAAGTACAGAAACAGCACCAGCAAGGTGGCGAGCACCGCAGCCAAGTTGACCGGAAGCATCACCGAGGCATAGGTCGAGAAGCCCAGGCCAAAATAGTCGGCCGAGACGATGTTCACCAGGTTCGACACCACCAATGGCAGGCTCGCTGTATCGGCAATGAACCCAGCGGCCATCACGAAGGCCAGGGTGGCGGCGGGGGAGAAGCGCAAGGCCATCAGCATGGACATGACGATCGGGGTGAGGATCAAGGCGGCCCCATCATTGGCGAACAGCGCCGATACCGCCGCCCCCAGCAGCACGATGAACATGAACAGGCGTCGCCCGTCGCCGCGCGCCCAGCGGGCCACGTGCAAGGCAGCCCATTCGAAGAAGCCCGCTTCGTCCAGCAACAGGCTGACGATGATGATGGCAATGAAGGTGGCGGTGGCGTTCCAGATGATCGCCCAGACCGTGGGGATGTCCTGCAGCGATACAGCACCCACCAGCAAGGCGAGCAACGCGCCGAGGCTGGCACTCCAGCCGACGCCCAGGCCTTTGGGTTGCCAGATGACCAGGATCAAGGTGAACAGAAAGACGGCGGCGGCAGCTAGCATCGTGCACGTTCCTTGGCAGCAGGTGGCGCGCTAGCGGTTTCGTCTGCCAGGCGCTGGGGAAAATGGGTCGGTATGAGCATGCAACCACGATCAATTGAGATATGCGGAAAAACAAATATATGGAATTTCATATATTCAAGCAACGACCTTGCCTTGGGCTCTGGCCTATCGCGATGCTCCTCAGGAGAGCGGATTATCCCGTCGTAGAGCCATTGGCTGCGGCATTTGAACGTTCCTCGGCAATCTGTAAATTTCGTAAATAAGATTTAAACCCATTTGAGAATCATTATATTCAGCCTCCCTGTGGACCTGGCAATTTGCCTGCAAGGTCGGTGGGCGAGGGCTCGTCGGCTGGCTGGCCGGGTCGTGCCTTTGCCCATGAACCGCAGGAGATGTCCCCATGCAACCCAGAACTTCACCCAACAGCCTGGCCCTGGCCTTTGTCGCGCTGACCTCGCCAGCCATGGTGGCGACCGCGGCCCAGGCCGAGGAGAAGCCTGCCGGTGAGGTGCTGGAAGTGCCGATCGACAGCAATGCGCTGGTGATCCAGGACACCCTGGTCACCGCCGAGCGCGAGGCTCGTCAGGCGCTGGGTTCGTCGATCATCACCGAGGAGGACATCAAGCGTCATCCGCCGGCCAATGACCTGTCCGAGCTCATCCGCCGCGAGCCTGGCGTAAACCTGACCGGCAACAGCGCCAGCGGCGCGCGTGGCAACAACCGCCAGATCGACCTGCGCGGCATGGGCCCGGAAAACACCCTCATCCTCATCGACGGCAAGCCCTCCAGCGCCCGCAACTCGGTGCGTTACGGCTGGAACGGCGACCGTGACACCCGTGGCGAGACCAACTGGGTGCCGGCCGAGGCCGTCGAGCGCATCGAAATCCTTCGTGGCCCGGCCGCAGCGCGTTATGGCTCCGGTGCCATGGGCGGTGTGGTGAACATCATCACCAAGCGCCCCACCGAAGCATTCAAGGGCAACGTCAGCCTGTTCACCCAGTTGCCCGAGGACAGTGCAGAAGGCGCCAGCCGTCGGGCCAACTTCAACCTCAGCGGTGGCCTGACCGAGAACCTGGGTTTTCGCCTCTATGGCGGCCTGGCCAAGACCGATGCCGACGACCTGGACATCAACGCCGATCACGCCAACAGTGCCTTGGTGGCCGGCCGGGAAGGGGTGCGCAACAAGGACATCAATGGCCTGTTGAGCTGGAAACTCAACGACGAGCACCGCCTTGAAGTCAGCGCCGGCTACAGCCGCCAGGGCAACCTCTTTGCCGGCGATACCATGAACAGTAACGGAGGGGGCAACCTGGAGCTGATGTCCGAGCTGTATGGCCATGAAACCAACGTCATGCAGCGCGGCACCTATGACCTGACCCACCTGGGCGACTTCACCTGGGGGACCAGCAAGACCGTCCTGGCCTACGAGTACGTGCGCAACTGGCGCCTGAACGAAGGCCTGGCCGGCAGCGTCGAGGGGGCGCCCAACGATGCCGGCTCGGCCATGTCGCGCCTGCGCAACACACGCTTGAGCAGCGAAGTGAACCTGCCGTTCGCCATGGGCAGCACCGAGCATGTGCTGACCCTCGGTGGCGAGTACCTCTATGAGTCGCTCAACGACCAGGGCTCGTTCCGTCCGCAAAGCTTCGACCCCAGCGGCGCTGGCGACAACACGATCATCGGCTTCGACCGCAGCGACACCAAGATGACCGCCCGCAGCTATGCGTTGTTCGTCGAAGACAACATCATCGTCGGCGACACCACCATCACCCCGGGCCTGCGCTTCGATCATCACGAGACCTTCGGTGACAACTTCAGCCCGAGCCTGAACCTGTCGCACAAGCTCACCGATGCGCTGAGTGTCAAAGGCGGCATCGCCCGGGCGTACAAGACCCCGAACCTGTACCAGTCCAACCCCAACTACCTGCTCTATAGCCGCGGCAACGGTTGCAGCACGCAGCAGAGCAACTCCGGTGGTTGCTACCTGCAGGGCAACGACGACCTCAAGCCCGAGATCAGCGTCAACAAGGAAATCGGCCTGCTGTACGACCGTGGCACCTGGCGCACCAGCGCGACATACTTTCGTAACGATTACCAGAACAAGATCATCGGTGGCACTGACGTGGTCTACGACATCAATGGCGGGCGCCGCGTGACCCAGTGGGAGAACGCCGGCAAGGCGCGTGTGGAAGGGATCGAAGGCAACGTCTTCATGGCGCTGACGCCGAGCCTGGACTGGAACACCAACCTGACCTGGATGCTCGACAACGACAACCGTGACACCGGCGAGCCGCTGTCGGTGATTCCCGAGTACACCATCAACAGCACCCTCGACTGGCGCGCGACCGACAAGCTGTCGTTCCAGGTGGCGGGTACCTACTTTGGCAAGCAGAAGTCGCCGACCTACAACTACCGCACTCAACAGGACTACGACAAAACTGCCCAGCAGGACGTGGACGCCTACGGCCTGGTGGATGTGAGCGCAGGCTACACATTCAACGCCAACTACGACGTGCGCGTGGGCGTGAACAACGTCTTCGACAAGCAGATCCTGCGCGGCGGCAACGCCAGCAGCTCGGGGGCCAACACCTACAACCAGCCAGGGCGTGCGGTGTTCGCGGCGCTGAATATCTCGTTCTGATACGCAAGAGGGCCGCTGTGCGGCCCCCTCGCGGGGCGTCAGTCCCACACCGACCTGAGCGTCCTTAGGAGCTATTGATGAACACCCACCCCATCGGGCTGGCCATTCTCTCGCGCAGCGCCGCCGCACTGCTCGGCGGCTACGCCTTCACCTACGCCGCCACGGCTTGCCTGGCGCGGTTATTACCGATGGCGCCGGGCGATGCAGTGATCGTCGCCACGCTGGCGTCGTTCATTTTCTACACCGCTGCGATCCTCTGGGCCTTCGCCAGCCGCGACGCCCTGCGTGCCTGGACGCCGCTGGGGCTGGCCGCGCCTCTGGCGCTGGTGGGCTTCTGGCCCCAGGCGATGGGATGGCTGACATGAAGAACAGCTTCACCCAATCCATGTCCTGGCTGCACACCTGGGCCGGGCTGGTCTTCGGCTGGTTGCTGTTCGCCATTTTCGTCACCGGCACCTTGGCGGTGTTCGATAAGGAGCTCAGCCACTGGATGCAGCCGGAGATCGCTGCCAGTGACGTGTCTCAGGCCGATGCCGCCGAGCGTGCAATTGCCTACCTGCAGGCCCACGCGCCGAAGGCCGACAACTGGGGGATCAGCCTGCCGACCGAGCGCTCGCCGGGCCTGCGGGTGTCCACCGGCGACCGGCGTCATGGCGTCGGCGTGCAACTGGACCCACAGACGGGCGAGCCGATCAACGTGCGTGACAGCGTCGGCGGCAACTTCTTCTTCCGCTTTCACTTCACGCTGGATTTGCCGCGCAACTGGGGCATCTTCGTGGTCGGTGCGTTGGCCCTGGTGATGCTGGCGGCGCTGGTCACTGGCATTGTCATCCACAAGAAGCTCTTCAAGGAGTTCTTCACCTTTCGCCCGAACAAGGGACAGCGGTCCTGGCTGGATTTTCACAACGCCAGCGCGGTGCTGTTGTTGCCGTTCCACCTGATGATCACCTACACCGGGTTGGTGATCTTCATGCTGATGTACATCCCGGCCGGGATCGATGCCTTGTTCGAGGGCGACCCTCGTGCCTACTTCCAGGCCCAGGGCAATGGCCGCCAGGAGGCGCTGCAGCGCGTGGCCAGGCAGCCGGCGGAGCTGGTCGAGATCGCCCCGTTGCTGGCCCAGGCCCAGGCGCGTTTGGGGCCGATCGGAGGGCTGAACATCCGTCATCCGAACACCACCGGTGCTCGGATCGAGATCCGTCCCGAGCTTGGCAACCGCATTGCCCTGACCAAGGGCCAGGCCATGGTCTTCGACGGGGTGAGCGGTCAATTGCTCAGTGATGTACCTGAACTGCGTCCGGCGCCCTTGACCCAGCGGGTGATGATCGGCCTGCACTTCGCCCAGTTCGGCGGCTACCCCATGCGCTGGTTGTACTTCGTTTGTGGCGTGGTCAGTTGCGCGATGATTGCCAGCGGCCTGGTGCTGTTTTGCATCAAGCGTGGGCGCAAGTACACCGACGCAACGGCCTCGGCGCGCCGCTGGTATCGGCTGGCCGAGGTGTGCAACGTCGGGTTCATCAGCGGCTTGTTGCTGGCCTGCGCCGGTTTGTTGTGGGCCAGCCGCCTGTTGCCGGTCGAACTGGCCCAGCGCGGAGCCTGGGAGGTGCGGGTGTTCTTTGCCGGCTGGTTGCTGGCCCTGCTGCATGCCGGCTTGCGCCCGGCCCAGCGCGCCTGGGTCGAGCAGTTGAGCGCGGCGGCGCTGTTGTGCATGGGGCTGGGTGCGCTGGGGGCATCTACCGGCACGGCGGATCACATGCGGCTGGGCGTGGAGGTGACTGGCGTGGTGCTGGGCGTGGGACTGGCCCTGGCGGCCTTGCGTGTTGCGCGCGCCACGCCAGCTCCGGTCAAGGCGAAGGCAGGGCGGACCGTGGGGGCTGAAGGATGACGAGCATGATTCTCGGCGCGTTGCTGTTCGCCTACGCCGGCATGACAGGCCTGTGCCAGGGGCTGGAGCGACACTCCAAGCAGGTGTGGGGGCGCGCGAGTCCCCGCAGGCTGCGCCTGGGCTTGCGAGGGGGCGGTTGGGCAGGGTTGTTGGCCAGCCTGCTGTTGTGCGCCCAGACGTGGGGGTGGGCCATGGGGCCGGTGGCCTGGTTCGGGATGATCTCTCTGGCGGCGGTGTTGCTGGTGATGCTGCTGCCTTACTGGCCACGCGTGTCGGTCTGTCTGGTGGGGCTGCTGCCGCTGTGGGGGCTGGGGCAGGCATTTGTCTGATAGGCTACCTGGCCCACCTCATGACGAGAGCCCTTGGTGAAAGCCGCGCGCCTGACCCTCATCTGCCATGCCCTGACCTCGGCCCAGAAGGTCGGGTATTTCCCCAGCCCTGACGAGCGCATTTTGCCGGTGGCTGAATGGCCCTCGCTTCCAGCTTGCAACGGTTTTCTGAGTGCGCCGGAGTGCCGGGCGCAAGAGACCTGCGCAGGGCTGGGGGCGGGCTCGGTTGTCGAGCCCGCCCTCGCGGACTGCGACATGGGGGCCTGGCAAGGTGTGACGCTCAAAGCGTTGCAGGCCGAGCAGCCAGAAGCCTTGGCTCAATGGCTGCAAGACCCTCACTGTGCGCCCCCTGGCGGTGAGTCCGTCGCGCATCTGTGCCAGCGCGTCGCGGCCTGGCTGGAGGCGTTCGATACGCCGGGAGCGTGGGTGGCGGTGACGCATCCGCTGGTGATGCGGGCGGCGATGGTGCATGTGCTTGGCTGTCCGCTGGCGGCCTTTGCGCTTATCGACGTGCCAGCGCTTTCGCGCGTGCACTTGAGCCGTGCGGGGAAGTGGCGGCTACGCTTGGGATGAGGGCTTAGCCGGCGCCTCGAATATCGCCGGGTGTCTGTGGAATCTGCGAAACGGGCGCAACGTGCGCCCATCCTGTCAAAACGCGAGCTTGTAGCCGATCAGCAGCAGCATCCCCGCCAGGCACGGGCGCAGCAAACGGTCGGAAATACGCCCGGTAAGATGGCTGCCCAGGTAGATGCCTGGCAGCGAGCCGAGCAGCAGGTAGCCCAGCAACGACCAGTCCATATTGCCCATGCCCGCGTGGCCAAGGCCGGCCACCAGGGTGAGCGGTACGGCGTGGGCGATCTCGGTGCCCACCAGGCGGCGGGTGACCAGGAAGGGATACAGCAGGAACAGCGCCACGGTGCCCAGGGCGCCTGCGCCGATGGACGTCAGGGTGACCATCACGCCCAGCACCACGCCCGTGAGCACGGTAAGGGTATTGAGGCTGCGGTCGCTGAGGTGGTAGTGGTCGCCTGCGTGGCGGCTGGCGAAGGCCTGCAGGCGGGATTTGAACAGGATGGCCAGGGCCGTGAGGATCAACACCACGGCCAGGCCTTGCTTGATCACCGCGTTGAGCGCGGAGGTGTCGGCATGCAAGGTGTGGAGGAACCAAAGCGTCAGCGCTGCCGCGGGCACGCTGCCCAGGCTCAGCAGGCCGGTGATCTTCCAGTCGACGTTCTTGTTGCGCGCATGGACCCAGACGCCACTGGCCTTGGTGATCGCCGCATACAACAGGTCAGTGCCGACGGCAGTGGCAGGGCTGATGCCGAACCAGAGCAGGATGGGGGTCATCAGCGAGCCTCCGCCGACGCCGGTCATGCCAACGATGAAACCTACAACCAGCCCCGCGATGGTGAAACCAAAAGAACCTACATCCATACGCTACTCGACGCCCAAGCTTGCCCGTGATCGGATGGTTGCCAGCATAAAGGTTTTTTTATAACCGAATAGACTTGTTCGTTATTAGGTTATAACTGGGCGCCTTTTTCTTCGTCCGGATGGATGAACCGGGACCCCGTTCATCGATCGGTCATGACCACCATCACCTGTGCATCCCCACCGTCTTCGCTTTCAGACAGATAGATATGCCCGACCTGGCTGTCGAAATAGGCGGTTTCCTGCGGGCCGATGCTCACCGCTTCACCCGTTTCGAACAGGATGCGCACGCGACCGCTGAGCACCAGGGCGAATTCCTGACCCGGGTGGCGGATGAAGTCATCGAACTGGCCACGTTCGCGCGCAATGATGCGGGCGTAGGCGGGCGTCATGCGGCGCTCGGGGAAGGCGCCGGCGATGGGATGGTAGTCATAGGTGCCGGTGGAGTAACCGGGGGCCGCAGGCAGTGAATCGACCACCACGGTCGCCGGCACTGGCGTATCCACCGGGCCGCTGGCACGAAACAGCTGGGCGATATCCAGCTTCAGGGCGCGGGCGGCGGCAGCCAGTTTTTCGTAGCTCACCGAGACCTGCGCCAGTTCCATCTTCGACAAGGTGGAGACCGGTACGCCACTGAGCGCCGACAACTGCTTGAGCGTCATGTGCTGCGCCTTGCGGACCTGGCGCAGGCGCGCGCCGACCTCGGCGCGGTCGAGCAGGGGGAGGGCGCCAGGGCGCTGGGTGGCGGACGTGCGGTCTTCGGGCATCGGGGCTCTCGTGTGCGGCTTTGGTCGGCATCTTACCTTGGACACTTGCGCGAACCGAAATTCTCATATATTAGAATTCTCATAAATGATAATTTGCGCGACAGGAGCGCCCATGGCACAGATCTACGACACCCTGATCATCGGCGCGGGCATTGCCGGTGCCTCCTTGGGCTACCGCCTGGCCGACCAGGGCCGGGTACTGCTGCTCGAACGGGAAATGCAGCCGGGCTATCACGCCACCGGCCGCTCGGCCGCCATGTTCATGGAGGCCTACGGAACGCCGCAGATCCAGGCCCTGACCCGCGCCAGCCGGGCGTTCTACGAGCATCCGCCAGCAGGCTTCTGCGAGCATCCACTGCTCGAACCACGCGGCTGCTTGTATGTCGCCAGCACCGAGCAACGCGAACTGCTCGAGACCACCTACGCACAGAACCTGGCCAACGGGACCGACGTCAGCTTGCTCGATCGTGAGGGTGCCTTGGCCTTGGTGCCCAGCCTGCGTGAGGACATCCTCGTCGGTGCGGTGCATGAACCCGGTGCCATGGACCTGGACGTGCATGCCTTGCACCAGGGCTTCTTGCGTGGCTACCGCGCCGCCGGAGGCGAGCTACGCTGCAATGCCGAACTGGCCCGGGCCTATCGCCTCGACGACCTTTGGGAGGTGGAACTGGCCGATGGCAGCCATCTGCAAGCCCGGCAGTTGGTCAATGCCGCAGGCGCCTGGGCCGATCAGGTGGCCGAGCTGTGTGGCGTGGCCAAGGTCGGTCTGCAGCCATGCCGGCGCAGTGCCTTTACCTTCCCGGGCCCGGATGGGCAGGACTTCGGTCGTTGGCCAGCGGTGATCGGGGTCGATGAAAGCTTCTACTTCAAGCCCGACGCCGGCCAGTTGCTCGGTTCGCCCGCCAACGCCGATCCGGTCGAGCCGCAGGATGCCGCGCCCGAGGAGCTGGACGTGGCCTTGGGCATCTACAACATCGAGGCCATGACTACGCTGCAGATCCGTCGTCCGAGCCACAGCTGGGCGGGGCTGCGCTCGTTCGTCGCCGATGGCGACCTGGTGATTGGTTTCGACCCACGCACGCCAGCGTTCTTCTGGCTGGCGGCGCAAGGCGGCTATGGCATCCAGTCGGCCGCCGGTGCGTCGCGCCTAGCGGCTGACCTGCTGCTGGGCATGCCCCTCTGCCCGAGCCTGGTGGCGCAGGGCGTTTCACCGGAGCGTTTGTCTCCGGGCCGTTTTCTACAACCGTGAGTGGAGATTCCCATGAGCAATGACATCCAGCGTTTTCCCAGCAGCCTGCCGTTCCCGTTCTCGCGCGCGGTGAAGGCCGGCGGCTTTTTGTTCCTGTCCGGGCAGGTGCCGATGAGCGCCAGCGGTGAAGTGGTCCGCGGCGACATCCAGACGCAGACCCGCGCGGTATGCGAGCGTATCGGCGAAAGCCTGGCCGCCTGTGGCGCGCGCTTCGATCAGGTGGTGAAGGCCACGGTATGGCTGTCGGACATGGCTCACTTCGCTGGCTTCAACGAGGTCTACAAGGAAGTCTTCGGCGACGCCTTGCCGGTGCGCTCGACCGTGGCCTCGGCCTTGGCGCTGGGGGTGGATGTGGAGATCGAAGTGCAGGCGTTCGTCGGGCAGGACTGAGGCGAGCCGGGGCACGACGCCCCTTTGAACGACAACAACAATAAAGCCAGAGGTTCACATGCAAGAGCAGCTGAAGATCGCCGGTGCTTTCATCGGCGTGATCGTGGGGGCGGGCTTCGCGTCCGGACGGGAACTGTTGCTGTTCTTCGTCGATTTCGGCGTCTGGGGCCTGGTCGGGGCGTTGGTCAGCGCCGCGTTGTTCACCTTCCTGGGCATGGCCCTGGCGGGGCTGGGCAATCGCCAGCAGGCAACGTCCCACAAGGACGTGATCCAGGCCATTTGCGGGCGTCACCTGGGGTGGTTCGTCGATTGGCTGATCACCTTTTTCATGTTTGCCGTCACCGTGGTCATGTTGGCTGGCGGTGGCGCATTGCTTGAGCAGCAGTTCGGCGTGCCGGCCCTGGCGGGCAGTGTGCTGGTGACGGTGTTGGTGGTGGCCATTGTGTGCCTGGATGTGCAGAAGGTGATCGTCGCCATTGGCGCCATCACCCCGCTGTTGATTCTGGTGGCCTCGGCGATTGCCTTGTATGCCGTGTTCTCGCGCGAGCAGAGCTTCGCCGAACTCGACCATTTGGCCAGCCAGCAAGAGGCCGGCACTCGGCACTGGTTGCTGGGGGCATTCCTGTATGTGTCCTACAACATCGTGGCCGGTGCGCCGATCCTGGCCATTCTCGGTGGGTCGGCCAAGGGTGAGAAGACTGCCATCTGGGGTGGTCTTATCGGGGGCGCGGCGCTCGGTGGGCTGATGTTGGTGATGAGCGCGGGGCTGCTGTCGCGCCTGGACAGCGTGGCCGAACTGCCCATGCCGATGTTGTCGATCGCCAATGAGGTTTCGCCGCTGCTGGGGCTGGTGATGTGCCTGATCATCTTCGGGATGATCGTCAACACGGCGGTGGGGACGCTGTTTTCCTTCTTGTCACGTCTGTTGCCAGCCGGGACGACGAAGTTTCGCTGGGGGGCGGTGCTCACCGGGGGGGCTGCGTTCGTGTGCAGCCTGGTCGGGTTCATCAGCCTGGTGGGCGAGGTGTATCCCTTCTTCGGTTACCTGGGCTTCGTGCTGATGGCCGCGGTGCTGTTGGGCTGGGTGCGTCGGGGCAAGGCGCGCAAGGTGGCGCTGGCCTAACGAAGGGCTGCTGCGCAGCTAAACCCACTCCCACAGGGTTTTTCGCAGATTCGGTAGGAGCAGGCGAGGCCGCGCCGGCTCCCCCTGGTACAGCGCCGAACCTGAGAACGGCGCGATACCTGTGGGAGCGGGTTTACCCGCGAAGGGCGCGCCTCAGATCCTGAAGCTGCCCACCAGCTGCTTCAACCGCCCCGCCTGCTGGCTCAGGGCATCGCAATGACGCAGGGTTTCGTTGAGGTTTTCCACCCCTTGCTGGTTGAGGCTGTTGATCTGGGTGATGTCCAGGTTCAGGCTCT